>JBKOVB010000170.1:0-4420 GCA_046723735.1 Actinomycetota bacterium | reverse complement strand
CCCTCACCCAGCAGCAGGCGGAGAAGCTCATGTACGCCACGGGCTCCGGCGGTGGGTCGCTCTACCTCGCGCTGCTCAACGACAAGTCGAAGATCACGAACGAGTCCCCCAGCAACCCCGGCGTCACCGCAGAGAACGTGTTCCGCTGATGTCCATCATCGTCGACCACGACCCCACCTCCGCCGCGACGTTGCGCAGCGTGCTCGGACCGGACAGTCCGGTCCTCGGCTCGCTCGAGCTCGTGGACCGGCACCTGCGCGAGAACGAGCACGAGCACGTCGTCGTCGTGGGACCCAGCATCCCGACAGAGGCCGCACTGGCGCTCTCCGAGAGGCTGCGCGTCAGCAGGCCCCACGTCGGCGTCGTGCTGGTGCGCTCGCGCGTGGACGCGAAGGTGCTCTCGGACGCACTCCGTTCGGGGGTGCGCGAGGTCGTCAACACCCGCGAGCTCGCAGCCATCAACGCGGCGGCACGTCACGCGGCAGAGCTGGCCAGCCGCATGCTCGCCGTCTCGGGCGACGAGTTCGACGAGGAGGCGCGCGGTCGCGCGACGATCATCACGGTTTTCTCCGCCAAGGGCGGCTGCGGCAAGACCACGGTCGCGACCAACCTCGGGGCGGCGCTCGCGGACGGCGGACGCCGCGACGTCTGCATCGTCGACCTCGACCTGGCGTTCGGGGACGTCGCGATCGCGATGCAGCTGTTTCCGACCCACACGATCGGGGACGCGATCCAGCTCGAGGACACGCTGGACCCGCCGGGGGTGGCGTCGCTGCTCACGCAGCACTCCCCCGGTCTGCGGGTCCTGTCGGCGCCCGTGGAGCCGGGGCTGGCGGAGAACATCCCGGTCAGCCTCGTGACGCGCCTGCTCACGATCATGCGCGAAATGTTCGACTACGTGATCATCGACACCCCGCCGGCGTTCACCGACCAGGTCCTCGCCGCCTTCGACGTCAGCGACCTGGCCATCCTGCTCGCCACGCTCGACATCCCGGCCTTGAAGAACCTCAAGCTGTCTCTCGAGACGCTCGAACTCCTCAATTACCCGAAGGAGAAAATCCGGCTGATCCTGAACCGGGCCGACTCGAAGGTCGGCCTGGACGCGACCGAGGTGGAGAAGACGCTGCGGTCGCCGATCTCCGCCCTCATCCCGTCCTCACGCGCCGTGCCTGCTGCCACGAACCGCGGTGTGCCGATCGTCACCGACCAGCCGCACCACGCCGTGTCCGTCGCCCTCACCACCTTCGTGGAGCAGCACATCGCGCCTCTGTCCAGCGCCACGATCCCGGCTCAGCTCCGAGCCGACCGTCGCGGGCTCCTCCGACGCCGAGTGAGGCAGACATGACCCTCTCCGACCGACTGGCGCGGGCCAAGAAGGACCGGACCGACGAGCCCGCGCCTCCCGACCAAAGCAGTCTCGACCAGAGCCTGGGGCTCCGGGCGAAGCACCGGAAGACCGACCCCTTCGGCGACCTGAAGCTCACCGTCCACCAGGCCTTGCTGGAGGCCCTCGGGCCCAAGCTCTACGACGTCACGATGACGCAGGGCGAGCTCGAGGCTCAGGTCCGAGCGACCCTGCAGGAGGTCCTGGCCAACCAGGAGACGCCGCTCACCGTCGCGGACCGCAGCCGGATCGCTCAGGACGTCGCCGACGACATCCTGGGGTACGGCCCGCTCGAGCCCTACCTCCGGGACCAGGACGTCACCGAGGTCATGGCCAACGGGCCGTACTCCCTCTACATCGAGCGGGCCGGCAAGATCGAGGCCGTCGACGGTGCTTTCGTCGACGAGGCCCACCTCCGCCGTACGATCGACAAGATCGTCGCCCGGGTGGGGCGCCGCGTCGACGAGGCGAGCCCGATGGTCGACGCCCGTCTCCCAGACGGCAGCCGCGTCAACGCCGTCGTGCCGCCACTGGCACTCGACGGCAGCCTGCTCACGATCCGGAAGTTCGCCGCCGACCCCTTTGACGTCGAGGACCTCATCAGCTTCGGGACGCTCACGCCCGCGGTGGCGGAGTTCCTCGATGCCTGCGTGCTGGGCCGCCTCAACATCCTCGTGTCCGGCGGAACCGGCACGGGCAAGACGACGCTGCTCAACGTGCTGTCGTCCTTCCTTCCGAGCAACGAGCGCATCATCACCATCGAGGACAGCGCCGAGCTGCAGCTCGCTCAGGAGCACGTGCTGCGCCTGGAGTCGCGGCCGCCGAACATCGAGGGCCGTGGCGCGATCACCATCCGCGACCTGGTCCGCAACAGCCTCCGCATGCGGCCAGACCGCATCGTGGTCGGCGAGATCCGCGACGCCGCAGCGCTCGACATGCTGCAGGCGATGAACACCGGTCACGACGGCTCGCTGTGCACCGTGCACGCGAACACCCCGCGAGACGCACTGGCTCGCGTCGAGACGATGGTGCTCATGGCCGGCGTCGACCTGCCGGTCCGGGCGATCCGCGAGCAGTCCTCAGCAGCGCTCGACCTCATCGTGCACCTGAGCCGGTTCAAGGACGGCACACGCAAGGTGACGCAGGTGTCGGAAGTCGTCGGGATGGAGGGAGACACCATCACGATGCAGGACCTGTTCACGTTCCAGCGTCAGGGATCGGCGTACGACGCCGAGGGCCGCGCCACCGGTCGGCTGGTGTCCATGGGGCTGCGCCCGAAGTTCCTGGAGAAGCTCGCCGACCACGGCGTCGACGTCGACGTCTCGATGTTCCGCAACGAGCGGGGCGGCCGATGACAGCTGGCCGCGCATGGCGGGCGGCGCGGCTCGCGGTGGTCGGCGTTGCGGTCGTCACAACGGTGCTCGGCCTCGCCGCCCCGGCCGGTGCCGCGGTCCGTGGCCGGATCGTCCAGGTCGAGGCCAAGAACGGGATGCTGCGCGTCGTGTTCAGCGCCGCGGGCCTAGGGGCGCAGGACGCGATCGACCCTGCCAGCGTCACGCTCACGCTGGACGACCAGACGCTCACTCCCAAGGTGGACACCAGCGCCGCAGCCCAGTCCGCGGGGGTCGACCGCCGCGTCGTGCTCGCGATCGACACCAGCGGCAGCATGGCGGGCGCCCGGATCGCCGCGGCGCGCCAGGCCGCGCTCGCCTACCTGGCGAAGGTGCCGGCCGACGTCAAGGTCGGCCTGGTCACCTTCTCCACCAGGGCCGCGGTCGCCGTACCCCCCACGACCGACCGGGCCGGCGTCCGTACGGCGGTGCAGCGGCTCACGGCCACCGGAAACACCGCGCTGTTCGACGCGGTAGGCCTTGCGGTCACGCAGCTCGGAGCCCAGGGCGACCGCTCGATCCTTCTGCTCAGCGACGGTCAGGACGATGGCAGCCGACGCTCCCTGGCCCAGGACGTGGCGGCGCTGAGGACCGCGAAGATCGCCCTCAACGGCGTGCTGCTCGGCCCTAACGGCGCCCAGCAGTCGCTCACGGCTCTCAGCAGCGCGGCCGGAGGCCGCGTGGTCTCCGCACAGGCAGCGGGTGACCTGACGAAGGCCTTCGAGGAGGTCGCTCAGCAGGCCGACAAGGACGTCGTGCTGACGGCCCCCATCCCGGCGCGGTTCACCGGGGGCGAGGCCACGGTCCTCGTGACCGCGAACGCTGCCGGACAGGTCGTCTCGGACTCCGCCATCGCGCTCGACGTGAGGTCGAAGGAAGCCCTGCGCCACGACACGTCGGCCTTCGGGCCACGTCCCGTCGCACCCATCAAGGGGCTCTTCGAACACGAGACAACGCTGTGGCTGGGGCTGCTGACCCTCTTCCTTGGCGTGGGCGTGCTGCTCGCCTACGCGCTCAACGGCGTGGCGTCACGCCCCGAGAGCATGCGCGGGCGGCTGCGTCCCTTCGTCGACCGGGCCGGCAGTGTGACGCCCCTGCAGCCTGAAGCACCACGAACCATGCGCGAGACGGCCGTTGGGCTCGCCGACGACATCGTGAAGAGGCAGGGTCTCGAGGAGTCCCTCGGCAGCAAGCTGGAGGCCGCAGGGCTCCCGCTCAAGCCGGCCGAGTGGCTGATCGTGCACATCGGTGTGGCGGTCCTGCTGCCGCTGCTCGTACTGCTCATCACCAACCTCAACCCGGCCCTCACCATCACTGCCGTGGTCGTGGGCATCCTCGGCCCGCTCGGGTATCTGACGTACAAGGCGGGCAAGCGGACCAAGGCCTTCCTCGCGCAGCTGCCGGACACGCTCCAGCTGCTGTCCGGCTCGCTCTCGGCGGGCTACTCGCTCCCCCAGGCGATCGACGCGGTCGTGCGTCAGGGCAGCCCGCCCATCGCCGACGAGCTCCGCAAGGCCCTCATCGAAGCCCGCCTTGGCGCCCCGATCGAGGATGCGCTCGACGACGTCGCCGACCGCATGCGGAGCAAGGACTTCAGCTGGGTCGTCATGGCGATCCGGGTCCAGCGCCAGGTGGGCGGCAACCT
>JBKOVB010000027.1:0-16474 GCA_046723735.1 Actinomycetota bacterium | reverse complement strand
GAGCCGGAGTTGCGTAGCAACGACGGTCGGAGCGACCGGTGTGACCGAGCGCAGAGCCGGAGTTGCGTAGCAACGACGGTCGGAGCGACCGGTGTGACCGAGCGCAGAGCCGGAGTTGCGTAGCAACGACGGTCGGAGCGACCGGTGTGACCGAGCGCAGAGCGGGAGCGTGGGTCAGCCGGCGGCGCGCACGGGGTTGCTGGTGCTGCGGGGCTGCGGGATCTGCCCGGGCTGGACGACTCCGGCGCTGATCACCTCGTTGGCCAGTCGAGCGCGCCGGTTCGCCCCCTCCGGCACCCGGAACTTCTGGTACAGCCGCAGCAGGTGCTGCTTGACCGCCGCCTCCGTGACGACGAGCTCGTCGGCCACCTCCTGCGCGGTCGCCGGGGCCACGAACGCCTCCTGCTGCAGCGCGGGCCGGCACAGGGCCGCCAGCACCTCACGTTCGCGCCGGGTCAGCTCCGGTACGGCGGGGCGACGCAGCGACGCGGCGTCGTCGGCCATCTCGGGCAGCCCTCCGGCCCGCAGGCGCGTCCGCCCGACCTGCACGACGTCGCCCTCGGCGAGCAGCCGCCGGCCCACCGGCCGCCCGTTCACGAGGGTCCCGTTGGACGACAGACCCAGGTCGCTGACGTAGAGGTAAGGGCCCCGGCGTACCAGCTCGCAGTGCAGCCGTGACACAGCGGGGTCGTTCACCTCGAGGACCACGCCGGGTCCGCGCCCGAGGGTGGTCACCTCGTCCTCGAGCTCGTAGGTGGTCGACGTGCCTTCCAGGGCGAGGTAGGGCGTGTGCGTCTCCACGCGAGGGTGTTACCCCACTAACCTCCAGGTCATGCCCGCCGACCTGGGACCGAGGCTCGATCCGGCCCATCTGGCCGTGGCGCGCTGGCCAGCAGGCTGGCGGCCCGCGACGCTGCCGGAGGGCTTCTTCGGGCTCGTCGAGGACGAGGACGAGGTCTCGCTCGTCTGCGAGGAGCGGCAGCTGAGCGGGTACGACGGGGCGCTGGCCGTCGACATCGGCTGGCGGCGCATCACGTTCGCCGGACCGCTCCCCTGGGAGCAGGTCGGGTTCCTGGCCGACGTCGCGACGCGGCTGGCCGCGGCACAGATCCCGTTCACCTCGATGGCCGGGTTCACCACCGACCACGTGCTCGTCCGCGCCGTCCAGGCTGACCTCGCGGTGGCCGTGCTGCGGGGCGAGGAGCCCCCGCCGACGCGCCCGGGGACCACCAACCCGTGAAGCCGCTGCTGTCCGTGCTGCTGGTCGCCGGCGCCGGGCTGGTGCTCGTGGTGCTCGGCGAGTGGCGGCTGGGCGCGGCGGTGTTCGGGCTGGCCCTGCTGCTCGCCGCCGCGCTGCGCCTGGTGCTGCCCGTCGAGCGCGCGGGCCTGCTCGTCGTACGTTCCCGCGCCGTCGACGGCGCGGTGCTCCTGCTGCTCGGCTTCGTCGTGATCGGGCTGGCCAACACCATCCCCTCGGGGCGCTGAGATCACCGATCACCGGCGTCACTAGGCTGGCGGGGACAAGAGCCCTCCCTTCGCGCAGGAGATCCCCGGCATGGCCACCTCACCCGTCACCGTCACCGTCACCGGCGCCGCCGGCCAGATCGGCTACGCGCTGCTGTTCCGCATCGCGTCGGGCCACCTGCTGGGGCCTGACGTGCCGGTGCGCCTGCGCCTGCTGGAGATCACACCCGCCCTGAAGGCCGCCGAGGGCACCGCGATGGAGCTCGAGGACTGCGCCTTCCCGCTGCTGTCGGGCATCGACATCACCGACGACCTCAAGACCGCCTTCGACGGCACCAACGTGGCGCTGCTCGTCGGTGCCCGCCCGCGCACCGCGGGCATGGAGCGCGGCGACCTGCTCGAGGCCAACGGCGGCATCTTCGGCCCGCAGGGCAAGGCCATCAACGAGCACGCCGCCAGCGACATCAAGGTCCTCGTGGTCGGCAACCCGGCCAACACCAACGCGCTCATCGCGCAGCAGAACGCGCCCGACGTGCCGGCCGGCCGGTTCACCGCGATGACCCGCCTCGACCACAACCGGGCGCTCTCGCAGCTCGCCTCCAAGCTCTCGGTGCCCGTGACCGCGATCGAGCGCATGACCATCTGGGGCAACCACTCCGCGACCCAGTACCCCGACCTGTACACCGCCCAGGTCAACGGCAAGAGCGCCGCCGAGCAGGTCGACGAGACCTGGCTGAAGGACACCTTCATCCCCACCGTGGCGAAGCGTGGCGCCGCCATCATCGAGGCCCGCGGGGCCTCCAGCGCCGCGTCGGCCGCGAACGCCGCCATCGACCACGTGCACGACTGGGGCAACGGCACCGCCTGGACCTCGTCGTCGGTGGTCTCCGACGGCAGCTACGGCGTGCCGGAGGGGCTCATCAGCTCGTTCCCGTGCCGTGCCGTGAACGGCGAGTGGGAGATCATCCAAGGGGTCGAGATCAACGAGTTCTCGCGCGGCAAGATCGACGCCTCCGTCCAGGAGCTCGTCGAGGAACGCGACGCCGTCCGTGAGCTCGGCCTGATCTGATGAAGGTCCTCTACACCTACACCGACGAGGCCCCGGCCCTCGCCACCCACTCGCTGCTGCCGATCGTGCAGGCGTTCGCCGGCAAGGCGGGCGTCGACATCGAGACCCGCGACATCTCGCTGGCGGGCCGCATCCTGGCGGCCTTCGGCCTGGCCCACGACGCGCTCGGGGAGCTCGGCGAACTGGCCAAGACGCCGGACGCCAACATCATCAAGCTGCCGAACATCAGCGCCTCCCTCCCGCAGCTGAAGGCCGCAATCAAGGAGCTCCAGGACGCCGGCTTCGCGGTGCCCGACTACCCGGACGACCCGAAGACCGACGAGGACAAGGCCGCCCGGGCGCGGTACGACGCGGTCAAGGGCAGCGCCGTCAACCCGGTGCTGCGCGAGGGCAACTCCGACCGCCGCGCGCCGCAGTCGGTCAAGAGCTACGCCAAGAAGCACCCGCACTCGATGGGCGCGTGGTCGCCGGACTCGAAGTCGCGCGTGGTGACGATGAGCGATGGCGACTTCCGGCACTCCGAGAAGTCGGTGACCCTCGCCGGGGACGACACGCTGCGGATCGAGCTCGTCAGCGACGGCAGCACCAGGGTCCTCAAGGAGAGCCTGAGGGTGCAGGCCGGCGAGATCGTCGACGCCGCAGTGATGCACAAGGCGGCGCTGCAGGCCTTCCTCGCCGAGCAGGTAGCGGCTGCCAAGTCCGAGGGCATCCTGTTCTCGGTGCACCTGAAGGCCACGATGATGAAGGTCTCCGACCCGATCATCTTCGGCCACGTGGTGCGTACGTACTTCGCGGACGTCTTCGCGCAGTACGGCGACGAGCTGGCCGCCGTCGGTGCCAACCCCAACGACGGCCTGGCTGCGGTGCTCGGCGCGCTCGAGAAGCTGCCCGCCGAGCGGCGCGCGGAGATCGAGCAGGCCATCACCTCGACGTACGAGAGCGGGCCCGCCCTCGCCCAGGTCGACTCCAGTCGTGGCATCACCAACCTGCACGTCCCGAGCGACGTCATCATCGACGCCTCGATGCCCGCGGCCATCCGGTCGTCGGGGCAGATGTGGAACGCCGACGACGAGCAGCAGGACACGCTGTTCGTGATCCCGGACTCGTCATACGCCCCCCTGTACGCCGAGGCGATCGCCGACTGCCAGAAGCACGGGGCCTTCGACCCGACGACGATGGGCACCACGCCTAACGTCGGGCTCATGGCGCAGAAGGCCGAGGAGTACGGCAGCCACGACAAGACCTTCGAGATCCCAGCGGCCGGCGTGGTGAACGTCGTCGCCTCGGACGGTACGGTGCTGCTGTCCCAGGAGGTCGCCGAGGGCGACATCTTCCGGGCCTGCCAGACCAAGGACGCCCCCGTGACCGACTGGGTGCAGCTCGCGGTCTCGCGCGCCCGGGCGACCGGGGCGCCGGCGGTGTTCTGGCTCGACGAGACCCGCGCGCACGACGCCGAGGTCCTCAAGAAGGTCCGCGCGGTGCTGGAGACGCTCGACACCGAGGGCCTCGAGATCCACGTCCTGGACGTCGCCTCCGCGACCCGCTTCACGCTGTCGCGCGCCCGCGCGGGCCTGGACACGATCTCGGTCACGGGGAACGTGCTGCGCGACTACCTCACCGACCTGTTCCCGATCCTCGAGCTGGGGACCTCGGCCAAGATGCTGTCGATCGTGCCGCTCATGGCGGGCGGTGGGCTGTTCGAGACGGGCGCTGGCGGCTCGGCCCCGAAGCACGTGCAGCAGCTGGTGAAGGAGAACTACCTGCGCTGGGACTCGCTCGGCGAGTTCCTCGCGCTCGCGGTCTCCTTCGAGTTCCTCGGCGAGAAGACCGACAACGCCCGGGCGACCTTGCTGGGTCGCACCCTCGACGAGGCCACCGGCCGGGTGCTCGAGGAGAACAAGTCACCGGCGCGCAAGGTCGGTCAGATCGACAACCGGGGCTCGCACTTCTACCTCGCGCTCTACTGGGCGCAGGCCCTCGCCGCCCAGACCGACGACGCCGAGCTGGCGACGGCGTTCGCGCCGCTGGCCACCCGTCTGGCCGAGCAGGAGGACACGATCAACGCCGAGCTGCTCGCCGTACAGGGGCAGCCCGCGGACCTGGGCGGCTACTACTACGTCGACAAGGCCAAGACCGACGCGGTCATGCGGCCCAGCGCCACGCTGAACGCCGCGCTCGCGGCGCTCTGAGGACGTCGATCCCTCGTGGGGGCACCGGTGGCGTCGTCGTAGGCTGCCGACCGTGGATCATCCTCCGAGTACCCCGGCGCGCCTGCTGACGGCAGGTGCGCCGTGACCGACGTGCTGCTCAGCTCGGCCCTCATCCTGGTGCTGATCCTCCTGGGCGGGATCTTCGTCGCCAGCGAGATCGCCCTCATCTCCCTGCGCGAGAGCCAGGTCGTACGCCTGGGCGAGAAGGGGCGCCGCGGGCGCCGCGTGATGCTGCTGTCCGCGAACCCCAACCGGTTCCTCGCCGCCGTGCAGATCGGCGTGACCGCGGCCGGCTTCCTGTCCGCGGCCTTCGGCGAGGCGCGGCTGTCGAGCCACCTCGCACCGCACCTGGAGGACCTCGGGTTGTCGGCGGGGCTCGCCGACGTGCTCTCCCTGGTCGTCATCACGCTGGCCATCTCCTACATCGCCATCACGCTCGGCGAGCTCGTGCCGAAGCGGCTCGCGCTGCAGCGCGCAGAGGGCACCGCGCTGCTCCTGGCGCCCGTCGTCGACCGCTTCGCGCGCATCAGCCGACCAGTCATCTGGTTGCTCTCGCGCAGCACGGATGTCGTCGTGCGGCTGCTGGGCGGCGACCCCACCGCGGGGCGCGAGTCCATCTCCGAGGAGGAGCTGCGTGGGCTGGTCGCCGCGCACGAGTCGCTGACGAAGGACGAGCGCAAGCTGATCGACGAGGTGTTCGCCGCGGGGGAGCGGCTGCTGCGCGAGGTGATGGTGCCGCGCACCGAGGTCGACTTCCTCGAGGCGTCCATGACGGTGGCCCGGGCGGCGAAGATCACCTCGACCGCGCCGCACTCGCGGTACCCGGTGGCCCGGGACAACCAGGACGACATCGTCGGCTTCGTGCACGTGCGGGACCTGCTGCTGCCGGTGGCGAAGGCGCGTACGACGAGGGTCGGCGACCTCGCCCGACCGGTGCTGATGCTGCCCGACACGAAGAAGGTGCTGGCCGCGCTGTCCGAGATGCGGCGGGAGAGTCACCACCTGGCGATCGTCGTCGACGAGTACTCCGGGACCGCAGGCATCGCCACCATGGAGGACCTCATCGAGGAGCTCGTCGGCGACATCCGCGACGAGTACGACGTGCCCGAGGCCGGGGCGCCCCGGCGTCGTGGCGGGGTCCTGGAGGTGGACGGGCTGCTCAACCTCGACGAGGTCGAGGAGCAGACGGGGGTGCGGCTCCCGGAGGGGCCGTACGAGACGCTGGGCGGGTTCGTGATGGCGATCCTCGGACACCTGCCCCGGGTCGGCGAGGCTGTCGAGGTGGACGGGCACCGGCTGACGGTGTCAAAGCTCGACGGACGGCGGGTGGCGCGGGTCAAGGTGGCCCGGCTCGCCCCCCGGGAGGACACGGAGGAGCCCTGATGGGCAAGAAGATCGACGTCAGCTACGAGATCCCGGGGGACGTCGAGTCCGTCTACGGGGCGATCTCGGGCGAGGGCTGGGCGGCGGCGAGGGCGAAGGCGTTCGACGACGACTCGCGCACCGAGAGCCGGGTCGAGGGCGAGGGCGGCGCCGTGACCCTGGCGGTCTCCCGCGGCCTCCCCGAGGGCATCCCGGGCTTCCTCTCGACGTTCCTGCCCTCCGGCGGTCGGGTGCTGCAGACCGAGGCGTGGGGTCCCTCGGAGGGCGGCGCCCGTCGCGGCACCTGGAACGGCAACATCCCGGGCGCTCCCGCGACCGTGGGCGGCACGATGGCGCTCGAGCCGTCGGCCGGCGGGACCCGCTACCGCATCCAGGGCGACATCAAGGTCCACATCCCCCTGGTCGGGGGGAAGGCCGAGTCGTTCGTCGCCGAGATGATCGGCAAGCTCACGGCCAAGGAGGCCGAGCTGCTCGGGGAGCTCGTCCAGGGCTGAGCGCGCTAGGCCCGCTCCGGCCGGCTCGGGTTCGGGTGACCCCTGGCTTGGCTCGCGAGATGTGTGTCCGCTGCCGGCTCAGCCCGATGAGCCAGGCGTTGCAGCGGCCTCCCTCGAGGTGCCGAACGCGAATCTCGCGAACCACGTGGGATTACACGCGGGTGCGGAAGCCCTCCAAGATCTTGAGCAAGGGTGGTCGCGCTCGCCCCTCGCTCATGGTCGCGCTCGCCCCTCGCTCATGGTCGCGCTCGCCCCTCGCTCGCCTGCGGCGAGCTCCGGCTCTCGCGCTCCGTAGACTGCCGAGCATGTCCTCCCGTCCCCGCGTCCTCTCCGGCATCCAGCCCACGGGTGAGGGCAAGCACCTCGGCAACTACCTCGGCGCCGTCCGCCAGTGGGCCGCGATGCAGGACGACTTCGAGTGCTTCTACTTCGTCGCCGACCTGCACGCGCTGACGATCACGCCCGACCCCGCCGAGCTGCGCGCGCAGATCCGGCGCGTCGTCGCGGAGCTCATCGCGATGGGCGTCGATCCTGAGCGGTCCGCACTGTTCGCGCAGTCCCACCTTCCCGAGCACGCCGAGCTGGGCTGGGTGCTGAGCTGCCTCACAGGCTATGGCGAGGCCTCCCGGATGACGCAGTTCAAGGAGAAGAGCGCCAGTCGCGGCGGCAGCAGTGCCTCTGTGGGCCTGTTCAACTACCCGATCCTGCAGGCCGCCGACATCTTGCTCTACCAGGCCGTCGCCGTCCCCGTCGGTGAGGACCAGAAGCAGCACCTCGAGCTGACGCGCGACCTCGCCCAGCGCTTCAACAAGCGGTACGGCGAGACGTTCACCATCCCGCAGCCGCACACCGTTACGTCGGTGGCCCGGATCAGGGATCTGGCCGACCCCACCGCGAAGATGAGCACCAGCCGGGGCGGGCCTGGGACGCTCTGGGTCATCGAGGACGACAAGAGCACCGTCAAGAAGATCAAGAGCGCGGTCACCGACACCGGCCGCGAGGTGGTCTTCGACGAGGAGAACAAGCCGGGCGTCTCCAACCTCCTCACGATCCTGTCGGCCGCCACCGGCAAGGAGATCGCCGAGCTCGAGGACGCCTACGCCGGCAAGGGGTACGGCGACTTCAAGGCCGACGTGGCCGATGCCGTGCTGGAGCTGTTCGCGCCGTTGCGCGCCCGGTTCGCCGAGCTCTCCGCCAACCCGGACTACCTCGACGAGGTCCTCGCCGCCGGTCACGCCCGGGCCCGTGTCGTCGCAGAGGCGACGATGGCCGCCGTACGGGAGCGCGTGGGGCTCCTCCCGGCGCGCTGATGCGGCGCGACATCGGGGTCGCCATCGGGATCCCGGAGCCTTACACGAGCGAGCTGCAGGGCTGGCGGGAGCGACTGGGCGACCCGCAGGCCTCCGACATCCCGCCGCACGTGACGCTGCTGCCGCCGACGGAGCTCGAGACGGACGACCTCGACGAGGTCGAGGAGCACCTGCGCGTGATCGCCGAGGCGCACGAGCCGTTCGTCATGCACCTGCGCGGGTCCGGGACGTTTCGCCCGATCTCGCCCGTGGTGTTCGTGCCGCTGGTGCAGGGCATCGGGGAGTGCGAGCGGCTCGAGGGGGAGGTGCGGTCCGGGCCGCTCGCACGGCCGGTGAAGTTCCCCTACCACCCGCACGTCACGGTGGCGCACGACGTCGCGGAGCCCTTGCTGGACAAGGCGTTCGACGAGCTCGCGACCTACGACGCGCGCTTCAAGGTGTGGGGCTTCTCGCTGTTCGAGCGCGGCAAGGACAGCGTGTGGCGGCCGCAGCGGGACTTCCCCTTCGCGGCGCCGCTGCCCGGGCCCGTTCCGGAGGCCTAGCCGCCCAACTGACGTACTGTGATGGAGCGGGGACTTACCGCAACCTTCACTGGACCCACGGCGTCCAGGAAGCGGGAGAGAGCGCGACGCCGGAGGGCTCCATGCACGTTCGTTGGGCTGCGGCCCTGGTCGTGATGGCGGCTGTGGTCGGCCTGCCCCATGCGGCGCACGCCGCCGAGGCCTACCCCCGCACCGTCATGGTGGACCGTGCAGGCGGGTGGACGACGTACCCGGCGGCGGAGTACTGGAAGGCGCCGATCCAGTACATGGGCGCCTCCGTCACCATCCCGGCGGGCCAGACCCGTTACCTCAGCAGCGACCTCGTGCTGTACGGCGCGAAGCAGGTCACCGCCGTGGCGGCACGTCTCGACTGCCGCACCGGCCCCTGGTCGGCGGATCCGGCCTCGGTCGTCGACCGCGCGATCGGCGGCCAGAACGTGCTGCGGACGGAACGGGTGGTGATGCGCACCCGCGCCCTGTTCACCGCACCCGCCTCCTCCGACCTGATCTGCTCGCTCGACGCGCAGTTCGTCAACCACGAGCAGGTCGACCAGTTCGGCCGGATCTTCACCTCGGGGGAGAGCTTCCTGCGGGACATGAGCGGTTCGCTGCCGTGGGGGGCGCAGGGTTGGCAGGACACGACCAAGCTCGTCGACCGACTGGCCGCCGTGGCCGGCCACCGCTCGGTGCTCCCCGCCGGTCTGCAGCAGGTGAAGGTCGCGGGCGACGCCAGCATCACGGTCTGCTACGGCGACACGGCAACCGGGCCGTGCAGCCACGCCGCGCGCCGCGGCTTCCGGTCTGCGTACGTCGGCACCCAGTTGATGGCGCGGCGCTTCGACGCAGCCGGTCGTCCCTGCGGCTCGGTGTGGACCAACGGGCCGCTGGCGTGGAGGACCATCACCAACGCCGTGCACCACTTCAAGATCAACATGGATGGCGTGGTGCCCAGGGACCCGAGCTGTCCCTCGCGCCGGCTGGACGTGTGGGTCCGTGTCGCGGTGAGCGCCACGGGCAACAGCGTGGTGGTCGACTCGAACCGGCAGTCGGTGACGCTCGCCGTACCGTGACCTTCTAGAGCGGAAGGTCCAGCCGCAGTCGCGAGCGGCTGGTACGGCGGCGGCCGCGCGTGCGTAGCAGCCCACCCGCGAGCAGGACCGTTCCTGCGCCCACCAGGAGGGACGGAAGCACCGGGGTGCCGCTGGAGCTCGCCGCCTGCTTGGCACGCGGAGCCACGACAGCACGCGCAGTCGGCGTGGCGGTCGTGAGCGGGTCGGGCTCGACGAGCTGACCCACGGGGGTCGCGCCCCTGGCCGCGGCGGCGAAGCCCCAGTTGAGCAGCGCGGCCGCCTCGGGCCAGTACCGCGGGTTGGTGCGCATCAGCGTCACGATCAGCGTCCGACCACCACGGGTCGCCGCGCCCACGAAGGTCGCCTTCGCCTTGACGGTGTAGCCGTTCTTGATGCCGATGGCGCCGTCGTAGTTCCACAGCAGCTTGTCGTGGCTGGCGAGGTAGATGGTCCGGTGGCCCGGCGCTGGCAGGTAGTACCGCTTCGTGGCGACGTAGCCGCGGAAGTCGCTGTTGTTCATCGCCTCCCGGCCGATGAGGGCCAGGTCGTACGGCGAGCTGAGCTGGTGCGGGTCGTCCAGTCCGTTGGCGTTCACGGCATGCGTGTCGAAGGCGTGGAGCCGCCGCGCCTCGGCGTTCATCTGCGCCACCGTGGTGGGCACGCCGCCGTTGGCGGTGGCGAGTGCGTTGGCCGCGTCGTTGCCGGACACGACGAGCATCGCGGTGAGCAGGTCGTGCACCGAGTACGACATCTGCTGGACGATGCCGACCTTGGAGCCGTCGACGTTGACGTCGTCCCAGGTCGGGGTGACGCGCAGCGTGGGCGCGAGCTTCGGGATCACCGTCTGGGCGGTGAGCACCTTGAGGGTGCTGGCCGGCGCGAACCGGCCGTGCGGGTCCTTCGCGGCCAGGACCTGCCCGGTGTCCATGTCGGCCACGAGCCAACCCGCGGCCACCGTGGCGGGCAGCGGCGGGGCACCCTCGCCCACCGCGACGCCGCGGGTGGCCAGCCGAGTGCCGCCGACCGGGCCCTCCGTCGTGCCGGCGAACGCCGGGCTCGCGACGGCCAGCACGAGGGCGGCCGCGACCAGGGCTGGGGGTCGACGCATGATGCTCCAGGTTAGCGAGCCGCCCCGCTCACCTTGCGTCATACGAGTAGGTGAGGGCCGCTGCGGGCGGGCCATGACGCAGCGAAGAGCGGGTCAGCGCCGGAAGATGAGGGCGCGCTTCACTTCCTGGATCGCCTTCGTCACCTCGATGCCGCGGGGGCACGCGTCGGTGCAGTTGAAGGTCGTCCGGCAGCGCCAGACGCCCTCCTTCTCGTTGAGGATCTCCAGGCGCTCGGCCGCGCCCTCGTCGCGGCTGTCGAAGATGAACCGGTGGGCCATGACGATGGCCTGCGGACCGAAGTACTGGTCGTCGTTCCAGAACACCGGGCACGAGGTGGTGCAGGCCGCGCACATGATGCACTTCGTGGTGTCGTCGAAGCGCTCCCGCTGCTCGGCCGACTGCAGCCGTTCGCGGGTGGGCTCGTTGCCACTGGTGATGAGGAACGGCTTGATCGACCGGAACGCCGCGAAGAAGGGCTCCATGTCGACCAGCAGGTCCTTCTCGACCGGCAGGCCCTTGATGGGCTCGACGGTGATCTCGTCGCCGAGGTCCTTGACGAGCACCTTGCAGGCGAGCCGGTTCACGCCGTTGACCCGCATCGCGTCGGAGCCGCACACGCCGTGGGCGCAGGAGCGGCGGAAGGTCAGGGAGCCGTCGAGGTACCACTTCACGTAGTGCAGCGCGTCGAGCAGCCGGTCGCCCTTCTCGACGGGCACCTGGAAGGTCTCCCAGTACGCGTCGCCGTCGTCCTCCGGCTTGAAGCGGCGGATCTTGAGGGTGACGAGCCGCTGGTGTGCGGCGATGTTCTCGTCAACGGGTCCGGCGGTCATCAGTACTTCCGCTCCATGGGCTGGTACCGGGTCTGCACGACGGGCTTGTAGTCCAGGCGGAGCCCGCCCGCCTCCCTGTAGGCCATGGTGTGCCGCATGAACTGCGCGTCGTCACGCGTGGGGTAGTCCTCGCGGAAGTGCCCGCCGCGCGACTCGGTGCGGGCGCGGGCCGACACGACCAGCACCTCGGCCAGGTCGAGCAGGAACCCGAGCTCGACGGCCTCGAGCAGCTCGGTGTTGTAGCGGGCGCCGCGGTCGCTGACCCCGACGTGCTGGTAGCGCTCCTTCAGCGCGGCGACGTCCTTCTCCGCCTGCGCCAGGGTCTCCTCGGTGCGGTAGACCGACGCGTTGGCGTCCATGGTCTCCTGCAGCTCGGCGCGGATCGCGGCGACCTTCTCCGTGCCCGCGCCCTCGCGCAGCCGCTGCAGCAGCGCCTCCACGTCGCCGGCCGGGTTCTCCGGCAGCTCGACGAGCTCCGCGCTGTTGGCGTACTCGGCGGCCGAGATGCCGCCGCGCCTGCCGAACACGTTGATGTCGAGCAGCGAGTTGGTGCCGAGCCGGTTCGCGCCGTGCACCGACACGCACGCCGCCTCGCCGGCTGCGAACAGTCCGGGCACGACGTCGGTGTTGTTGCGCAGCACCTGGGCGTCGACGTTGGTCGGGATGCCGCCCATGGCGTAGTGCGCGGTGGGCTGGATCGGGATCGGGTCGGTGTAGGGCTCGATGCCGAGGTAGGTCCGCGCGAACTCCGTGATGTCGGGCAGCTTCGCGTCGAGCTGCTCCGGCGGGAGGTGCGTGAGGTCGAGGTACACGTGGTCGCCGGCCGGGCCGCACCCGCGGCCCTGACGGATCTCGGTGTAGATGGCGCGGGCCACCATGTCGCGCGGCGCGAGGTCCTTGATCGTCGGGGCGTAGCGTTCCATGAAGCGCTCGCCGTCCTTGTTGCGGAGGATGCCGCCCTCGCCGCGGGCGCCCTCGGTGAGCAGGATGCCCATCTTCCAGATGCCGGTCGGGTGGAACTGGAAGAATTCCATGTCCTCCAGCGGCAGGCCCTTGCGCAGCACGATGCCCATGCCGTCGCCGGTGAGAGTGTGTGCGTTCGAGGTGACCTTGAAGACCTTGCCGAAGCCACCCGTGGCGAACAGCACGGCCTTGGCCTGGAACACGTGCAGCTCGCCGGTCGCCAGCTCGTAGGCGACGACGCCCGCCGTACGGCCGTCGTTGAGGAGCAGGTCAAGGACGTAGAACTCGTTGTAGAACTCGATCCCGTGCTTGACGCACTGCTGGAACAGCGTCTGCAGGATCATGTGCCCGGTGCGGTCCGCGGCGAAGCAGGACCGGCGTACGGCGGCCTCGCCGTGGTTGCGGGTGTGCCCGCCGAACCGGCGCTGGTCGATGCGGCCCTCGGGGGTGCGGTTGAAGGGCAGGCCCATCTTCTCGAGGTCGAGCACCGCGTCGATGGCCTCGCGGCACATCACCTCGGCCGCGTCCTGGTCGACGAGGTAGTCACCGCCCTTGACGGTGTCGAAGGTGTGCCACTCCCAGTTGTCCTCCTCGACGTTGGCGAGCGCGGCGCACATGCCGCCCTGCGCCGCACCCGTGTGGGAGCGCGTCGGGTAGAGCTTGGTGAGCACGGCCGTCCGCGAGCGCTGCCCCGCCTCGAGGGCGGCCCGCATGCCGGCGCCGCCGGCGCCGACGATGACGGTGTCGTAGCGGTGGATCTGGACCATCGTCGGTGACCTACTTGATGCTCGGGTCGAAGGTGAAGATGACGAGCGTGCCGAGCACCAGGACGAGGAACGCCGAGGTGTAGAGCAGCATCTTCAGCCAGAAGCGCGTGGCGTCGCGCACGGCGTAGTCGTTGATGATCGTGCGCAGGCCGTTGGTGCCGTGGAGCTCCGCGAGCCACAGCTGCGCGAGGTCCCAGGTGCGCCAGAAGGGCGAGGCCCAACGGCCGGCGACGAACCCGAAGTTGATGCGTTGCACGCCGCCGTCGAGGACGTTCATGATCACGAGGTGGCCGATCACCAGCACGACGAGCAGCAGGCCGCTCATGCGCATGAAGATCCAGCTGTACATCTCGAAGTTGGTCCGCGACCCGCCACGACGGGTCTTCGGCGACCGCGGGGGCGCGAGGTCGAGCGCGGTCACGAGGAGCTCCCGAAGAGGGTCCGCACCGTGTGCTCGAGCATGAAGTACGCGCCCGGGGCCATCACGAGGACGAACACCGTCACGACGGCGTAGCTCATCTGCTTCTGGAAGCGCGGGCCCTTCTCCCAGAAGTCGATCGCCATGATCCGCAGGCCGTTCAGCGCGTGGTAGAGCACCGCGCCGACCAGGCCGAGCTCCAGCAGGTTGACCACCGGCGTCTTGTACGTCGAGATCACCCGGTCGTAGGAGTCGGGCGATACCCGCACCAACGCCGTGTCGAGCACGTGGGCGAAGAGGAAGAAGAAGACCAGGACCCCGGTCACGCGGTGGGCCACCCAGGACCACATGCCCTCGCGACCGCGATAGAGCGTCCCGGCAGGAGCCTTCGCCATGGCGGCGCCCTTCAGCAGAAAGGAAAGTCACGGAGAATCGAGCAAGCGTCCGCTCGAACCGGGACATGCTAACGAGAGGCGTCGGCGTTTCCCCAGCCGGGACCGGGCCTTCCGGGTGTGAGGGTGGTCACCCCCCGTTCTCCGGAGCGCAACGCCTTCGTAGGCTCGCTGCAAACACCTGGAGCAGGAGCAGTCATGGTTCGCGTCTCGGAGTCCGGTTTCCCCATCGAGCCGGTGTACAGCGCTGACTCCCTCGCCCCCGGTCTGGAGGAGCGCCTGGGCGAGCCCGGCCAGTACCCCTTCACGCGCGGCGTCTACCCGACGATGTACACCGGCAAGCCGTGGACGATGCGCCAGTACGCCGGGTTCGGCACCGCCAAGGAGTCCAACGAGCGCTACCGCCACCTGGTGGCCCAGGGCACCGGCGGTCTCTCGGTGGCCTTCGACCTGCCCACGCAGATGGGCTACGACTCCGACGACCCGGTCGCGCACGGCGAGGTCGGCAAGGTCGGTGTGGCGATCGACTCGCTCGAGGACATGCGGGTGCTGTTCGACCAGATCCCGCTCGACAAGGTCTCGACCTCGATGACCATCAACGCGCCGGCCTCCGTGCTGCTGCTCATGTACCAGCTGGTCGCCGAGGAGAACGGCATCAGCGGCGACAAGCTCACCGGCACGATCCAGAACGACGTGCTCAAGGAGTACATCGCGCGCGGCACCTACATCTACCCGCCGGCGCACTCGCTGCGGCTGATCACCAACATCTTCCAGTACTGCGGCGTCGAGATCCCGAAGTGGAACACGATCTCGATCTCCGGCTACCACATGGCCGAGGCCGGTGCGTCGCCGACGCAGGAGATCGCGTTCACGCTCGCCGACGGCATCGAGTACGTCCGTGCGGCCATCGCGAGCGGCCAGGACGTCGACGACTTCGCCGCACGCCTGTCCTTCTTCTTCGTCTCGCGCACCACGATCCTCGAGGAGGTCGCGAAGTTCCGCGCCGCCCGTCGCATCTGGGCCGACGTCATGAAGAACACCTTCGGGGCCAAGGACCCGAAGTCGCAGATGCTGCGCTTCCACACCCAGACCGCGGGCGTGCAGCTGACCGCCCAGCAGCCCGAGGTCAACCTCGTCCGGGTCGCGGTGCAGGGTCTGGCGGCCGTGCTCGGCGGCACCCAGTCGCTCCACACCAACTCCTTCGACGAGGCCATCGCGCTGCCGACCGTGAAGGCCGCGACCTTGGCGCTGCGCACCCAGCAGGTGCTGGCCTACGAGACCGACGTGACCGCCACCGTCGACCCCTTCGCCGGCTCGTACGTCGTCGAGGCCATGACCGACGAGATCGAGAAGGGCGCCCGGGCGCTGATGGCGCAGGTGGAGGAGCTCGGTGGCGCCGTGGCTGCCATCGAGAAGGGCTTCCAGAAGAGCGAGATCGAGCGTTCGGCGTACCAGATCGCGCAGGGCATCGACTCGGGTGAGCGCATCGTGGTCGGCTTGAACAAGTTCCAGGCCGCGGCGGAGGAGAGGTACGAGCCGCTGCGCGTCGACCCGCAGATCGAGGTGGACCAGCGGGCGCGGCTCGCCGACCTGCGCACCCGGCGCGACCAGGCTGCGGTCGACGCCGCCCTGGACGCGATCAAGAAGGCCGCCGCGGGTGACGACAACGTGCTGTATCCCATGAAGGACGCGCTGCGCGCGCTGGCCACCGTGGGCGAGGTCTGCAACGCCCTTCGTGAGGTGTGGGGCGTCTACACACCCCAGGAGTTCTTCTAAGCCGTGCTCTACGTGATCATCGGCGTGCTCGCCGTACGAGCCGTGCTGGTCGCCGCGCCCATGCTGCTGCGCCGCGACACGCGGCTGCGCGAGCTCGACCGGTTCTGGACCGCACGTCGACTGACCACGTCCTGGGCTCGTGGTGACGGGCGTCCCGGCGAGGCTTGACGGGGTCCTCGGCTTCGCCCACCGCGGAGGCATGGCCGACGCCCCGGAGAACACCCTCGAGGCCTTCTCGCTGGCGTTGTCCAAGGGCGCACCGGGCCTGGAGTCCGACGTCTGGCTGAACGGGGACGGTGTCCCGGTGCTGCACCACGGGCCGCCGCACAAGGAGAAGGCCGCGCCGCTCGCGCTCGCCGAGCTCTTCGCGGCGTGCGGCACCGACTTCGACCTGTCCCTCGACCTGAAAGGACCGGGTACGGCGGGGGCCACGGTCGAGACGGCCCGCGCGGCCGGGTTCGAGATGAGCAGGCTGTGGCTGTGCGGGGGCAGCGGCACGAGCATCGCCTGGCGCGTGCACGACCCGGAGGTACGGCTCGTCACGGACCTGCGCTGGCGGGACGCGCTGCTGCACCCGGGCCCGGTGCTGCACCGGCTGGCAGCGGCGGGCATCTACGCGGTGAACCTGCGGCACGGCCGCTGGACCCCCCGGCTCGTGCGGCGGGTCCACGACGAGG
>JBKOVB010000012.1:0-44451 GCA_046723735.1 Actinomycetota bacterium | reverse complement strand
GCTGTCGCTCGGGCAGTTCGCACTCGGCTCGGTGGGTGCGTTCGTGTCGTACGAGGTCTCGCGCCGCACCGGCAACTTCTTCGAGTCCTTCTTGTACGCCGGCCTTGCGGCTGCGTTCGTCAGCGTGCTCATCGGGCTTCCGGCGTTGCGCATCAAGGGCTTGCTGCTGACGGTGACGACGCTGTCGTTCGCGTTGGTGGTGCCTAGCTTCATCCTGCAGCAGCACTGGGTCCTCGGCGCGGGGAAGGACCCGGGTCGACCCATCATCAACGGTCACGCCCTGGAGACCGGGCGCGCGTACTACTACGTCGGTCTCGCCACCTTGTTCGTCGCTCTCCTCATCGCCTACAACGTCCGCTCCGGCGGGCTGGGCCGCCGGCTGATCGCCGTACGTGACAACGAGGACGCGGCTCGCGCCTTCACGGTGCCGGCCTCGGTTGTCAAGCTGCAGGGCTTCGCACTTGCGGGATTCATCGCCGGCATCGGGGGGGCGATGTACGGGCACTCTCTCTCGCTCATCGGTGCTACGAGCTTCCCGACGCGAGCCAGCATCGACGTCGTGGTTCTCACCGTCATCGGCGGCATAGGCCTGCTGTCCGGCCCGATCCTTGGAGCGCTCCTCGTCCAGGGCGCCACCTTTGTGCCGCTGGACGCAGCCGGACTGGCGGTCACCAGCCTTGGGCAGCTGATCATCATCCTCTACGTCCCCGGAGGGCTTGGCTCGATGGTGACCCCACTGCGCGACAGGGTGGCGAACCTGCTGGCAAGCCGGGCAGGTGTGGATGTCGAGGCGGCGTATGCAGCCGAGCGTGGCTTCAACGCGACCGGCACCGGCTCAGGAGTGGCGCCGGCGTTGACCGTCGCGAAACACCGCAGAGTCGCTGCCTCCGGCGTGCTGCTGCGGGCCAACGGCCTCCGCAAGTCCTTTGGCGGTGTTCGGGCTGTCCGTGGCGTGAGCTTCGAGGTCCGTCCAGGCGAGACCCTTGGGCTCATCGGCCCGAACGGCGCCGGGAAGACCACGACGTTCGAGCTGCTCGCGGGCTTCACCAAGCTCGACGAGGGCAGCGTGACCTACGCCGGTCGCGACATCAGCGCGTTGGGTCCAGAAGCACGTGGCCGGATGGGCCTGATCCGGTCCTTCCAGGACGCCGCGCTGTTCCCGACCTTGACCGTGTTGGAATGTGTGCAGCTCGCCCACGAGCGAGTGTCCCCGACCCGGTTCCTGCCCTCGCTGCTCGGGCTCCGTCGGCAGGAGAAGCGAACGCTCGAGCAGGCTGAGCAGCTGGTCGCGTGGATGGGTCTGGAGCGCTACCGATCCAGCCAGATCCAGGAGCTGTCCACCGGCACCCGGCGTATCACGGAGATCGCCTGCCTTGTCGCGTTGCGGCCCCAGCTGCTGCTCCTGGATGAGCCGAGCTCAGGTGTCGCGCAGAAGGAGACGGAGGCACTCGGTGCGCTGCTCGTCAAGCTCAAGGCGGAGCTCGGCCTGACGCTGATCGTCATCGAGCACGACATCCCGCTGATCATGGGCATCTGTGACCGGATCGTGTGCATGGCCGACGGCGAGGTCATCGCCACCGGCGCACCGGAGCACATCCGCAACGACCGAGCCGTCGTCGAGGCGTATCTCGGCGGCAGCATCGAGGCCATTGACCGCTCGGCCGGGGCCAACCAGGCAGGGTCCCCGGGAGTGTCACGCAACACGGCCCTGTCCGGGAGGACTTCATGACCATCCTGTCTTTCGAGCACGCCGATCTCGTGCAGGACGAGAACCTGCAGCCCGCGCGTGGGGGTCGGCTGACCCGACGTGCCTCGCGGCTGGGCGCCCTTGTCCGCAACGTCCCACACCTCGACACCTGGTCGGGCGTGCTCCTCGCGGCTGCCGGACTGGTGCTCGTGGCTGTGGCCTGGGGGCGCACCGCGGGCCTCACGAACGTGGGCCTGCAGGTGCCGTACGTGGTCTCGGCGGGCTTCACCGGGCTGGGCCTGGTCGCCGTCGGGCTCACGGTCGTGAACATCAGCGCCAAACGGGCCGACTCGCGCGAGCGGATCCGCCAGGTGCGCGAGCTGCAGGAGCTGCTCACGGAGCTGCGGCGGGTCGTCGAGCAGGATGCCACTCTCGAGGTGGCCCGATGAGGACGCCCGTCTGGCTGCGCGACCCGGTCGCTCCGAGTCTGCTGCTGTTCTTCGGCGTGGTCCTGGCCGGCTTCATCGGCATCGCGATCGGGTGGCGCGTGGCGGCCCGGACGCTCTTCGTCCCCTTCCAGACGCCCGCGCTCGTCAGCGGCGGGCTGGGAGGCTTGGCTCTCGTGCTCCTGGGCGCAGGGCTCGCCAACGTGCAGGTCGGGCGGCGTCTCGCTGCGGGTGAGCGCGCTGCGACCGAGGCGTTGCTCGACGAGGCGTCTGCGCTCGTCGATGTCGTGAAGGCCACGCGGGGTCTGACGTGAACCGCCTCGTCATCCGCTGTGTCACGGCAGCGTTCGTTGCGGGGAGCGCGGCGATCGGGTTTGCGCCCATCGCCTCAGCATCCGCGTCCTTCACCTATAGCCCGACGGCGGAGGCGTGGTACCAGCCCAACCCGAGCTGCCAGACTCCTGCCGGTTGTGTCACGACAGGCTCGCTGCCCGTGGCACCGCCGACAGCACCACCGCCGCCCCCTTCTCCGTACCCTGCGGGCAGCATGCACGTCGGTTTCTCGGCCGGGCATGAGGTGGCGCGGAGCTACCTCGCCTTTCCCTTGGACCAGTTGAGGTCGATGACCGTCACGAATGCCTCGCTGACCGTCCCGCTCGACGTCGCGCAGGCCGACGGCAGTTTGGGTCCGGATGCCGCCAAGGTCGTGGTCTGCCTCGTTGGCGGGCCGGTCGCGGCGTCCGAGGGCACAGTCGACTCGCCGCCCACGACGAACTGCTCTGCTACCGCGCCGGCCCTCTACGTCGCCTCCCCCGAGCCGCACCTGAAGGCAGACCTCTCGCCCTTGGCATCCGGCCTCGCAACTGCAACGGGCCTGGCCTTGCTCCCGGATGCGAGCAAGGTCTCTCAGACGGATGCCTGGCGTCTGGTGTTCTCAGCGCACAACCGCACCGACGCGGGCGCCACCAAGCCCGCGACGCTGTCCCTCACGGTGAAGGACGCGAGCGTCGACCAGCCGCCTCTCGTGGTCGACGAGCCGGGCCTCCAGCTGCCGCCGGTCGCCGTACCCGTGACCGGCACTGGCTTCGCTGCACCGCCAGTGACACAGACCCCCCCTCGCGTTCAGGCGCCGGCCCAGGTGGCGGTGGCCCCTCGCGCGTCGGCACCGCGGATCGTCACGGTCGGATACGCCTACCCGGCCGTCTGGTTGCTCCCGCTCGCCTTCCTGATCCTCGTTCCGGCAGTGGCTCGCACGCTCACCAAGGACCTCGCGCCCGTCACGTAGCGCGGGTCAACGAGCCACCCCACGCAGAGCCTGACCCGGGTAGGCGTCGAGGACGATGTCGCCATCCTTGACGACGGCGGTACCTCCCACGAGAAGGTGACGAACGCCAACCGACGGGCGGGTCGAGTCCAAGTACGTCGCCGCGTCGGAAAGAGCAGTCGGGTCGATGACCACGATGTCTGCGTCGGCTCCCACGCCCAGGTGCCCCTTGGCCCGTGCCGCCGGTGCGATCTCATCGAGGGTGCGCGCAGGGAGCCACGAGCAACGCCGGAACGCCTCGAGCCACGTCCAGGTGCTTGTCTGCAACACCATCATGCGGAGCGACTTCGCATACGTACCTGCTGTTCTCGGGTGAGTCACGCCCCCAGGGGGGAGAGGCCACTCGCGCGTGTCGATCGTGCCGTCGGTGAGCAAGACAGGCATCGCGTCGCTTGCGACGATCGCATCGGGAAAGGCGAGTGCGCGCTCGAGGAGTGCAAGATCGGCGGGGTTGCTCTCGTTCAGGTACTCCACGATGCACGACAGCTCCGGCGTCGTGGCGCGCACCTCCCGCAACCTGGCCTCATCGGCGATGCGCTCGCCCGACGGGAGCAGGACGATGTCGGAGGGGGACAGGTCCCAGGCGGAGAGACGTTCCGGAGCGAGGAAGAAGGCGCCGATACCTGTGCTCCCAGCGCCGTAAGGATACGCCTCGACGGTGACCCTGGATCCCTCTGCGACGGACTTGGCCAGCGTCTCCAGCACCCGGTCGACGTGTCGTCGGGACGTGCTGTTGACGTGACAGTGGTGCATGTGCGCGCCGGTCTCGGCAGCCACGAGGCAGATCTCGTCCGACCCGTCGACAGGAGTCGTCGGATCGGACTCGACCAGCTCGCGCACGTGTGTGAAGGTCGGGGCGCCTGCCTCCGCGGCCAGCCGGGCCACGGCAAGGAACTCCTTGGGATCTGAGCGCGGTGCGTAGCCGACAGCGATACCGATTCCAAGCGCGCCCGCTTCGAGCTCATCCCGGAGCAGCTCGAGCCACCGGTCCAGCTCACGCGGCGAGGAGGACCGCTGCCAGTCCGCGTTTCCCAGCAACTTCAAGCAGGTGATGATCGAGGCGTCGGCGGGCACGTTGGCGAGAACCTGGCCGCGTGCGGCAGACCAGGATGCAGAGAAGCCGTAGTGCAAGGGGCGGCCGGCGGCCGCGGCCTCTGCGTAGGCACGGCCTACCGGCATCAGCCCTACCTCGAGGTCGAGGGCGGTTGTGACACCGTCGAGCGCCTGGAGTCGCTGGCCGGCGATGGTGTGCACGTGGCTGTGCAGGTCGACGAAGCCCGGTCCGACGACCAACCCGCTCGCATCGACGATGCTGTCACCATTCAGGTCTGGGCCGATGGCGGCGACCTTGCCGTCGCGGACGAGCAGGTCGGTGACCTCGTCGAGGCCCGTACCCGGGTCGATCACGCGACCGCGGCGTAGCACCGTGGTGGTCATGCTGTTCCTTTCAGTGTGGTGAATGGGCGCATGTGCAGGGCAGGGTGTCATCGGCCACGAGGACGGGAAGCTGGCTTCCTGACCACCCGTCGGCGCTCTTGCCTTGCAGCTTCACGACGAGGCATGCCGCGCGCGAGTCCCCGCGAGACCGGTCTTTGTTGTCCAGCACACAAGGGGGGTCGTGCCGAGTCGGGCAACGGATCGCCTGACCGGCGAGAGGGCCTCGGACATCTACCCTTCTGCCTTGCCCGGGAGCGACTCGACGACCGGACCGAACAGGTCCGCCAGAGCACGCAGGGAACTCATGCGGCCAGTGTGCCCACGCGGACTCCGAGCGGCATGGTTGTGGGGCACCACGAATGCCACCTCCTCGGTCCTCCTGGACGAAGTGTTCGAGCTGAGCTGCGGCCAGACTGCTGGCTATGGTGCTGGTGTCTATGGCTTCTGACGGGCCTGAGAGTTCGGTGGAACCGCACATGCGTGCGCGCGCGGCGGCTGAGACGGCGATGCGTCGCGCCGGCGTCTCGGTGCTCGAGATCGACAGCACAGCCGAGGCACGGCGGGCGGCTGACCTGCTTCGCGAGGTGTGGCGCTCCGCCCAAGAACCGGTGCCGCTGCACATGTTGCGCGCCGTGCGCCACGCTGGCGGGTACCTGTTCGGTGCCTACGACGAGACTGGCGCGCTCCTCGCGGTGAGCATCGGCCTGCTGGCAGCTGAGGGACTGCACAGCCACATCACCGGGGTGGTTCCTGTCGCGCAGCGGCGAGGGCTCGGCTTTGCCCTGAAGCAGCACCAGCGGTTGTGGGCGCTGAACCACGGGATGACGACGATCGGCTGGACCGTGGATCCCCTCGTGCGGCGAAACGTCGCCTTCAACCTTCACGCCCTGGGCGCGGTCGTTACTCGGTACCTGCCCGACTTCTACGGGTCGATGGACGACGGCGTGAACAAGGGCGACGTGAGCGACCGGTTCGCGCTGCGCTGGGACCTGCTGAGCCCCGCCGCGCTGCAGGCCGGCGAGGGCCGCCTGCCCTTCGTCGAACGCGGTGACTCGATGCACAGGGTCGCCGTCGGGCCCGACAGGTTGCCCGTCTCGCATGACGTGGACAAGCCGCGCCGGCTGGTCGCGCTGCCCTCGGACATCGAGGCGTTGCGTCGGGTCGACGCTGCAGGCGGCCTTGCGTGGCGACACGCGGTACGCGAGGCGATCATGCCCGCCCTCTCCGCAGGGGCGGCCGTGCTGGGGATGACGTCGACCGGTGAACTCGTACTGGAGGACCAGGCGTGAAGCTGACGTGTGTCGAGCTGCTCAGGCTCAGGCTGCCCTTGGTCGTACCTTTCCGCACGTCGTTCGGTGTACAGACCGAGCGCGAGGTGCTTCTCGTGCACGTGACGACGCCGGAGTCCGAGGGGTGGGCCGAGTGCGTCGCGTTGCAGGATCCGCTCTACAGCAGCGAGTACGTCGACGGGGCTCTCGACGTGCTGCGTCATCACCTCGTTCCGCGGCTTTTCAGGCAGGAGGGCTTGACCTCGGCCCGAGTCGCGACCGCTTTGCACGCGGTGAAGGGGCACCGGATGGCAAAGGCCGCGCTGGAGACGGCCGTGCTCGACGCCGAGCTCCGCGCGGCAGGGACCTCGCTGTCCACGCACCTGGGGGGTGTTCGCGACCGCGTGCCGGCAGGGGTCAGCGTCGGGATCATGGACTCGGTCCCGGCGTTGCTCGACGCTGTCGACGGCTATCTCGCCGAGGGTTATGTGCGTGTCAAGTTGAAGATCGAACCGGGCTGGGACTACGAGCCGGTGAAGGCGGTTCGCGAGCGCTTCGGAGACATCCTCCTGCAGACCGATGCCAACACCGCCTACACCTTGGCGGACTGGAAGCTGCTGGCCGCCATGGACCCCTTCGACCTCCTCCTCGTCGAGCAGCCGCTCGACGAGGAGGACGTTCGCGGGCATGCCGAGCTGGCAAAGCTCATCCGCACCCCCGTGTGCCTGGATGAGTCGATCGTGTCGGCGAGGGCTGCTGCGGATGCCATTGCGCTGGGTGCCTGCAGCGTCATCAACATCAAGCCTGGTCGAGTGGGGGGTTACCTGGAGTCCCGGCGGATCCACGACGTGTGTGTCGCGAACGGGATCCCGGTCTGGTGCGGCGGAATGCTCGAGACGGGCATCGGCCGAGCGGCCAACGCCGCCCTCGCCTCTCTGCCGGGCTTCTTGCTTCCAGGCGACGTGTCAGCGTCAAACCGCTACTACGCGCAGGACATCACCGCACCGTTTGAGCTCGCCCAAGGTCATCTGACGGTGCCGACAGCTCCTGGCATCGGCGTCGAGCCGTCGGCCGACGTCCTCCGGGAGCTGGTCACGAGTCGTGAGCAGCACGTGGCTTGACCCTGCTGCAGGTCCGCCAGGATTGTTCAGCGCCTCGTGCGCCGGAGAGCCGCCGTCCTCACGTCAGCGAGTATCGAGCGCGCTTTCGTCGGCCAGGCGACGGGCCTCCGAGTCCAGCATCCGCCAAGCGACGACGACGAGCCAGATCATCCACGCAAGGCTGAAGGCGTAGGCGACCAGGATCATGGTCGAGTGCGACCCTGAGAAGCCCTCGGAGCCGATCACCCCGCCTTGCACCAGGTAGGTGAGCCCGGAGAGCGCCATCAGGTAGCCGATCGGCTGCGGGAGCCCGACCGTGCGGACGACCGCCGCCGCGAACAGGAGCAAGGCCAGTCCCAGCGCGTAGTCCTGGTAGCTCCTCACGCCCCACTCGAGCCAGCGCATTGCCTCGGCGCTGGCAAAACGCGCCGACTTGTCGGCCTCCGAGCCAGTGACCCACGCGTTGTCGACCTGCTTGTTTCCGACACCGTCCACTGCTTGGAGGACGCCGTACAGGGCCAGCGTCACCACCGCAAAGACGGCACCGAATCGACCCGCCCATCTCGCCATGCCGGCGTGAGCATCGAGGGCGAAGAACAGCGCGAACAGCCCTGCGAGCAGGATCGCGATGGACGCGAACTGAACGACGTGAACGGCCTTCCAGCTCCCGCTGCCGGCATAGTCAGCGAATACCGAGCGGTGATTATTGGCTTCCCCATCGGCGTGAAACAGGGTGACGACGATGAACAGGAGCTGTCCCGTGAGCATCAGCGTGGCCGAAAGGCGCAGCGACGAGCGATCGATCATGGCGCCTGGGTGTTCGCCTCTTTGCTCCGTGGACAGGGTCTGCGGGTGATCACTTGTCACTTTGTGAGGCCCTTCTCGCGGTCACGGGATCACGTCGAAATGCGCCATCATCCCGGCGGCGTGATGCTCGAGGATGTGGCAGTGGTACATCCAGCTCCCGGGGCGGTCGTCAGGCAACCAGGCGATCCGGACACGTCCGTTGGCGGGAACGTTGATCGTGTCTTCCCAGGACAAGAAGTCGGGAGGTGTCCCGTTTACCTCGAGGACCTGGAAGAAGAAGCCATGCAGATGGAACGGGTGATCCATCTTCGTCTCGTTCACGACGTCCCACACCTGGAGCTCCCCGACGTGGACGGGGTCGGCATGGTGATGGGACTCGCCTTCGACCTTCCACTTGACGCCGTGGCGCAGGCTCATCCCGAACTGGAGCTGCACGGTCCGGTTTGGCGTGACATCTCCCGTGACGAGGGGCTCGATGGCCCGGAGGGTCTTCGGGATCTGCGCCTGCGAAGGTGCCGGATTGCCAACCCGCACCGTCGCATACCGACCTCCGTTGTCCTTCACCATGCCGCGGTCGTACTTCAGCGATTCCAGTGCGAGAGTTTCTCCTTCGGAGAACGGTCCGACCGCCAGCTCGACTCGGTCCGCCGGCGCGAGGAGAACCTCTGTGGCCGTCACCGGCTCGGGGATCAGACCCCCATCGGTGCCAAGGATCGTGAACGGTCGGGACCCGATCGACAGGAGCACGTAGCGGGAACTGGAGGCGTTGACGATGCGCCAGCGCTCCACCTGGCCGGCAGCGATGTCGAGTTCTGACTCTGCCTCGCCGTTCACGAGACGCGTGTCCCCCAAACGGCCATCGTGCCGCTCCTTGAAGCCGCCGAAGCGAGCGATGTTGCCCTTGCGGTCGAGCTTGAGATCGTCGAGCACGAGCACGCGCTCGCCGTCGAGACGCGGCTCGTCGTTGCCGCGCACGACGAGCGCCCCGTACAGACCCTTCTCGAGCTGCACGGTCTCGTTGGTGTGGGGGTGGTACCAGAACGTCCCTGCATCAGGCAGCGCGAATCGGTACTCGAACTTCTCCCGGGGCTGGATGGGTCGTTGCACCAGCTCGGTTCCGTCCATGTCGGCTGGGACGCGCAGTCCGTGCCAGTGAATGCTCGTCGGCTCGGGAAGGGCGTTCGTCAGTTCGACGACCAGGGTGTCGCCGACGTCCGCCTCGATGGTGGGGCCGGGAACCTGACCGTTGTACCCGTACCCCGAGACGGCTCGGCCCGGGACGAGCTCCCAGTTGGTCTCGGCGGCCTCGAGTCGTACGGTCACCGTCTTCGCGGTGTCCTTGACGTTCGTGCTCATCGATCCCTCCCCGTCCGATGCTCCGCGGGTTGACGCTCAACATCAGCCCGTTCTCGGTTGCGCGGTGGCCCGGCTCCCCGCGCTGCCGGTATGGGTGCGATCGACCCATCGGCAGCCGGACCTTTCCGGCGTGATGGATGCTGACCGCCTTACCTCCGGCGGTCCTTCCGCAGCCTACGTCCTGGCTGTCCAACCAGCCAGTCACTAGTCTCCCTGACGTGGTAGCTCGCGACGGGGAACGCACCAGGGAGTCGATCCTGGCCGCAGCAGAGGACCTGTTTGCGCGTCAGGGTTTCGAGCGCACAAGCATGCAGCAGATCGGCGAAGCCGCCGATGTCGCCCGGAGCACCCCCGCCTACTTCTTCAGAAACAAGGATGCGCTCTACGAGGCGGTACTTGCGCGGGTCGTGGCGCGTGCAGAGGGGGAGCTGGCATCCGCGCACGATCAAGGTGTCGATCGCTCGCCGGAGGAGGCGGTGACGTCGTACGTGGAGGCGCTCGTGGGCCTCCTCGGCCGCGATCAGAACCTCATCCGCCTCATGCAGCGCGAGTCGCTGGCGGAGGGAAGCCACCTGTCCGAGTTCCTGAGACGCCTTGCCGATGACGCCGTGGCGGTCTTCAGTCCGGTCGCACAGCGGGCAGGAGTGTCACCGCAACGCCTCGTGCTCGACTTCTTCGCACTGGCCTGGTATCCGATCGCGCATGCACACACGCTCCCTTCAGCCCTGGGGATGAAGCCGCACCGGTCGGCATTCGTTGAGGAGCAGAAGCGGCACTTGATGGACCTGGTGCGAGCGGTGACGCGCGCCCCGGGACTGAAGTGAGATCGGGGCTCCTGCGCGCGGTCGGCACGACGAGTCGGCAGCGGCGTTCGGCCGTGCTGGTCGCCGCGAGGCACACCGGGCTCGCCACGTGCCCCTGGTCGTGCGCGTGCCGCTGCTGGCGGTCCGACTGCCCGCCGGCCTGCTGCTCCGCCCGGCCCGATGTGCCCACCACCCTCACCACCCACTCACCCGCGCTGGCTCGAAGCCACGCACGAGAGGCCAGGTACCCGTGACCTCCAAACCTCCACCGCTCGACGTAGCCCGTGCCCGCAAAGAGACGCCGGGGTGCACCAACGTCGTCCACTTCAACAACGCCGGGGCAGCCCTCCCGCCGGCAGCGGTGACCGACGCCGTGATCGAGCATCTGCGGCTCGAGGAGCGGATCGGCGGATACGAGGCGGCCGCCGCTGCTTCACCCGCCGTGACCAAGGTCTACGACGCGATCGCCCGTCTCATCGGCTGTCAGGCGCGCGAGGTCGCGGTGGTGGAGAACGCGACCCGCGCCTGGGACATGGCTTTCTACGCGATGCGCTTTCGACCCGGGGACCGGATTCTCACTGCCCGCACTGAGTACGCCAGCAACGTCATCGCCTTCCTCCAGGTCGCCGCTCGCACCGGTGCCCAGATCGAGGTGGTCGACAATGACGAGTACGGACAGCTGTCCGTCGAAGATCTGCGGCGAAGGCTTGACGACGACGTGAAACTCGTCGCCATCACCCACGTTCCCACGCAGAGCGGTCTGGTCAACCCAGCGGCCCAGATCGGCCAGCTGACCCGCGCAGCCGGGGTTCCGTTCCTCCTCGACGCCTGCCAATCCGTCGGACAGATGACCGTCGATGTTGATGAGATCGGCTGCGACATGCTCTCCGCCACCGGGCGCAAGTTCCTGCGCGGGCCACGCGGCACCGGATTCCTGTACGTGTCCGATCGGCTCATCGGCCAACTGGAGCCGCCGTTTCTCGACCTGCACGCTGCGACGTGGACCGGCGACCGTGCGTACGAGATTCGACCCGATGCCCGCCGGTTCGAAAACTGGGAGACCAACTACGCCGCCAAGATCGGGCTAGGGGTTGCGGTCGACTACGCCCTGGACTGGGGGATGCAGGCAATCGAGGAACGGGTCACCGCCCTCGCCGGGCGGCTGCGTCACCGCCTCGCCGAGCTGCCCAGCGTGACCGTTCAGGACCAAGGCGAGCGCCGCTGCGGGATCGTCACCTTCACCGTCGATGACGTCGTTGCCGAAGACGTGCAGGCTCGACTGGCCGCCGTGGGCATCAACACCAGCGTTTCCGCCGTCGACTCCGCCCGGTTCGACCTGGCGGCCCGGGGGCTACCCGCGGTGATTCGGGCATCGGTCCACTACTACAACACCGACGACGAGATCGATCGCCTCTACGAAACGCTGTCCCGGCTCGGAGCGCTCTCGCACTGACGACCTCATCCGAGTGGGGTCGCACTCGAAGGCTGACCGCGGCCGCGGTCCAGCAGGTCACGGCTTCCAGACTCGGGCGGTCGCGCCGCGGAGAGTCCGCGGTGTGGAGCCTGCGGATATCGGGCAGGACCACTGGCCCGTTCCTTGGCTCGTAGCGGATGCCACGTCGTTGCCGCCGGAGCTCCTTCGTCGGCGCCGGTGGAACTAGCGGGGTTTCCCAGCCCGGACGGGGGCGCGTTGGCGGGTCGGGAGACGGTGTTCGGTGGGATCCGCCGGACTGGGACGACGGCGACGACAGGTCGACCCCGGCGGTTCTGCAGGGGTCGACCTGCGGGCACTTCAGCGGGCGGTGACCGTGAACGGCGCGGTGATGACGTGTCCGTTGCCGAGCTGGAACTGGCCCCACAGCCGGTAGGTGCCGGCAGTGTCGAAGTGGACGTGGACGGGCAGTTCCGGTCCGAAGGACTGTCCGGGCAGGGCGAACACGGGGCGGCCCTGGTGGTCTCGCACGTCGGCGTGCTCGTGGGCGAACGTGCTCGCGTCGGCACGCATGATCACCACGTGTCCGGCGGCTGCCAGATACGGCTGGAGGTCGCGCACGGGAGAGCCGCTTGCCGCATCGTGGAACGTGAACGTGAGATCACTTGTCTGACCGACGCGCGGGGTGCCGGTGAGGCTGATCCGGATGCCGTCGATCACCTGTGCGCGTGGGCTGACGACGACGGGTCGGGGACGCGGTACCGGGGCAGTGCCGGCAACGGTGATCACCTGTCGGTCATGAACGTCTGCGATGTCGCCACTGAGGCGAAACTCGGTGTTGATGACGTAATCGCCGGGCGTAGGGAAGGTCATCTCGACCGCGAGCTGCCCGGCGTGGCCGGTCGGCTCCGGATGGACATGTGCGAACGTGCTCAGGTCGGCACGGGTCGCGATCAGGTGCATCCACACGGAGTGGGTGAGCCCGAGGTCGGTGACGGGGCGTCCGGTGCGGTTGTCGGTAACCGTGACAACGACCGGCGTCGGAAACCCCGGGCGGATGTCCGACGGGATGGCAAGCCGCACCTGCACGTGCGCTTCGTCGGCGTCGACCGGTGGGATCTCGGTGGTCATCATCGTGCTCATCGACGGGCGCATCGGCATGCCGACGGCCTGGGTCCAGGCGAGGACACCGTTCATCCCGCGGCGTGCGGTGTCGGTGCGGCTGAGCGCCGTCAGACCAACGCCGACCGCGATCGCAGTGACGCCGATGACGGCGAGGTAGCTGTATTGCCCGATGCGGTCGCGCAGCCGCGGGTGCAGGATCTGCTGGGCGCTGTCGGGCCGGCGGAAGCGGCGGAGGCGTTGCGCGTTCGTCACGACGCTCACTGAGCTCATGGCCATCGCGGCCGCCGCGAGGATCGGGTCGAGCAGCACCCCGCGCCAGGCGTACAGGGCGCCGGCCGCGACCGGGATGAGCAGGACGTTGTAGGCGAACGCCCAAGCGAGTCCTTGCTTGATCGTGGCGACGGTACGCCGGGACAGCGCGATCGCAGAGACCACGCCGCGCAGGTCGCCACCGACCAGCGTGATGTCGGAGGCGGCGATGGCGACGTCCGCGCCAGTCCCGATCGCGACACCGACGTCGGCGCGGGCGAGCGCGGCCGCGTCGTTGAGGCCGTCCCCGACCATGCCGACCACGTGCCCGTCCGCTTGTAGGGCGGCCACGTGCTGGGCCTTTTCGTGCGGCAGGACCTCGGCGATCACGTGATCGATGCTTACGTGGGCAGCGACTGCGCGGGCGGTGGCTTCGTTGTCGCCGGTGAGCATCCACACCTGCAAGCCCAGCGCCTTGAGCTGGGCGACGGCGTCCGCCGATTCGTCCTTGATGGGATCGGCAACGACGATGACCCCGGCCGCCACGTCGTCGACGGCGACGAGCATGGGGGTGCGGCCGGCGGCGGCCGCTTCGCTAGCACGTGGCTGCAGCGAGGTCACATCGACGCCGGCGCTGTGGAGAAAGGCGGCATTGCCGACCAGGACGCGGTGTCCGGTGATGACGGCGTCGATGCCGCGTCCGGGGACGGCGTTGAACGAGCCGACGGGTGGCATGGGCAAGCCGCGGTCCCTCGCGGCGGTCACGATCGCGGCGGCGAGCGGGTGCTCGCTGCCCGTCTCGGCTGCGGCAACCAGCGTCAGTAGCTCGTCGTTCGTCCAGGCGTTGACAGTGGCGACCGAGGTGACTGCGGGCCGGCCACGCGTGATCGTGCCGGTCTTGTCGAGCACGATCGCTGTCAGCCGTCGTGACTGCTCGAGGGCGTCGCCGTTGCCGATCAGGACGCCGAGCTCGGCTGCCTTGCCCGTGCCGACCATGACCGCGGTGGGTGTGGCGAGGCCGAGCGCGCACGGACAGGCGATGATCAGGACCGCGATCGCCGTCCCGATGGCCATCTGCCAGTGGTTCGTGGAGCTGCCCAGAGTCGCCCAGATCGCGAACGTCCCGGCGGCGGCGGCCAGCACGGCGGGGACGAACCAGGACGAGACGGTGTCGGCGAGACGCTGCATGGGTGGCTTCGAGCCCTGCGCGTCCTCGACGAGACGCACGATCTGCGCGAGCGCAGTGTCGCGGCCGACGGCGGTGGCGCGGAACACGAACGTGCCGGTGGAGTTCAACGTGGCGCCTATCACTTGGTCGCCAGCGGTCTTCTCTACCGGGAGGCTCTCGCCGGTGAGCATGCTCTCGTCGACGGCGGAAGTCCCCTCGGTGACGACGCCGTCGACCGGGATCTTCTCCCCAGGGCGGACTCGGACCAGGTCACCGACGACGACGGTGTCCACGGGGACGTCGACCTCCTCACCGTCCCGTAGCACGCGGGCGGTCTTCGGGGCCAGCCCCACGAGTGCGGTGATCGCGGCGGCGGTGCGCTTCTTCGCCCGGGCTTCCATCCACTTGCCCATCAGGATGAGCGCGACGATGACGAGTGAGGATTCGAAGTACACGTGCAGCGGGAGGCCGCTCCGTTCGGCGACGCCGGGCCACAAGGTGACGAACGCGCTGTAGACGTAGGCGACGCCCGTGCCGAGCGCGACGAGTGTGTTCATGTTCGTGGAGCGGTGCCGTGCAGCTGCCCAAGCCGCGGTGTAGAAGCCGCGACCGGCCCAGAACAGGACGACGCTGGTCACGACGAAGATCGCCGGCATCAGCGCGTCCATGGTGTCGACACTCAGCGGCACGTACATGAGCGCCATGAGCGCGAGTCCGGCGGTGAGGCTGACCTGCCACTTGCGCTTGAGGTCGGCGAGATGCTTGTCGTGCGCGGCGTCCGCGTTCGCCTCAGAGGAGACCATGAGCTCTGGGGCGACAGGGATCGCCGGGTCCTCGCGGCGGGGTACGGCGGCGTACCCCGCGCTCGCGACCGCCGTGGCCATGGCCTCGACGGTCACCCTGGCCGGGTCGTAGTCGACGGTGGCGACTTCCGTGGCGAGGTTGACCTCCGCGGAACGGACCCCCTCGACCCGAAGCAGCGCCTTCTCGACGCGGCGTACGCACGATGCGCACGTCATCCCGCCGATGGCCAACGTGCAGGTGAGGTTTTCGGGGGCGGTCGCTGTCATGGTCGCGGTCCGTCTCTTCGTCGGGTGGGTGGGGCGGCGGGAGCGGCAGGTGCGGCTCCCGCCGCCGGGCCTTGAGGGGTTGGGCGACAACGGGGATCGCCTCGCTGCCGGCGGACGGTGGGTCAGGGAGCGAGCGTGTAGCCGGCTTCGTCGACCGCGGCGGCGATGTCTGCGCGGTCAACCGGCGTAGCCGCGGTGACGGTGACCGAGCCGCTCGCCAGGTCGACCTCGACGGTTTCGATCCCGTCGATCGCGCCGATCTCGCTGCTGACCGCGCGCTCGCAGTGGCCGCATGTCATGCCGGCGACCGTGAACGTCGTGGTGCCGACGAAATTGTGGGGGCTGTGGTTGAGCATTTGCTTCTCCTGGGTAGTCGGGTTCGCACTTCGACGATCTCGCTGCGGCCACCGGTTCTCGCCGGCGAAATTGCCGGGTTGAGGTGACGTCAGTTGACGTGGCCGGTGGTGGATGCCGGGGAGCCCTTGCCGCCGGGGACAGCGAGCACGGTGAGGACGAAAAGCGCGCCGAGCGCCGCAGCGGCGGCATGGAAGGCGTCGTCAAACCCGGTGACGATTCCGGCACGGGTCGTGAGGTCGCCGGCGACGGCGGTGAGCGCGGCGACGCCGAGCGCGGCGCCGATCTCATGGCCGGTCATCATCACGCCGGACGCCAGCCCGGACTGCTCCGGGTTCACGCCGCTCATGGCGGCGATCGAGATCGCCACGAACATCGGACCGACGCCCAGTCCGATCAGCAGGAACGCGGGCAGCAGGTCGCTGACGTACGACGTGCCGCCAGCAGCGGCGGCCAGCAGCGTTACCCCAACCGTCATGACGATCAGGCCACCGGCGATGAGCGTGCGAGCGCCGAGACGGCCGATGAGCTTTGAGCCGATGGTCGCGCCGAGGGCGATGGCAGCGGCCAGGGGCAGGAACTCGAACCCTGCGACGATCGCGGAGGCTCCCGTGACCTGCTGCACGTACAGGGAAGTGAGGAAGGCGGTGCCGACGACGACGCCTGTGACCACAGCCATCACGGCCGAAGCCGAGACGAGCGAGCGGATGCGCCATGTGGTCGACGGCACGAGCGGGTTCGCGGCGTGCCGCTCGACTCGGGTGAACAACGTCAGGAGCACGGCGCCTGCCGCGATCGGCACCAGGGTGGACGAGGAGGTCCAGCCGTCGGTTCGAGTCTGCTCGATGCCGTACACGAGCGAGAGCAGTCCGGCCACGAGCGTCAGCCCGCCGCCGACGTCCAGTCGCCGCAGCGCACCACGAGTCCGCTCGCCGGGCGTGACGGTCCGTGCGGCGCCAACGAGAACTGCGACGCCGACTGGCGCGTTGATGAAGAACACGGCACGCCAGCCCAGCGCGCTCGTGAGCGTGCCCCCTGCGAGCACACCGACGGCGATGCCGGTGCTGCCGACAGCGCCCCAGATGGCCAGCGCCTTCTGCCGCTGACGACCGACGTAGGTGGTCATCACGATCGACAGCGCCGCAGGGGTGAGCAGCGCGGCGCCGGCGCCCTGTCCGGCGCGCGAGGCGATCAGCATGAGCGGTGTCGTGGCGAGGCCGCTCGAGATCGACGCTGCGGTGAACAGTGCGACGCCGGTGAGGAACGCACGACGTCGGTCGAAGAGGTCGGCGATACGGCCGCCGAGCAGCAGGAGACCGCCTGAGAGCAGCACGTAGGCGCTGACGGTCCACTGGTACTGCGACGACGACAGGTGCAGCCCGCGGCTGATGCTGGGCAACGCGACGTTCGTCACCGACACGTCGATGATCACCATGATCTGCGCCGCGATCATCAACGCGAAGGTCAGCCAGCTGCGGCGCGGCTCAGGCTCCTCGTGCTGCTCCGCGTGGTGCAGCAGGTGGTGGTCGTGCTCCTGGTGCTTAGCGGGGACCGCGGCACCCGTCGGCGCCGACGTGGTTGTCGACATGCGTCCTCCTGATGATCACGCCCTGGTGGGGCTCTGGGAAGCCACGGTCGTCGGCGGTGGCGGCCGGTCGCGCCGGTGAAACGACCAGGACGTGTCGAGTCACGGCGGTAACGTCGGACGCGTGCTGGTGGGGCGGGGGGCCGAACAGTCGTCGATCAGCCAGCTGCTCGACGACGCCCGTCACGCCCGAGGCGGATCACTCGTCATCCGCGGTGTCGCCGGATCCGGCAAGTCGACGCTGCTGGGCGACGCCATCGCCTCGACACCCGACATGCGCGTCCTGCGTGCCCAGGGTGTGGAGTCAGAGTCGCCGCTGGCGTTCGCCGCCCTGCAGCGGTTGCTGTGGCCGCTGCGCCGTCAGCTCGACGGGCTCCCGAGACCTCAGGCAGCGGCGCTTGGGGCCGCGCTCGGCCAGAGCGAAGGGGAAGGAGACCGGTTTCTTGCCTTCCTTGGTGTGCTCAGCCTGCTGGCCGACGCCGCCGAGGACCAGCCAGTGCTGGTCAGCGTCGACGATGGCCAGTGGCTCGACGAAGCGTCTGCGGCCGCGCTGCTGTTCGTCGCCAGGCGCCTGCAAGCGGATCGGGTGGCGATGCTGTTCACGGTCCGCGACGGCGAGCCGTCTCCGTTCGATACGACGGACCTGCCGACCATCGTCCTGCATGGCATCGCCGGCGACGCCGCCACGGCCCTGCTCGCAGACGCTGGTGGCACCGACACGATCGACCCCGCCGTACGTGACCGGCTTCTGGAGACCACCGGCGGAAATCCCCTCGCGCTCGTGGAGCTGGCAGCGGCGCTGACGCCGGAGCAGCTGAGCGGCGCGAAGGGTTTGCCGGCGGAGCTTCCGCTGACCGGTGGCGTCGAGCGCGCGTTCGGTGACCGGTACCGGCGGCTGCCCGAGCCCGCTCAGAACCTGTTGCTCGTCGCCGCTGCAGACGACTCCGGCCGGATCTCAGTCGTGAGGGAGGCCGCCGCGCGGCTCGGTGCGGACGAGTCAGCCTTCGAGGAGGTCGAGCGTGCGGGACTCCTGCGCGTCGACGGTGTCAACGTCACCCTGTACCACCCGCTGGTCCGCTCCGCTGTCTACCGCACCGCCACCAGCCCCTGGCGCCGGGCCGCCCACCAGGCCCTCGCGGAGGTGCTCGACGCTTCCGGCGATCGCGACCGTCGTGCCTGGCATCGCGCTGCCGCCGCCGCGGGCCCCGACGAGTCAACCTCCGCCGAGCTCGACGAGGTTGCGACCGCAGCTGCTGGCCGAGGTGGACACGAAGCGGCCGCCGCAGCCTGGAGCCGCGCAGCGGAGCTCACCGCCGACCCAACCCGCCGTGCCGCACGGCTCGGCTCGGCCGCCGAGGCTGCCTTCGTCTCCGGGCACACGGCCCGCGCCCGCTCGCTTGCCGAGGCGGCGATCCGTGACACCGACGACCCGCTGCTGCGCGCCGACATGGACAGGCTGCGAGCGCGCGTCGAGTGGAACACCGGCTCACCCCAAGTCGGGCACCGCATCCTGCTCCAGGGCGCCGCCGACGTCATCCACGCAGACGAGACCCGCGCGCGGGCGATGACGATGCTCGCCAACGCCGTCATCTCCATCGTCGGCGGGGAAGCTGAGGACCCCGCTGGACTCACGGACAGGCTCAGTGACGCCGATACCGCGCCCGATGCACGGGCCCGTTGCTACGCCGGGCTGACCGCTGGGTTCGTCCACCTGCGGCAGCTCGACTACGCCGACGCTGCCAGGAAGCTCCGCGCCGCCTTCAGCGAGTGCCACCCCGGCTCGGACACCGATCTGCGCTCCAACCTCGGACTCTCCGCCGTCCATCTCGGTGACGATGAGGTCGTCCTGGCGCAGCACGGATGGTTGCTGGCACACGCTCGCGAGCAAGGCGCGCTCATCCTCATCGTGTATGCGCTCGGCCGCTGTGCCTTTGCGGAGATCGCCACCGGTGACTGGGCGGCAACGTCCGCCGGCGCCTCGGAAGCGCTCGACCTGGCCATCAGCAGCGGGCAGCCGGCGCTCACCCTGCTGCCACGCGCCTGGCTCGCGTTGCTCGCCGCACTCCGCGGCAAGGACAACGAGGTGAGCGCGCACCTGGATGCTCTCCAGACGAACTCGGCCGGGGGTATCACCGCGTCGCTCGTGGACGACATCGTCCGGTGGGTTCGCGCGTTGACTGCGGAAACTGGGTCGGCAGCACTGCACCAGCTGGAGCAGATGACCAGCGGCATCATCACACGACTGGCCGCGTTAGACCGGGTCGAAACCGCTGTCCGCGCCGAGCGTCTCGACCTGGCGACACGATGGACTGACGAGCTCGAGCAGTTCGGCGTGGCCGCGCGCGTCGAATGGGCGCTCGCGGTGGCCGCGTACGGGCGGGCGCTGCTCGCTGCCGACGGAAAGGAGGCGGAGACCTACTTCGAGAGAGCGGTCGCGCACGCAGATGACGCCGCCCATCGGTTCGACCGCGCTCGCATCCATCTCGGGTACGGCGAGCACCTGCGCCGCGCCCGCCGCCGCGTCGATGCCCGAGAACACCTTCGCACCGCACTCGAGGTTTTCGAAGACCTCGGCGCGCGACCGCTTGTTGCGCGGGCAACCCAGGAACTTCGCGCCTCGGGTGAGACCGCGCGACGCCGTGAGGCAGCGTCCGCAGAGGAGTTGACGCCGCAAGAACGGCAGGTCGCCGCACTCGTCCGACAGGGTTTGAGCAACCGGGACGCCGCCGCGCAGCTGTTTCTCAGCCCGCGAACGGTGGACTTCCATCTGCGCAACGTGTTCCACAAGCTAGGCGTCACGTCCCGTGCCGAGCTCGTCGCGATGCAGCTGGACTAGGCGCCTCGTTCGAGAGGCCGAAGGTCCGGCGTGCCCAACGGAAACGTGCATCGAGCAGAAGCGGTGCTCTGGATGCGAGCCGCCCCCTCGGGCCACTCATTTGCCGACCGCTAGCCGCCCCACGCACCAGGACAAGAGTCAGTCCCTCGGCGGCTCGCTGGCGGAGCTTCGGACGTCGAGCGTTCGGGCCAGCTTGGGCCGGCCTTCGCGCGTTCGCCCCAACAAAGCCCCAGCATTGGACGCCCGCGGAGGATGCTGCCCTGTTCTGCTGCCTGGGGCAGGGCGCTGCATGTGAGATCGGTTGACAGCATCCCTGGCCGGAGATCTCGAACGACTTGTCCGCGGCTGGTGGGATCAGCTGAAACCGCAGGGATCAGGGGCAGCGACGTCCTTGCCTTGCTTGGCGGGCGGTAGGGAGCGCGTGGAAACGGCACCCCGGAGGCCCCGTCGCGGCGTTGCGACGGGGCCTCATGACGCAGCACTTGGGCTAGTGATGCATGTGCATGGATGCAGCCGACTCCAGGCGGCCCGCCGGCATCCGGCGGTACGCGATGGCCGCCATGGCGATCGCGGTCACGGCAGCGGCGACGAAGCCCCCGGACACCCCGTCAACGATGCCTCCTGCCGTCAGGCTGCCAGTCGTAGTGGCCACGGCCGACAGGACGGCGACACCCAGTGCAGCGCCGATCTCGTGGCCGCTCATGAGAAAGCCGCCTGCCATGCCTGCATGCTCCGGCGGGATGCCGGCCATCGCAGTGATGGACACCGGTACGAACACGAGCCCCACGCCGATTCCGAGCAGCACGAGCCCCGGCAGCAGGGACGAGGCGTAGTGCGAACTGCCCGAGACGGTGGAGAGCAACAGGGCCGCTCCCGAACTGAGGACCAAGCCAGTGACAGCCACGGTGCGAGGCGAGCTGTGAGCGAGCAGGTGGCGCGCCGCCTGCGTCCCGGCCATGATCGCCAGCGCGAACGGAAGGAAGGCGAGGCCAGCCTCCAGCGCGGAGAAGCCGAGAACGCCCTGAACGAAGATCGAGGTGAGGAAGACGGCACCGACAAGGATGCCGGTAATGCCCGTCATGACCGTGGTTGCAGACACCAGGGTGCGCACCTTCCAGGTGTGCGGGGGAACGAGAGGCCGGATGGCTCGCTTCTCGATCATCAGGAACCCGGAAAGCAGCAGCGCAGAGACGCCGAGGGATAGCACGGTGCGCAGCGAGAGCCATCCGCTGCTCGCGGTGCCACCGAGGGCGAACATCAGCACCATCAGACCGGAGACGCACGTGACGGCTCCGGGAAGGTCGAACTGAGCGAGGCCGGCATGAGCGGGCTGGCTGCGGGGCAGCACGTTGAGGGCCACGGCCAGAGCCACGACGCCGATCGGCACGTTGATCCAGAAGATCGCCTGCCAGCCGACCCAGGTTGTCAAGACCCCGCCGAGGAGCACGCCTGCCGCGACTCCCATGCTTCCGACGACACCCCACAGGGCGAGACCCTTGCGACGCTGCGCGCCGCTGTAGGTGGTGGTGATCAGGGAGAGTGCCGATGCGGTCATGAGCGCGGCGCTGAGGCCCTGTGCGGAGCGAGAGACGGTGAGCTGAGTCGCGCTGTTGCAGAAGCCGGAAAGAAGCGACGCCACGGTGAACAGTGCCATACCGGTGAGGAAGATCCGTCGGCGGGACAGCAGGTCGGTGAGGCGACCCCCCAGCAGCAGCGCACCTCCGGACATCATCATGTATGCGGTGACGACCCACTGCAGATCCCCACCGGCAAGGCCCAGCGACCGTCCGATGGTGGGGAGTGCGGTGTTGACGACGGAGATGTCGACGACGACCAGGATCTGGGCGGTCAGCGCGACCGCGAGAACAGCCCACGACGTGTGCGGTCCGTCAGGTTCGACGTGGTGCTCTTGGGCGAGGTGTTCAGACGCCACGTGGGCCGCGGCGGGTTGGGCTGCGTCTCGGGGGAGGGTCATGACCGGTCCAGGTTGAGGTTGGTGGTGGAAGGTTGGAAAACCGCTAGAAGGTCGGGGGTCAACGCGCAGCCAGAGAGGTGCCGTTTCGGATGGCGTTCACCACGTCGGTGATGGCCTGGGCGCTGGCTCTGAAGGCGGGTGCGTCCTCGAGCAGACCGCCGTGGGAGCTGTCGGTCACACGCGCGCTGTGGTTGGTGGACAGCAGTGCCAGCTGGCGCTGCGCCTCTTTCCAGCCGCGCGTCTTGGCGAGCGAGTCTGTGGCCGTCAAGACGACAAGCGGCTTGTTGCCGAGCGAGGTCAGTGCCCTGGCCTGTTCGAAGGCCGCGTGGTACACCGAGACCTCGTCGCGCGCGGCCTGTGCGGAGCGAGGGCTGGCGGCGAACGCCCTTGCCTCGCGTCCGGCCTCTCCTGGAACGTTGGAGGCAGCCAGTGGCTTGATCACGCGAGCAACCCCGAGACGAGCGAGCAGGGGGGCGACGCCGTACAGCCGCCGGATCAGGGCGTACTCCATCTTGTAGTCAGGGAGCACGCTGAACTGCCGAGGGCTGGACGAGTCGAGAAGGACCATGCCCGCGACCTCGGCGGGGTACCGCGCGGCGAAGGTCATGGCATAGGCGCCGCCGACGGAATGTGCAGCCAAGACGAACGGTCCTTGCTCGCCGGCGGCCGCGAGCAAGGTGTGCAGGTCCTTGGCGACAGCCAGACTGTCCTGCGGGTGCGGAGCGTCCTCGCTCCAGCCCTGACCAGCACGGTCGTACGCACAGATCCGTGTCGTGCCAGACACTGCGCCAGTGATGCGCGCCCACTGCGGGGAGCTCTCACCGAGACCGCTCTCCAGAACGACAACCGGCGAACCCGTACCTGTGCAGTTGAGGTGCAGGCGGTGGCCGCCCACGTCGTACAGGTGTCCAGGCATCGCGAACCTGCGCTCGTCCGCACGGCGGCTCACGCTCTCCAGCAGACCGCCCACCGCGGCCAGGGCTAAGACGGCAACCACCGGATAGAGGAGCCAACGGGTCCGCCCGGGCAGGCCACGACGCACCTGAACCGTCATCCATGCGGCCAGCGCAAGAAGCACGGGCGGCCAGAACCAGCTGGCAGTGCGGAGTCCCGCGTCGCCGGGCGCGAAGGCGAGCAGGCCAACTCCGGTGATCCCCATGGCGGCGGCCGGTACGAAGGCCCAGCGTTGCGGTGCGCTCGTCAGGCGCGTCGTCAGCACGGCCAGCATGGCCCAACCTGCTGCGAACGCCAGCATGATCGAACCGGTGGTGACGTACTCCCGGGCACCCGGCAGGACGACGAAGACCAGGACGGCCGCTGCTACTAGGCCCGCGAGAAGCGACCCGACCATAATCCGCTTGAGGGGCCCTTGCTGCTGGGCGGGGGGCTGATCTGCGGACGTGAGCCGCGGCGATGAGCTGGTGGTCATTGCGGTCCCGTTCTCCACGCTCGGGTGTTGCTCACGGTACGCGCCATGGGGGCTGTTCGTCGGTGAATCGGACACGCCGCACGGTCCGCGCTGGGAGGACTGCTCGCGCCGGTCACGTGACCGGGTTGCAGTCCCTTGCAGCAGCGATTCAGGCAGGGCTTGGACTTTCGGGCTGGGCTTCACGTGTCATCCGCGGAAGGGCGCCAGCTTGACCGCGAGGTCGAAGGCCCCATACCGCCGCAGGAACCGAGCACGCCCGAGCGGGACGGCGTCCGACTCAGCACGAAAGGCGCGAGTGAACTCCTTCTTGAAGCCCAGACGGGGGGTTTGTTCCACGATCGACGTCAGTACGCCGGCGGGGAGTTGCCAGGAGTGCAGCCCGACGACGTCGAGGCCTGCGCCGGCGGAGAGCAGGTACGCCACGGCTCCGTCCGCGAGCGTCACACCGGGTGTGTGGTGCAGGGTGATGGCGTTGCGCATCGTCGCGGTTGCGGCCGACGAGAGCCCAACCGTCTCGGCGACATCACGTGCAACCCTGGCGCTCGCGCGAGTGAAGTCGACGCCGGGCACGGGCCGCGTCAGGCCGGTGTCGTGCAGCATCGCAGCCGCGAACAGCAGCTCCTCGTCCACGTCGATGTTCTCGAGGAACCCCAGCGCAGCTCCGAAGGCGTAGGTGCGCAAGGAGTGGTTCAGCAACGCGGGAGTGAGCAGTCGCCGGGCCTCCTGCTCAGCGGTGCGCGTCAGAACTGAGGACGGCCGCCGCACCGCGGTCGCCGGGACCTCCACTCGGCGACCCGCGTTCAGGCGAAGCGCCATGGAGGCGCGACCGACGGCGTTGAGGGCGTGCGTTGTGGCGAGTGGGCGTAGCAGACTGCGGCGCTCTGCCGGGGTGAGTTGGCCACCTGACCGTGAAACCCACTCGAGGGTGCCGAGACGGGGCGATGTGTCGGGCACGACGGTCCTTTCGTCCGGGACGACGGGCCGCGCCCGACCATCCGTGACAACGGCGGTTCGTCACCCTCGCCGAGATCGCTGAACCTTCACCCCGGTCAAAGCGCCAGGCTTGTGGAGTTCGATCCAAGGTCAGCGGTGGCTCGCTTCGCAGTTGTAGCGTCGAAACGTGCTCTACGGCCGAGAGAGCGAGACTGCCCAGCTCGCCGGAATGTTGGAGGCTGCGCGGTCGGGCCAACCCGCTGCGCTGGTGATCAGGGGTGAAGCGGGCATAGGCAAGTCCGCTCTGCTCGAAGCCCTTGCGGCGAGCGCCGCCGGAGTGCAGGTGCTCCGCACACAGGGTGTGGAGTCGGAGCTGCCACTGGCCTTTGCGGGCCTTTTCCAACTCCTTCAGCCCTTGTTCCCCCTGCTTGACCAGCTTCCCGCGCCTCAAGCGCGAGCCCTGCGTGTCGCGTTCGGGCAGGAGCAGGGAGCGGTCATCGAGCCCTTTCTGGTGGCGCTCGCGACGCTCGCGCTCCTGGCTGCGGCGGCTGTCCGCAGCCCTGTGCTCTGCCTCGTCGACGATGCACATTGGCTGGATGTTGCGTCTGCCGACGCATTGCTGTTTGCCGCCCGGCGTTTGCAAGCCGACCCTGTGGTACTCGTCTTCACGGTGCGAGAGGGTGACGCGAGGCCTTTCACCCCGGCGGGAGTGCCGGCTCTGGTGCTCGGCGGTCTCGACCCGTCTGCCGCCCGCGCACTTCTCGCCGGCCAGCGTGGCACACCGCTCGCGGATGTGGTTTCCGAGATGTTGGTCGAGCAGACCGGTGGCAACCCCCTTGCGCTCGTCGAGTTGCCCACAGCGCTGACGGCGAGCCAGCTCGACGGGACGGCCCCGATGCCCGCCCAGTTGCAGTTGACGGACGTGGTGCAGCGGGTGTTCCTCGATCGCTGCCGTCGGCTCTCGGAGCAGGTCCAAACGCTGCTGCTTGTCGCTGCTGCCGATGATTCGGGCAGGCTCGCGGTGGTGATGCAGGCGGCCCAGATGCTCGGAGTCGACGCACTAGCCCTGCAGGAGGCCGAAGAGGCCAGACTTCTCGTCACCGACCGGGACACCATCCGAGTCCGCCACCCGCTGGTTCGCTCGGCGGTGTACCAAGCGGCCACGGGGCAGGAGCGCCGCGCAGCCCACCGGGCGCTCGCGCAGTCCCTCACCGCGGTGCAGGACACCGACCGGCGGGCCTGGCACTGGGCAGCGTCGGTAGATGGCCCTGATGAGGCCGTGGCCGCGGCGCTGGAAGGCGCTGCCGAGCGAGCTGAGCAACGTGGCGGCTTCCTGGCTGCGGCAGCCGGCTATGAGCGAGCTGCCGAGTTGACCGTTGATGAGCAGGTACGGGCGGCTCGACTCTTCGGCGCCGCCCGCAATGCCTGGGCGTACGGCGAGGCCGATCGGGCACGAAATCTGGCTGAGGCGGCACGGGCGAGCGCGGACGACAGGCTGCTTCGCGCCGACATAGATCGCCTTCGGGCCCGCATCGAGGTGAACGTCGGCTCGGCCGCGAGCGCTCATCGCATGCTCGTCAACGCTGCACGGGCCGTGGCCGCGGACGATCCGTCTCGCGCACTAGAGATGAGAGTGGCGGCGACGCTGACCTCCCTCTATGTCACTGAGAGCGACGCTCTCAGCAGTCTTGAGGGCGACGAGCTGCACACACGCGCTCAACCCGACGACGTGCCCCGGACGAGGTGTCTCCGGCACCTCCTCACCGCCACGACCGCCGCCGCTGCCGAGCGCTGGGAGGCTGCGATGCATGCGCTCGTGGCGGCGGTGGACGCCAGCTCCGAGGTGCAGGACCTAGACGTGCTGGGAAATCTCGGCAACACGGCCCTCTATCTCGGCGACGGGGCCGCACACGGCAAGTGCTTTGCCCGGATGGTGCAGGAGGCTCGGGACCGTGGTGCCGGCATGGCGTTGCTGTACGCGCTTGCCCGCCTTCCTTTCAGCACCTTCCCGGGTGGCCGCTGGGCCAGCGTTCGTGAGGGCGCGGAGGAAGCCCTCAGGCTGAGCGCCAACACCGGCCAGCCATCGCTCGGCGCCGCGCCGCTCGCGTGGCTGACGCTGCTCAGCGCGGTGCAGGGACGTTCTGATTACGAGACGCTGCGCAGCCGACTCGACCTGGCCATGCAAGAGCACCTGGGGGTGCTCACCGATCCGGTGCACGACCTTTGTCGATGGTCTGCAGGCGTGCGCGCGATGCAGCAAGGCAACACGGCGGAGGCGGTTCACGACCTCGGCAAGATTCGAGTACCGGTGATCGCCCGCATGGCGGCGTACGACCGGCTGGACGCAGCTGTTCGTGCTGGCGAGAACAAGGTGGCGCACGCGTGGCTTGGTGAGATCGCGGACTTTGCCGGGACAAGTCAATGGCCGTGGGCCCTGGCCGCGAGCGACTACGGCCGGGCTCTGCTCGCCGAACCAGCCGACGCACCCGACCTCTTCGACCGCTCGCTGGCACACCACGCCGGCGCCGATCGTCCCTACGACGAGGCACGAACCCGTCTGGCATACGGCGAGCTCCTGCGCCGCGGACAGCGGCGCGTCGACGCTCGACCGCATCTGCGCGCCGCGCTTGTCATCTTTCAGGACCTGCATGCCCAGCCCTTCGCAGATCGGGCTGCGCAGGAACTGCGTGCGTCAGGCGAAACAGCCCGCAAGCGTGACCCCTCCACGCTCGTGGCGCTGACCCCGATGGAGCTGCAGGTGACCAACCTCGTGGCTCAGGGGTTGTCCAACAAGGACGTGGCGACGCAGCTGTGGATCTCGCCGCGGACGGTGGCCTTTCACCTCCGCGGCGCCTTCGCGAAGCTGCAAGTCAGCTCGCGGGGCGAGCTTGCTCAACTGCGCCTTGCCGAGCGAACTTCGGCCTCAGAGGTAACCGCGTCCTAGCGACGGACGAACGCGTGTGACGCCAGCTGGTGCGAGCGCGCCGAGGGAACCGCGAGGTCCGACAGGCTGCCTTGGCACGGGAGACGAGCTCCGCCGACATGGCTGGCTCCGCAGCGGCTCTCGGCCTTGGGGAAGCAGCTCGCCCGTGCGAGGCAGGGCACCGTGAGGCAGCCCGCCGACGAGCTGACTCCGCAGGAGCGCCAGTCGCCGGGCTCATCAGGCAAGCGATGAGCGACCGGCACGCCGCCGCGCAGCTGCTCGTCAGCCCGCAAGTGCCACAAGCCAGTGCAACGCCACGCGGCGCGCTGCCGTGATGAGGCGCGACCAGGGGAGCAGTCTCCGGACCTGGCGATTTTGCCGGCGAGATGCCCCGTGCGGCGCCTCTAACGTCCAGTGCAGCCGAAAGCCAGGAGCACAGCGAGGCAGCCGCCCGCGCTGCCATGCACCCACCTGCGACAGGAGACAGATGATCAGTTACGCCGCCCCGCGCGCGGAACGATCACATGGGCAACTGGCGTGCGAGCTGGCGGCGACGGCTACTCGCGACCAACTGCGCTTGGCGTATCAACCCCAAGTAGATCTCGCCACGGGTGCCATCGTGGGCGCCGAGGCGCTGCTTCGGTGGGAGCATCCAGAGCGAGGGACGTTGTCACCCGCGGCCTTTATGCATGTGGCAGAGCAAACTGGCCTCATCATTCCTATTGGGGAGTGGATCATTCGGACGGCAGTAGCGGCCGCCGCCGACTTGGGATCGGCATCGTCGCGCGTGCGGGTCAGCGCCAATGTCTCGGCGTCGCAACTGGCTCTTCCTGACTTCCCTGACGTCGTCACCGAGGCCTTGAGTTTTCACGGCGTGGATCCCTCGCACTTCTGTCTTGAGGTCACGGAATCCGCGAGCATCATCGACGAACCCTGTGCGGCCAGCGGCCTCCGAAAGCTGTCTGAGCAGGGGGTGCATCTTGCGGTGGACGACTTTGGAACGGGTTACTCCTCCCTTTCGTATCTGCGCGACTTTCCTTTCCAGACACTCAAGCTCGACCGCCGATTCGTTGCGGGTCTGGGCCACAAGAAGGATGACGAAGTGATCGCCGCGTCGGTGGCGTCGCTCGGTCGCCGTCTTGGGCTCGATGTCGTGGCTGAAGGCGTGGAGACGCGGGAACAGCAGATCACCGCCGGCGAGCTCGGCTTCGACCATGGGCAGGGGTTCCTGTTCGGCCATCCCGGCTCCTGGTCGGACTTCACTGATCGACTCCACTCCGGACACCGCGAGTCGTTCGACGAGCGAAGCTAGGTCGACCCTGGCCGGGAACGCGCCGCGTCAGGTCCACAGGCAGCGCACGAAGCTGCGATCGTTTCGCGCGGCCGGTGTCAGAACCGGAAGCGAGTCAGGCCACCTGGTTCCGTCGCCGACACTACGGTCGCCGAGCGCGGCTCGATGCGGTACACGTTCCATGGCGGTGGTCCTTGCGACGGTGCGTTGAACGGGGCAGTGATGCCCGACCCGCTCACGTCGGCTTCTGCCGGCCAACCGCTGTCCGCCCATGCCTTCGCAATGCGCGCCACTGCGCGCGGGTCGGTCACGCGCACAGCGTCACCCTCGAGCACGACGTCCGCGTCGCGGATCGACACCGCGATCGAACACCGCGGATCGCGCGCGAGATTGCGGGCCTTGCGCGTACCCGCGCCCGTCTGAAACCAGAACGTGCCATCCAGCCAGAGAGCGCCAACGGCGGTCACATGCGGGCTGCCGACCTCGTTCACGGTGGACAGCCACGTCGTGCGGGCGTTCACCGCGTCGGGAGGCGGCGCCGACCCCGCATCGAGCTTCGCAACGACAGCGGCCCAGTCCACTGGCGGAAGCCCATCCGCGCTACCCAGATTGATGATCCGCATGCGCACCCCTTCGTTGCCTACCCGACACCCTGACCAACGGCCTGTCGTAGGTCAGACACGCGACGTTCGCGAACGTCATCGCCCACATGCAGGTCACCAGTCGTCCGCGCCGCGCACGGCCATCAACGGTCACTCCGTCGCCTCTGGGACTCGCCGCGATATCGAATCCTCCTGAAACCGGGGATGGCTATCACTCCTGGCGATCTCGAGTGAGCGTGCGCCATCCAGGCGTGAAAATCCAGAGGTCCAGACGCACCGCACCCCGGCCGACACTCTGCCGCCGTCGACGAACGTGATCGTTGTGTCCGCGGGTGGGACGACATGTTCAGGGATGGTGCTGCTCCACGAGGACGCCAGCCATGTTTACGCGGCCCTCGAGTGGGCCACGGTCTTCTGGGGTGATGACCTTCGACCCTGTGCACGCCGCGCCATCGGCGCAGCATGGGTGCTGAGGGCGGGCAGGACGGCCCGCTGCCGAGAGGGGCGGTCGAGGCGTCTGGTGTGAAGGGGGAGCACTCGACTCGACCACACGGTGGCCCAGATGCGTGACGAACACGGCGTCTTCGGGACATCGGTGCTGCACCGACGATCGCGTGTTCGGGCGGGCGCCCTCGCGGTTCCCACCGCGGCGACCGGCCTTGCCGTTGCCGTCGCCGCTGTCGTCGTACACGACGGAACCCCTGTCTGGCAGGCGGCGCGGCTGTCCAGCGTGGTCGTCGTCGCGTGGGCGACGCTCAGCCTTACGCGGCGGGACCCACGCCTTCGGACTCCTGTCGCTCTGGCAACAGGTGCCGCGTCCATTCCCGTGGGTCTTGGTATCGCCGGACCGCACCTCGTGAAGACCGGCGTGACCCTGCTCAGCGTCGCGGGACTTGTGATCCTCGTCGGCGGACTCGTGCTCTTCTTCTACGGGCTGAATGGGCTGGGCAGATCACGGTCCCGCTGGGTGAGGTTTCCGGCACGTGCGGCACTCGTCCTCATGGCAGTGGTCCTGTGTCTGACACTGGGGCAGGCGGTCGCAGCGACCAACGTGCCGCGCCCTGAGGTGGGCTCCCGGACGCCCGCCGATGTCGGCCTCAGCTACCGGGACGCGGACTTCGACGCCAGCGACGGCGTGCGACTGTCCGGGTGGTACGTGCCCTCGCGCACCGGTGCCGCGGTGGTCCTGCTGCACGGGGCCGGGGAGACCCGATCGGACGTTCTCGACCACGCCGCCGTGCTCGCCCGCCACGGCTTCGGGACCCTCCTGTTCGATGCCCGCGGTCACGGTCGCAGCGCTGGCCGGGCCATGGACTTCGGCTGGTTCGGCGACCAGGACATCGCAGGCGCGGTCGCCTTCCTCCAGCAGCAACCTGATGTCGATCCCGAGCGGATCGGCGCGGTGGGCCTGTCGATGGGTGGCGAAGAGGCCATCGGCGCCGCCGCGAGCATCGACACGATCCGGGCCGTCGTGGCCGAGGGCGCGACCAACCGTGTCGCCGGCGACAAGGCGTGGCTGTCGCACGAGTTCGGTGTCCGCGGAACGATCAGTGAGGGCGTCGACGCGCTGGCCTACGGCTTCGCCGATCTGCTCACCAGCGCCGGTCCTCCCATGGCGCTGCACGACGCAGTACGTGCTGCGAAACGGCCGACGTTGCTCATCGCGGCCGGCGGGGTCGCCGACGAGCCCCGCGCAGGCCGCTACATCCGTTCGGCCTCTCCCGACACGGTCGAGCTGTGGGTCGTGCAGGACACCGGTCACGTCCGCGCGCTGAAGACGCACCCCGACGAGTGGGAGACGCGGGTCGTGGGCTTCCTCGACGACGCGCTCGGTCTTGCAGAAGGTGTCCCTGGTCACTGAGCGACAGGTCCTCAGGCTCGGTTGGCTGAGGGCGCACCGTCCAGGGCCGATCCTGTGTACGGCGGCCAGCTCCTCCACCCGGCGTCCCGGACGCTTCCGGACGTGCTGAACGCCTCGAGCAGCGCTGCGTGCTTGGCCGGGCCGAGCCCGGGTACGGCGGGAAGCCGGTGCCCGTGGCCGTTGACCACGCGCTCCACGGCGGCGGGCTTCATGGAGTAGGCGGTGTCCCGCGGGAGGCAGCCGCGAGGACGCGACGTCCCCGGAGCCGCACCCGCTGCCTGCTCGTGATGCTCAGCTTGTGCGCCCCGCGGGGCTGACAGCCTGAGCTCCTGGGGGACGAGACCGCCGATGGACACGCCGTACCCGGCGGGTGTGCTCGCGGCCGTGCGTGGGTCGGCGTTGGTCGATCAGACGACATCGCGCTTGCGTACGGCGAGCAGTCCCAGGCCCGCTGGGATGACGGCCCAGGCCGTGAGCGCTGCGCACGCGGCCGCGGTGGAGATGTCGGTGGCCACGCCGGAGGTGACGTTGGTCAGGGTTGCCGGCACCCAGGAGGCTGCCTCGCTGGAGAGCTGGATGATGAGCGGCGGCAGCACCATCAGGATGAGGAAGGTGGCAGTGACGGCGCCGCCGACGTTGCGGACGATGGCGCCGATCCCGGCGCCGAGGGTCGCCCCGACAGCCCCAGCGAAGGCAGCCGCGCCGAGCACGCGTGCGATGCCGGTGGCGGAGACCAGGAAGCTGTAGTCGGTCGCGGGCAGCGCCACGGCGACGGCGATGACGATGAGGGCGGTACCGACGACGCTGAGGGCGGCGCCTGCGAGCAGGACCGCGGTCATCTGCGCGAGCAGCGCCCGATGCCGCCGTGGCTCGGTCAGGAACATGGGCACGACGGTGGCGTGCCCGTACTCCCGCGCCACGGCGATGGCGCCGAACAGCGCGGAACCCATCAGCGCGTTGTTGGCGAACGCCATCAAGGACTGCTGGTCGTTCCCGGTGGAGATGAACGTCTTGCTGCCGTCCATGTCGGTGCCGTACACGACCGCGACGGCATTGAGCGCGGCGAGCACCACGAGCACGGCCAGGAACGCCCAGGGCATCTTCGTGGTGGTCAGCTTGCGGAGCTCTCCGCGGAGCAGGCGGAGCCACGTCATACCGGCATCGCCTCCGTGGGCGTGTTGAGGTGGATCGTGCTGCGGTCGTCAGTCCAGGTGAGGAACAGCTCCTCGAGGGAGCCGCTGCGCGCGGTGAGCTCGTGGAGCGGGATGCCCGCGGAGCAGGCGGCATCACCGATCTGTGCGGTGGACAGGCCGCGGACGGCGAGCGCCCCGTCACCGGTCGAGGTTATGGTCGCGCCTGCGTCGATGAGCAGATCAGCCAGCCGCCGCGGGTCGGGGGTGCGGATAGTGACGCCGGAGCGCTGCAGCGTCGCCAGCTCCCCGGCCGCTACCAGCTTGCCCCGGTTGATCACGACGACGTCGTCGGCGAGGTGCTCCACCTCGTCCAGCAGGTGGCTGGACACGAGAACAGTGCCGCCCGCCGCGGCCCGGGTTCGGAGCAGGTCGCGCAGCCAGCGGATGCCTTGCGGGTCCAGGCCGTTTCCCGGTTCGTCGAGGACGAGCACACTCGGGTCGCCGAGCAGCGCGCAGGCGAGGGACAGGCGTTGCCGCATCCCGAGCGAGAACGCGCCGACGTGACGCTCTGCAGCGTCTGTCAAGCCGACCAGAGCGAGCACCTCGTCGACGCGATGCGCGGGCACGCCGACGCCGTCGGCGAGGATGCGGAGGTGGTTGCGGCCGCTGCGCCCGGGATGGAACGCGTTGGGTTCGAGCACGACCCCGACGGTCCGGGCCGGATGGGGTAGCGCTGCGTACCGCCACGCACCGATGCTGGCGTGACCCGAGGTCGGGGCGGCGAGGCCGAGCAGCATCTTCATGGCCGTCGACTTCCCGGCTCCGTTCGGACCCAGGAATCCAGTGACCCGCCCCGGCCGGACCACGAACGACAGATCCTCGATCACGACGTCGTGCCCGTAACGCTTGGTCAGGTGGTCGAAGGTGAGCGCGTACATGGCTCCTCCTGGACGCGGGCAGCACCTGTGCCCCTGTCGACGCTCGCTCCCCATCCTGTCACGCGCCAGAGCCGAAGTTCCCGTGCGCGTGCGGTCGTTGGAAGCCTTCTCGCTCCTTGCGCGGCGACGATGCCGAGGCCCGCATCTTGTCGTCGCCCACGACGACGGGGCGCTCGAGCCGCCCATACCGTCCGGCTCGGCACCCGACGATCGGAACCCCCATGTCACCTGGCCTGGTCTTGCGAGCACTCGCGGGCGCGATCCTCGCCCTCTCCGCCACCCTCGCAACAGCGGAGGGCGCGGCTCCCGCGCCGACCGTCACCGAACGCGGCTACATCACCGTGCGCGACGGAGTGCAGCTTCAGTACACCGTCACCCATCCCGCCCGGAAGGGCCGTTACCCCACGCTCCTCAACTTCGCGGGCTACAACTCTGGCTCGGACGTCTCGTCGTCCGCACCGCCGCTGGCGGAAGACCTGCTGAAGGAGGGCTTCGCTGTCATCGGCGTCAACGTCCGCGGCTCCGGCTGCTCTGGCGGAGCCTTCGAGGTCTTCGAGCCTCGCTGGGCTGCCGACGGTTACGACGTCGTGGAGTGGGTGGCCCGGCAGCGTTGGTCCGACGGCAAGGTCGGGATGTTCGGCGGGTCGTTCCCCGGGATCACGCAGCTGATCGTCGCCGCCGCGCGACCCCCGCACCTTCGAGCCATAGCGCCGCTGTCGACGCTCGGTGACGTCTACCGGGACGTCGGCTTCCCTGGAGGCATCCCGAACGTCGTCTTCCCGAACGCGTGGTACGGGATCCAGAACGAGTCGGCGGCCGAGAACGTCCCCACAGCGCTGCAGAGCAAGGACAGCCAGTGCGCTCAGAACTGGGCCGGCTCGGCGGCCCAGAACCCTCCGCATGCAGTGCCGACCATCTTCGCGGAGCACGCCTACGACGACGCATGGATGCGCGCGCACGCACCAGGTGCCGGACTGAGCCGCATCACCGTGCCGGCGCTGCTGTTCAGCCAATGGCAGGACGAGCAGGTCGGCGGCCGCATCACGGGATCCCTGGGCGCGCTCAAGCCAGACCGGACGTGGTTGGTGGCGTCGAACGGTGACCACGCCTGGGGCATCTGCGGGCCGTGCGTCGAGCTGCAGAAACGGTTCTTCCGGTGGGCGCTGAAGGGCGACCAGCGCAGCTGGCGACAGGTCAGCCACTACCAGATCTGGGAGGAGAGCACGAAGCTGCTGCACTTCCCCAGCGCGGACCCGGTGGGGGACAAGGGGTGGGTGGTCACGTCTCCGACCTGGCCACCCCGCGTCCAACCCCTCGCGTTCTCGCTGGCCGACGGCGGCCGGCTGGTCATCGGAGCTGGAAGAGCTGCAGGCTCCTCCAGCTACGCCTACCCCGGTCCGTCCGCGTCTCGCAGCAACCCGGGCGCCGACAACGCCAACGCCCCGACGGGGGACGAGTGGGAGACCTCGATGCCGCCGAAGGGCGACGGGCTGGTCTTCACCAGCGATCCCTTCGACCGCGACCGCGTGCTCTTCCAGGCCAGCGTCGAGCTCTGGCTCTCCTCGACCGCCAGCGACACGGACCTTCAGGTCACGCTCACGGAGGTGCGACCGGACGGCCAGGAGACGTTCATCCAGCGTGGCTGGGTGCGAGCCTCTCACCGCAAGGAGGATCCCCGTCGCTCGACGCTCCTGCGACCCGTGCACACCCACCAGGAGGCCGACGCTCGGCCGCTGCCGCAGGGCGTGCCGACGTTCCTGAGGATCGAGGTGATGCCGTTCAGCCACCCGGTTCGGCGCGGCTCCGCACTCCGCCTCATCGTGGACGCCCCGACCGGCCTCACCGGGTTCTGGGGCTTCAACTACCTGCGCACGCCCGCGCTGAACACCATCTACCACGACGCCGGGCACCGCTCGCGACTCCTCGTGGGCGTGCTCCCCGGGACCGTCGCGCACGGTCCGCTCCCGCCCTGCGGCTCGCTGCAGAACCAGCCCTGCCGGCCCCTCGTGCCGTGACCGCGTCGCACCTGACCGCGCCGTTCCGGTCACGTCCCCTCGGACCGGAGGCCGCCGCCGCTGCCTTCCCGCTCGGCGGGATCGGTACCGGGAACGTGTCGCTGGGGGCGCGCGGCGAGCTGCGCGACTGGGAGATCTTCAACGGACCTGGCAAGGGCAACTGGCTTCCGTTCACCTTCTTCTCCCTACGCGCGGCGCCGGAAGGAAGGCCGGTCGTCATGAGGGTGCTCGAATCGCGGCTGCGACCGCCGCACGGCGAGCGGCCGCTGGGGTACCCCGCCTGGTCGCACCTGGCCGGCCTGCCGCGGTTCGCCGACTCTCGGCTGGTCGGTGAGTACCCGCTCGCAACGGTGGAGCTCCTCGACGACGACGTCCCGGTGGCGGTCACGCTCGAGGCCTTCACCCCACTCGTCCCGTTGGACGCCAGGGCATCCGGCATACCGGCCGCGGTCCTGCGCTACCACGTGGAGAACACAAGCGACCTGCCAGTCGAGGTGACGGTTGCGGGCACCATGCCGAACGCCTTGGGCTTCGTGGGTTACGACGAGGAGATGGTCGGGTTTCCCGTCTTCGAGGGGGAGGGCAGCAACGCCTTCCGCGACGACGGCGCGGTGCGCGGCCTCTGGTTCACATCCTCGCTGCCGCCTGAGCACCTCCGGCACGGCACCCTTGCGCTGGTCACGCGGGACACCCAGGTGACCTCCCGCACCGCGTGGGGGCCGGACCTCTCGCGCAGCCTCCGGGACTTCTGGGAGGACCTCGAGGCGGACGGCAGGCTGCAGGAGCCATCGCAGACGGCGACCGAGCCGCAGTTCTGGCCCGCGCCGGTCAAGGTCGGCTCGTTGGCGGTGCACGCATCGCTGGCGCCGGGTGAACGTCGGGCGTTCGAGTTCGTGCTGGCCTGGCACGTGCCGAACCGGCCGAAGGGCTGGTTCGGCTTCGGCGGGCTGCCGCTCGCGGCCGCCGCCGCCGCCGAGACCGTCCGCAACCACTACGCGACCTGGTTGCAGGACGCGTGGCACGCCGCGCGGCACCTCCTCGACACCCTGCCGGACGCCGAGCGGCTCACCCGCACCTTCCACGCCAGCCTGTTCCGCTCGACGTTGCCCGCTGCCGTCGTCGACGCGGCGGCGTCGAACGTCAGCGTGCTGCGCAGCACCACGTGCTTCCGTCTGGAGGACGGGACCTTCGCCGGCTGGGAGGGCGTCTTCGACCGGGTGGGCAGCTGCCCGGGCACCTGCACCCACGTCTGGAACTACGCGCAGACGGTGGCCTTCCTGTTCCCCGAGCTCGAGCGGTCGGTCCGCCGTATCGAGCTCGGGCTGGAGACCGACGACGCCGGCCACATGAGCCATCGTTCGAACCGGATGTTCGGACCGTTGATGTCTGACGTTCTCCCCAGCCCGCGTCTGAAGCTCGCGGCGGTCGACGGCCAGCTGGGGGTCGTCGTACGCCTCTACCGGGAGTGGCGCTTCAGCGGTGACGACGCGTTCCTGCGCGAGCTGTGGCCGCACGCCGTCCGGGCGCTCGAGTACGCCTTCGCGGTCTGGGACACCGACGGCGACCTCGTCCTCGACGGGGAGCAGCACACCACCTACGACATCGAGCTGCACGGTCCCAACTCCTTGGCGGGCTCGCTCTTCTACGCAGCACTGCGGGCTGCGGCGGAGATGGCGCGGTACCTCGGCCAGGAAGAGCAGGCCGCCCGGTACGACGAGGCTGCTCGCCGCGGTGCTGCGGCGATGGACGCGCTGCTCTGGAACGGGGAGTACTACGTCCAGCGCGTGGACGACGTCGAGGGCCAGCCCTTCCAGTACGGCGACGGCTGCCTGTCGGACCAGGTCTTCGGGCAGCTGCTGGCCCACGTCGTCGGCCTGGGTCACGTCCTGCCGGCCGAGCACGTGAGGCAGGCGCTGTCCGCGGTGTACCGGCACAACTTCCGGCCCAGCCTCCGGGACCACGTGAACGGCCAGCGCACCCTGGCGCTGGACGACGAGGCGGGGCTGCTGCTGTGCTCCTGGCCGCGGGGCGGCCGGCCGCGCGTGCCGCTGAGCTACTGCGACGAGGTCTGGACCGGCATCGAGTACCAGGTGGCTGCTCACCTGATCTATGAGGGACTCCACAGCGAAGGGCTGACGCTCGTCGACGCGACGCGCGCGCGCCACGACGGCCACCGGCGGAGCCCCTGGAACGAGGTGGAGGCGGGGCACCACTACGTCCGCTCCATGTCCAGCTGGGCGCTGCTGCTGGCCTGCAGCGGCTACGGCTACGACGCTCGCTCGGACACGCTCGACTTCGCCCCTGCTCTGGGCTGCGAGCTGCGCTGCTTCTTCAGCACGGCTACCGGCTGGGGGACGGTCGAGCAGGACGGTGACGGGCTGCGGCTGGAAGTGGCGTTCGGCTCCGTCAGGCTCGCCCAGCTCCGACTGCGGCCGCCGGCCGGGCTGTGGGCGGGCCCGGTGACCGCGAGCGGTCGCGAGCTGCGCTACGACAACGGCAACGACGGCACGTCGGCCATCGTGTCCTTCGAAACGGTGACCCTCGGACCGGACGACCTGCTGCAGGTCCGGTGGGTGCCGCCGCCCGGCTGACCAGGGCTTCTGCCGCCGCGACAGTCGGCTGACGCGCATTTGGTCGAGGCCGCCATGGTGACCCCCGGGTGCGCGCGGCAGCATCGGGACCTGCCCGTCACCCACCGGAGGAGGATGCGTCGATGACAGCCCTGACCGATCCGCGTCTTGACCTGTTCGCTCAGGACCTGCAGCAGATCCTCGCGGGCACCGGGGTCGATGGTTGGGTCCATGCCCGTCGGATCGGGGGGTCGGAGGAGGACCAGGTCGGCCTGGGCGCAGACAGCGCTGTCTACACGGCGTCCATCTTCAAGACGGCCGTGCTCGTCGAGCTCTACCGTCAGGCCGACGCCAACCGTGTTGACCCCGCCGAGCGGGTGACGGTCACCGGCGACGAGAGGGTCATGGGCCCGCACGGGCTCTCCGTCATGGTCGACGACGTGCAGATGTCCCTGCGGGACCTCGCCACGCTGATGATGAGCGTCAGCGACAACACCGCGACGGACGTGATCCTGGGCAGGCTCGGCATCGACCAGGTCAATGCGTCGCTGGGCGCGCTGGGCCTGAGCCGGACGGCGCTGGTCGTGGACTGCGCCGCGATGTTGGACGCGATCATCCAGGAGCTGACAGGCCTCGGAGCCACCACCATGGGGGACGTCCTCGCTCTGAAGCCGGACGTGACGCGTGGGCTGCACTCCCTCGACCCTGCGCACCACGCGCATTCCACACCGCGGGAGATCACCAGGTTGCTCGAGCTGATCTGGCTCGACCAGGCCGCGTCGCCGCCATCGTGCATGGAGGTCCGTCGGATCATGAGCGCCCAGGCCCGGCCGAACCAGCTCAAGTCCGCCGTACCAGATGGCGTCGCGTACGCCGGGAAGACCGGAAGCGTCATGTGCATCAGGAACGAGGCTGGCGTCTACACCTTCCCGGACGGCAGCTCCTACGCCGTGGCTGTCTTCACGCGCGCGCCCGGAATGGAGGAGCGCCGCCCCGACGTCGAGCTTGCCATCACCGACGTCGCGCGCTTGGCCTTGCGGGCCCTCGGCGCCCCCGGCATCTGACGCGGCCAGAGGAGACCCGGCATGACCCACTCGATGTGGCGAGCCCCGACTTTCGGCGCGATCGCCGTGGCGTTGGTGGCCACCGCCGCCTGCGGCTCCACGGTGCAGCTGACCAGCACGGGGGTGGACAGCTCCCTCGGTGGGCCAACCCTCGTGCCGTCGAGCGCCCCCAGCACGGGACCGCAGGCCCCGGGCGGAGCCGGGGTGGTGGCGCCGGACGGCAGCGGCGGCCAAGCGGGGGTGTCGTCACAGAGTCCAGGTGTCGGCCTCGGGACCGGAGGAGGGACGGACGGGTCGCGCGCGGCTCCCGGTGCAAGCACGTCCACGGTCACCGTCGGGATCGGTTGGGCGAGCGGCAGCGGGTCCTTCAACTCGGCGCTCGGCCTGGCCGGGACCGACCCCGGCGACCTGCGGCTCTACTACAACGCGGCCATCGACGACGTGAACCGGAACCGAGGGATCCAGGGCCGCCGCATCACGCCCTTGTACTTCGACCTGTCCAACGCAGGCTCGTCCAGTGCAGATGGGGCGGTGCAGGCGGCGTGCACCAACTTCACGCAGGATCACAAGGTGTTCGCCGTCCTCGGGATTCCGCACCCCGTGATGCGCGGCTGCACGCGCAAGGCAGGCGTGCTCGACATCGTGACCAGCTTCAGCCAGGCAGTGCCCTCCACCTTCACGGACTTCCCGAACTACTTCGAGGTCTCGACGATCAACCTCGTGCGCATCGGTCCGGTCAGTGTCGACGGCCTGGCAAAGACCGACTACTTCAGCGGCAAGCCGGTGATCGGCCTCGTCACCTGGGATGATCCGCAGTACCGCGAGGGAGTGCAGGCCGGGTGGTTGCCCGCGCTGCGCGCGCACGGGCTGGCGGCCAAGGACGTCGCCTTCATCGCCCCTCCCGCGACGGCCAACGATGTCGGGACCTCGGGCGCGGCCGTGAAGAGCGCCGTGCTGAAGTTCTTCTCCGACGGCGTCGACCACGTGATGATCGCGGACGGACCGGCGGGCATCCTGGCAGGCACCGGCTTGACACTGCTGTTCATCCACGAGGCGGACACGCAGGGGTACTTCCCGCGCTACGGCATGAACTCCACCAACTCGCCGGTCGCGGGCTACGACGCCGGGCTGTGGAGCAGCCAGGACCTGCGTGGCGCCCGGGGCGTCGTCTGGTCGGACGCAGACCCGTCGGCGCCATCGGCGTTGCCGAACGCCGCAAGGGCCCACTGCCTGCAGGTCATGCAGTCCCACCAGGTCAGGCTGGCCAACGTCAATGCGCGCTCCGCGGCGCTCAACGCGTGCGACGAGGTGTTCTTCCTCAGGGCGGCCGTCGCGGAGGGGAAGACCGGTCCCAGCCTCAGCGCCACGATCGCCGGGGCCAACAGCCTGGGCTGGTCCTACGTCTCCCCCCGCGTGTACGCAACGCGGTTCGGCCGGGACCGCCACGACGGCGCATCCGCTGCCCGGCTCATCTCGTTCGACAGCGCGGACAGCTCCTGCGGCAAGAGCGGCTGCTGGAAGCTCCAGCCGTCGTCGTACCGGCTCCCATGACCAGACGAATCGCCATCGGCGGGATCTCGCACGAGACCAACCAGTACGTCACCGCGCAGACGGGCCGTGAGCCCTTCTTCGTCGTGCGCGGCGCCGAGCTGGTGCGCCTGGCGGCGGGCCTGCAGACCTACATCGGCGGCCTGGTCGACCAGACGGTCGAGTCGGGCTGGGAGCCCGTGGGACTGCTCTACGCGCAAGCACCGCCTTCCGGCCCGATCGAGCACGCGGCCTACGAGGAGCTCCGATCGGGTCTGCTGCAGGAGCTGCGACGAGCGCTTCCTGTCCAGGGCGTGCTCCTCGAGCTGCACGGGGCCGGGGCCACGACCGCCACGGATGATCTGGAGGGCGATCTCTGCTCCGCCGTGCGACAGGTCGTGGGACCCGCCGTCCCCGTCGTCGTCGTCCACGACCTGCACGGCAACCTGACCCAGGCGGAGGTCAGCGCCGTCGACATGCTCTTCGCGGTCCACCACTACCCGCACGACGACGCCTACGAGCGGGGGCGGGAGGCCGCCGCCGCCCTGGGCGAGGTGCTGGCCGGTCGCTGGGAGCCCACGGCGCACCTCGAGCGGCTTCCGATGCTGCTCCCCCCCACAACCACCTACTCAGGGGTCGGCGCACGTGTCCTGGAGATGTGCCGTAAGGCCGAGGAGACCGCAGGCGTTCTGGACTGCGTCTTCATGCACGGCTTCCCGTTCACGGACAACCCGCACGTCGGAAGCCAGGTCGTGGTCACGACCCACCGCGACCCCGGGCTCGCTCGAACGGTCGCTCGTCGGGTCGCGGCCGAGATCTGGGACATGCGCGAGGACTTCCTCACCGCTTCGCTCGACGCCACAGAAGCGGTGGAGGCGGCCTACCGCGTGCCTCGAGGTCCGGTGGTCGTCAACGAGACGTCCGACAACCCCGGGGGCGGGGCGCCGGGGGACGGCACGCACCTGCTGAGGGCGCTGCTCGCACGGCCGGGCCGCCGCACGGTGTTCTCCTCCGTGAACGACCCCGACGTCGCGGCTCTGGCCCACGCCGCGGGTGTCGGCGCCAGCCTCACAACCCTTCTCGGCGGCAAGACCGACGGGCTTCACGGCTCCCCGCTGGCGGTGGACGCCGTCGTCACGGCGCTCAGCGACGGCAAGGGCGCTTTCGAGAGCCCTGCTGCCTGCGGTGTCCCGTTCGACCTGGGAGCGAGCGCTGCCCTTCGCGTCGGGCACGTGGACGTGGTCGTGACCTCGCGCGCGGTGCAGACCATCGACCAGGTGCCGATGCGCATGCACGGCCTGGACGCGCTCGGCTACGACATCATCGCCGTCAAGAGCTCCGGGCACTTCCGGTCTGCCTTCGAACAGGTCGGCACCGCGATCGTGACCGCCGACCCTCCTGGGCTCACGACCACCCGCCTGAGCCACCTGCCTCGTCACCGGTCGCCTGAGCCGCTCTGGCCCCTGGACCGATCGGTCGTCTACCCCGGTCGCGACGACGAGAGGACTTCCCGGTCATGAGGATCGGCGTCGGTGGCATCCACCACGAGACCAACCAGTACCTGCACACCACGACCACCGAAGCGGACTTCCTCGTCGTCCGCACCCTCGAGGAGCTCGCCGGCGCGACCGCCGGGATGAGGACCTACCTGACCGGCATGCTGGACGCCATCCGTCAGCACGAGGCCACGCCTGTCAGCCTCCTGTACGCCGTCGCCGCACCCTCGGGGACCATCGACGGCGGGCTCTACCAGTCGCTCAAGGCGGAGCTCCTCGCGGCCTTGCGTGCCAGCCTCCCGCTCGACGGGGTCGTTCTCGACCTGCACGGTGCGGCCGTGGCCGAGTCGGTCGACGACGTCGAGGGAGACCTGTGCAGTGCCATCCGGGAGGTGGTCGGCCCCGACGTCCCGGTCGTCGCCACCCACGATCTGCACGGCAACACGACCCAGCGCGAGGTCACCGCCCTCGACATGGTGCTCGGCACCGAGCACTACCCCCACGACGACGCGTACGAGCGTGGCGTCGAGGCGGTCCACGCCGTGGTGGCCGTGCGGGAGGGGCGGTGGAGGCCCACCCTCCACCTCGAGCGACTGCCGCTCCTCGTGCCTCCGACCACGACGTACGGCGGCATCGGTGCCGACCTGGTCGAGCTCTGCCGGCGCGCTGAGTCGCTGCCCGGCGTCCTGGACTGCACGTTCATGCACGGCTTCCCCTACACCGACAACCCCCATGTCGGCGCGCACGTCTTGGTCACCACGGACGGCGACGCTGAGCTCGCTGCGGCCACGGCCCGCGAGGTGGCCGAGGAGATCTGGCGGCGGCGGGCGGAGTTCATGATCGACCACGTGTCGGCGGAGGAGGCCGTACGGCGGGCCTCGGCGCTCGGCCGCGGACCGGTGGTGATCAACGACACGTCCGACAACCCTGGTGGTGGGACGCCGGGTGACGGCACGCATGTCCTGCGCGCGCTTCTGGCAGCTGGAGCGAGTCGGGCCGCCCTGTCCACCATCGCGGACCCGGAGGTTGCCGCGCTGGCGCATCAGGCGGGCGTGGGAGCGACCATCGAGGTCGAGCTCGGCGGCAAGGTCGATCCCCTGTACGGCGAACCGGTTGCCTGCACGGCAGAGGTCGTGGCGCTGAGCGACGGCAACGGCACTGCGGAGCACCCCCTGCCGGCCGCCTGGCCCTTCCCGCTCGGCCCCTCGGCCTGGCTTCGCGTCGAGGGCGTCGACGTCGTCGTCTGCACCCAGCCCACGCAGACCGTCGACGCGACGCCGCTGCTGCTGCACGGCATCGACCCGCGCGACCGGGACCTCGTCGTGGTCAAGAGCTCCGGCCACTTCCGCGCCGGCTTCGCGTCGGTGGCCTCGGCTGTCGTCACGGCCGACCCCCCAGGCATGACGACGTCACGACTGTCGCAGCTCCCTACCCGGACGCAGGCTCCGTGGCCGCTCTACCCGCTGGACGCCCACGCCCGGTACCCGATCGACGGTGCGCGGGCCAGCCTGTGAGCCTCAACTTGGCCACCATCCTGCGCGAGGCGCGGCTCGCCGATCCGGACAAGCTGCTGTGCCACGCGCCGGACCGCAGCTACAGCTACGCCGAGATCGACGAGCAGTCCGGTCGGGTCGCCCAGGGGCTGCGTCTGCTCGGCCTCGTCGCGGGGGACAAGGTGGCGGTGCAGCTGCCCAACGTGCCCGAGTTCCTGCTGGCCTACTTCGGCATTCTCAAGGCCGGCCTGGTCATGGTGCCGCTCAACCCGCTGCTCACGGCGCGAGAGGTCGCCTATCAGCTCGCTTCCTCCGACAGCCGGCTTCTCATCACTCACAGCACCAGCGCCGTCGAGGCACTTCGGGCGGCGCAGGAGGCCGGAGACGTGCCGACGTGCGTCGTCGGTGACGGGCGAGGCAGCATGCGCTTCGAGGACCTGTGCCGGCACGACGACACGGGCGAGATCGCTCCCTCGAGGGCCGATGACACCGCGGTGCTGCTCTACACGAGTGGCACCACGGGCCGCCCCAAGGGCGCCGAGCTGACGCACGTCCAGCTCTACATGAACTGCACCATCGCTGGGGACGCCTTCGGGCTCACGGCGCAGGACGTCGGCCTGGCCGTGCTGCCCCTGTTCCACGTCTACGGGCTGTCAGGGATCCTGAACGTCACCGTGCGGCGAGGCGCGAGCCTGGTCCTGCTGCCGCGTTTCGACGCCGACGTCGTCCTCGACGCCATGGCCACGCATCGCGTGACCGTGTTCGCGGGCGTTCCCACCATGTACGTCGCCCTGCTCCGCAGCGGCCCGGGGAACCGGGACCTGTCGAGCCTGCGCGTCGGCGTCTCGGGTGGCGCGCCCATGCCCGCCGAGGTCGTGCGCGACTTCGAGGCGGCTTTCGGTGGCGTCTCTGTGCTGGAGGGCTACGGCCTCTCCGAGACCGCCAGCGGTGCGACGTTCCCGCCCAGTGTCTCGGAGCGCCGGCCGGCGTCGGTGGGGAGGCCGCTCTGGGGAGTCGAGGTACGGGTCGTCGACGGCTGCGGTGCTTCTCTCCCACCAGGTCCCGAGCACGTGGGTGAGATCCTCATCCGAGGCCACAACGTCATGAAGGGCTACTACAAGGATCCTGAGGCGACGGTTCCGGCGCTGTCTCTT
>JBKOVB010000052.1:0-31475 GCA_046723735.1 Actinomycetota bacterium | reverse complement strand
CCCCCGAGCCGCCGCTCGAGCCCGAGCCGGTGCCGAACCCCGAGCCGACCCCGCCGTCCCCGCCGAACCCGGCACCCACGCCGCCGCCCCCGAGCCCGCCCGGCCCCGAGCCGGAGCCGCTGCCGCCGCCCGGGCCCCTGCCGCGGCCCGAGCCCATGCCGATGCCGCACCCGCTCGAGACGCCGACGGCGGAGCGTCCGTCGCCGCCCCCGACGCCCACGCCGCCACCGCCTACGACACCTGCCTCGCCGACGCCACCCCCCACGCAGCCCGGGTCGACGCCCGTCCCGACCATCGGGCCCGCAGGCCTCCCGGGCGCGACCGCCTGGCGGCCGGTGCCCGTTCCGCCGGCTGCGCCCGCCCCTGGTCTGCCGGATCTCGGCTTCCCGGAGGTGTCCGCCCCCGAGCCGGCCGCCGAGGACCTGCCCGAGGCCACCCCCGAGGAGGACGGCCCCCAGCGGGGCGGCCCCGAACGGTGACGGTCGCGGTCGAGCTCGCCGTCACGGTCGACACCCCGGTGCAACGCACCTGGGACGCGGCGACCGACTGGGAGCGCCAGGGCGAGTGGATGCTGGGCACCACCGTGCGGGCGACCGCCCTGGCCGGGATCGGCGTCGGTGGTCGCCTGGAGGCCTTCACGGGCATCGGCCCGTTCGGGGTGCTCGACACCATGGAGATCGCGGCCTGGGACCCGCCGTACCGCTGCGAGGTCCTGCACACCGGCCGGGTCGTGCGCGGCACCGGCGGGTTCGAGGTGCGCGACCTGGGCAACGAGCGGAGCGCCTTCGTCTGGCGCGAGGACCTCGAGCTCCCCTGGGGCGCCGTCGGGCGCACCGGCTGGCCGGTCGTGCGGCCGCTGCTCCTCGCCGGGGTACGCCGGTCGCTCACCCGTTTCGCCCGATGGGTCCCTATCCGCTGAACGGGAGTCGCACCCCGCCCCGCCGCGGGCGCAGCCGATGGGGCCCTGCGCGACTCCCGTCCGTCAGCGCCCGGTGAAGACCGGGGTCTCCTTTGCGAGGAAGGCCTTGACCGCGTTCGCGTGGTCCTCGGTGCGGCCCGCCCGGGTCTGCAGCTCGTCCTCCTTGGCCAGCGTCTCGACCAGCGCATGGGTGGCCCCGAACCGGAGCGACTCCTTGAGGCACGCGTACGCCGCCGTGGGACCCGCAGCGAGCCGGGCGGCGAGCTCCTGAGACGCGAGGAGGACGTGCTCGGGGTCGACGACCCGGTCGAGCAGCCCCATGGCGTGCGCCTCTTCGGCCGTGAAGGGCTCGGCGAGCAGCAGCAGCGACGCGGCGCGCCCGGCACCGACGAGCCGGGGCAGCGTCCACGACAGCCCGGAGTCCGCGGTGAGGCCGACCCCGGTGAACGCCGTCGTGTAGCGCGCCCCCGCGGCCCCGATGCGCAGGTCGAGGGCGCACGCCAGCCCGAGGCCGGCACCTGCCGCCGTACCGTTGATCGCCGCGACCGTCGGGAACGGCAGTGCGGCGAGCGCGGTCACGAGCGGGTTGTAGTGCTCCGTCACCGTCGACAGCGGTGCCGGGTCGCCCGACTCGAGCAGCGCGGCGTGCTCGCGCAGGTCCTGGCCCACGCAGAACGCCCGGCCTGTCCCGGTGAGCACGAGGGCCCGCACCCGCGGGTCGCCGGCGACCTCGCGCACGGCGTCGTTGAGCGCGACCTTCGCCTCGACGGTCAGGGAGTTCATCGCCTCCGGGCGGTTGAGCGTGAGCGTGGCGACGCCGTCGGTGACGTCGAGCAGCACGGTGTCCGACATGGCCTGACCTCCTGTGCGGGTGCGTGGCCCTCAGCCTGCCAGCCTCGCGACTCCGCGTGGGGCCGAGTTCTGCGACAATGGACGACAACGCACGAGTTCATGCACGCACGAGACACGGAGGTACGGCGATGGCGGCCATGAAGCCGCGGACGGGCGACGGTCCCCTCGAGGTCACCAAGGAGGGGCGCGGCCTGGTCATGCGCGTGCCGCTCGAGGGTGGCGGTCGCCTCGTCGTCGAGCTCAACGCCGAGGAGGCCACCACGCTGGCCGAGGCCCTCAAGGCCGTCACTTCCTGACGGTGGCGACGCTCCCCACCCTGCGCCTGGCCGGGGATCTGCCCGCCGCCTCGGCGGTGCTGGCGGTCCCCACCCGTGCCGGCACGCCGGTCGCGGTGCTGGGGCGCGTCCCGGGTGACGCGGCCGCGCTCCTCGAGCGGGAGAAGGCCAAGGGCGAGGCGGGCGAGCTGATCGCCGTCCCGGTCGAGGAGCGGATCTTCCTGCTCGGCACCGGCGACGGCTCGCCGAAGGCGCTGCGCAAGGCCGGGGCGGCTCTGGCCCGCCGTGCCAAGGGGCAGCCGGATCTCACGCTCGACCTGCGGCGCGTCGGGCTCAAGGACGACGGCGTGCGAGCGCTCGCCGAGGGGCTGCTGCTGGCGTCGTACGGCTTCGCGGTCAAGGCCGTCGAGCCGCGGCCGCTGCGCAGCATCACGGTCGTGCTCCGTGCGCCGGAGCGGTTGCAGCCGGCCCTGGACCGCGCGCTCGAGGTGATCCGCGCGACAGCGGCCGCGCGCGACCTCGTGAACACGCCACCGGCGGACAAGTCGCCCGACTGGCTGGCGAAGCGGGCCGTTTCGCTGCTCAAGGGCCTCGACGTCCGGGTCCGCGACGAGAAGCAGCTCGCGGCCGAGGGGTGGGGAGGCGTGCTCGCGGTGGGCATGGGCTCGAGCCGCCCGCCGCGCGTGGTCGAGGCGGCCTACCGCGGTGGCGGCCGGCGCCACGTCGTGCTCGTCGGGAAGGGCATCACCTTCGACACCGGTGGCCTTTCGATCAAGCCCAACGCCTCCATGACCACGATGAAGATGGACATGGGCGGCGCGGCGACCGTGCTCGCCACCGTGCGGGCCGTCGCTGACCTGGGCCTGCCGATCGACGTCACCGCCGTCGCCTGCCTCGCGGAGAACATGCCGAGCGGCAGCGCCCAGCGCCCGAGCGACGTGATCCACCAGTACGGCGGAACCACCGTCGAGGTCCTCAACACCGACGCGGAGGGCCGCCTGGTCCTCGCGGACGGGCTGGCCTACGCCGACCGGGTGCTCGACGCCGACGTCGTGGTCGACGTGGCCACGCTCACCGGCGCGATGCCGGTCGCGCTGGGCAACAAGATCGCCGGGCTGTTCACCAACGACGACCGGCTCGCCGGCCAGCTCGAGAGCGCCGCGGCGGCTGCGGGCGAGCGCCTCTGGCGCCTGCCGCTCGTGGCGGACTACCGGCAGGCGCTCGACTCGACGACCGCCGACCTGCGCAACATCGGGGACCCCCGCCTCAAGCTCCAGGGCGGTTCGATCACGGCCTCGCTGTTCCTCGAGACGTTCACCGGCGGACGGCCCTGGGCGCACCTCGACATCGCCGGGCCGGCCTGGTCCGGCGGCGACGACGACGAGCTCACGAAGGGCGGCACCGGGTACGGCGTACGGCTGCTCGTCCGCTGGCTCGAAGCCCTGGCGCGTTAGGGGCTGACGACGGCGGCGAGCACGCCGCTTCCGACAGGCAGCAGGGCAGGCAGCAGCCGGTCGTGCTCGCGCACCACCCGGGTGAGCTCGCGCAAGGCGACGGTCTCGGGATCGCGGGCGCTGGGGTCGGCGACCCGTCCGTCGCCGAGCGCACCGGCGAACACGACGACGCCCCCCGGGCGCAGCAGCCGCACCGCGGCGGCGAGGTAGTCGAGGTTCTCCGACCGCACGGCGTCGCAGAACAGCAGGTCGTAAGCGCCGTCCGACAGCCGCGGCAGCACGGCGAGCGCCTCGCCCGTGATGAGACGCACCCGTCCGGTGCCGTACCCCGCCTCGACGAGCGACTGCCGGGCGAGCCGCTGGTGCTCCGTCTCGGGGTCGACGCTGGTCAGCACGCCGTCGGGCCGCATGCCGCCCAGGAGCCACAGCGCGGACACGCCGGCGCCCGTGCCCAGCTCGACGACGGCACGCGCACCGGCTGTCGCCGCCAGCAGGCGCAGGAGGGCGCCGGTGGTCGGGTCGACGCTGCCGCAGCCCACCTCGGCAGCGCGGGCCCGGGCTGCGAGGATCACGGGGTCCTCGGGCAGCCAGCCGTCCACCCATGCCGACAGGTCGAGGGTCGCCGCGCTGTCCACCTTGGCAACCTACTGCGCCGTCGTGGCAGGCTCGTGCAGGCGGGACGGGGAACCTTCGGCGCCCAGCCCGCGTTGAGGTCGTTGACAGCAAGTTCCCAGGAAGGCTGCCGAGACTCAGGGCATGACCGAGACGCTTCTGGACGTCGTCCCCGCGCCTGCAGCGCAGGTCGGCGAGGAGTGGGTGCCGCCGTCCTGGGACGAGGTCGTCCGCGCCCACTCGGGGCGTGTCTACCGCCTCGCGTACCGCCTGACGGGCAACCAGCACGACGCCGAGGACCTCACCCAGGAGGTCTTCGTCCGCGTCTTCCGCTCTCTGTCGTCGTACACACCCGGCACGTTCGAGGGCTGGCTGCACCGGATCACCACGAACCTGTTCCTCGACACCGTGCGTCGCAAGCAGCGCATCCGCTTCGACGCGTTGCCGGACGACCCGGAGCGTGTGCCGGGGCGGGAGCGCAGCCCCCAGCAGCTGTTCGACGACAACAACATGGACGGCGACATCCAGGCGGCGCTCGACGCGCTGCCCCCCGACTTCCGCGCGGCGGTCGTGCTGTGCGACCTGGAGGGCCTGCCGTACGACGAGATCGCGGCGACCCTCGGCATCAAGGTCGGGACGGTGCGCAGCCGCATCCACCGCGGCCGTGCTCAGCTGCGTGCCGCGCTCGCGCACCGCGCCCCGAACCGCGAGGTGTCCGTCCTCGCATGACCTCACACCTCGGCCTCGCGCTCACCGCCTACCTCGACGGTGAGCTCGACCACGCGCGCCGCGGCGAGGTGCAGGTTCACCTCGCGCACTGTGGCGCGTGCCGCTCCGAGCTCGTGGTGCTCCGCGGGCTGCGCTCGGACCTGAAGGCCGACCAGCCCGTCGTACCCGCGGATCTCGCGTCCCGCCTGCTTGCTGCCACCGCTCCTGCGGGCGAGCCTCGCCCCCTGCCGCGCCCGCAGGCGCCGCGCCGGCACCCGCTCGTCCTGGGGGGCCCGTGGCGTCGTACGGCGTTCGGTGCGGGCCTCGCGGCGCTCGGGTTCGGGGGTGCGCTCGCCGTCGCCGGGCCGCCGCCGCACGGGCCGGTGGCGCCCGTCGACCCCACGGCACCGGGACTGGTGGTGGAGCACGTGTCCACGGCGAACGAGGTCCCCTTCGCCGGCACAGGCGGCGGCGTGACGGTGCCCGTGTCGGCGCCGCTGTCGCCCACCGTCCGCTCGGTGCGGTGATCCGGCTCCGGCTGCTCGCGGCCCTCACCGGGCTGGGTGCCCTGGTGGTGTGCCCGTCCGTCTCCGCGTTCGTCGAGCCGGAACCGGTCAGAGACGCCTCACCCGGCGCACGCGACACCACTGCTGCCCTGGGGCTGCTCGAGACGGCTGCGGCCGCCGCCCGCACCCGCTCCTGGACCGCGACGCAGCACGTGACGGCTACCTCCGGCGGGACCCCCCGGACAACGGTGATGCACGTCAGCCACGTACCTGGCTGGGGCAGCCAGCTCGGCGTGCCCAGCGGCGCCGGCCTGCTCGCGGCTGACGTCCTCGACGCGTCGCTGCTGTCCGTGCTCGCGGAGCGCTACGACCTGCGGGTCGTGGCGCCGGACCGGTGCGACGGCCGGGTGGCTCGCGTGGTCGAGGCGCGCCGACCCGGGATCACCGGCCACGGGCAGGTCGCGGGCCGGTTCTGGCTCGACACCGCGAGCGGCCTGGTGCTGCGGCGCGACGTCGTCGGGACCGACGGCGCGCTGCTGCGCAGCAGCTGGCTGGGTGACCTGCGGATCGACGCTGGGCCGGGGCCGGACACTCTCGAGACGACGGAGCAGGCGCTGCGACCGCACGGCGAGCGGTTGTCCTCCGGAGCCCTGGACGCCCTGGCGGCCCAGGGCTGGCCGGTCACGCACGTGCTGCCCGGGGGGCTCGAGCTGTACGACGCGCGAATGCTGCCTGACGACGTGCTCCAGCTGTCGTACTCGGACGGGCTGTTCACGCTGTCGCTGTTCGGGCAGCGCGGCGAGCTCCCACCGACCACGACGGGCGTCCGGCGGACCGTCGCGGGCGGCACGGTCTGGGAGTGGCCGGAGGAGCCGCGCCGGATCGTGTGGTCCGAGCACGGCCACACGTGGACGCTGCTGTCGGACGCGCCGTCGGACGTCGTAGAGGACACCCTCGAGGCGTTGCCGCACGGCAGCTCCGCGATGGCCCAGGACGGGATCGGCCCGCGGGTGTGGCGGGGGATGGCGCGCGTGGGTGGGTGGCTGAACCCGTTCGACTGAGCGGAGGGACGAGCTCGCGGGGCGAGCGAGCGCCTGGGCCCGCTTCGTCGCCGGTGCACAATCGTTCGATGGAGCACCAGCAGCAGCGCGACCCCTGGGCGCCCCCGCCCGCGAGGGCGCAGGCCTGGGGCTACCCGACCGGGCCGATCGGGGTGACGCCCTCGGAGCCTCGTCGCCGGGTGGGCTCGGTGGTGCCGCTGGTGCTGGCGACCGCGATCCTGTCGGGTCTCGTCGGCGGGTGGGTCGGCGCCCGCACCGCTCGTGACGAGCCCTCGGTCGCGAGCCTGAGGGCGCCGGACGCCGTGCTGCCCACGGCGCCCGCCGTACCCGTGACCCGGCCGGCCACCTCGGTGGCGGCGATCGCGGCGCGCATGCTCCGGAGCGTTGTGAGCATCGACATCGACGACCGGCAGGGGTCAGGCACGGGGTCGGGTGTCGTGCTCACGAAGGACGGCTTCGTGCTCACGAACAACCATGTGGTCGCCGGTACGACGACGGGCGGCACGATCACCGTGTCGTTCAACGACGGGTCCGTCGACCTGCCGGCCCGGGTCGTCGGGCGGGACCCCGAGACCGACCTCGCGGTGATCCGGGTGGTGGGGGCGACCACGTTGACCCCCGCGGTCCTCGGCACCTCGACCGGGTTGGCCGTCGGCGACCCGGTCGTGGCGGTGGGGTCGCCGCTGGGTCTGGCCGGAACGGTCACCAGCGGGATCATCAGCGCGCTGGACCGCACGGTGCAGGTGCCCCGGGAGAACGCTGACGAGCCGGCGATGCCGTTGTTTGACGCCATCCAGACCGATGCCGCCATCAACCCGGGCAACTCCGGCGGCCCGCTGGTCGACATGAGCGGGCGGGTCATCGGGATCAACTCGGCCATCGCGTCGCTGTCCTCCGACTCGCCCTCGGCGCAGTCCGGCAACATCGGGGTCGGGTTCGCGATCCCCGTCGACGAGGCCCGGTCGATCGCCCAGCAGCTGATCCGCACCGGCAAGGCCACCCACCCGGCGATCGGGGTGTCCGCGACGACGGTGGGCGCTGACGGCGTGGGTCCGCGCGGGGCGCGGCTCATGACGGTCGAGCGCGGCGGTGCCGCGGCCCGAGCCGGCCTGCGGGTCGGCGACGTGATCGTGAAGGTAGGCGACCGGCGCGTCCTCGGCGTGGACGGGCTGGTCGTGGCGCTGCGCAGGTACCGCGTGGGGCAGGCGGTGTCGGTCGCCTTCGTCCGCGACGGCGCCACGCGTAGCGTCCGCGTCGTCCTGCAGGACAAGAAGACCTCGTAGGCTGGAGCCGTGTTCGGAGGGCTGGGCTGGCCGGAGACGGCCGTGCTGCTGCTGCTCGGCCTGTTCCTCTTCGGCCCCGAGCGGCTCCCCGGCATGGCCGCGGACGCCGGCAAGGCGCTGCGCAAGCTGCGGCTGTGGCTCAAGGACATGTCGGAGGAGCTGAGGGACGAGCTCGGTCCGGAGGTGGCAGACCTGGACCTCCGGTCGCTGCACCCGCGCGAGATCGTGCGACGGAACCTGTTCGAGGACGAGTACGACGACGCGCCGGTGCCCGCCCGCCGTACGGCCCTCGCTCCTGGCGAGCGGCCGCCCTGGGACCCGGACACGACCTAGGAGCTCGGTCGCCCTTCGTGACCGATCCGTCGCGGCACGTATCCTCCTCGCATGAAGCGGGTCGTACAGGTGCTTGTCGGTGTGGTCGCGGTCGTGGGTCTCGGGCTCGCGGGCTGGGCCGTGTTCGAGCACTTCGAGCGCGGTGAGATCGCCAAGAAGGGCGAGCGCGCCTGCGGCACGCTCGACACTCCCCAGTCCAGTGCGTCTGTCCCGACCGGGCTCACGCTCCCTGATGGCGTGAAGCTGCTGAACATCCAGACGCAGGGCAAAACGACGCTCGTCCTCACCTCTACCGAGGGGCAGCGCCAGGACGTGGTCGACGTGCGTGACCGCGTCGCCGAGCAGCTGGCCGCTCAGGGCTGGACGAAGAAGGGCACCGACCAGGAGCCGGGCTACGAGGCCGAGGCGCAGTTCGAGGGCAAGGTCGACGGCTCGCTGCGCGTGCGTCCGCTGTGCCAGGACCGGCTCGAGGTCAGGCTGACGATCCGCGGCTGACCCGCCGTACGACGAGAGGGGCGCCCCGAGGGGCGCCCCTCTCGTCGTGCCTAGCGTCCTGCGGGGGTGAGGCCGAGCGACATGCCGGCGAGCCCGCGTGGGCGGCCGGTGAGCGCCTCGGTGACCTGCAGCAGCGCCTTGGAGGCGGCGGCATCCGGGTCGTCGAGGACGAGCGGGTGGCCGTTGTCGCCGCCCTCCCGCAGCCGCTTGTCGAGGGGGATCTGACCGAGCAGCGGCACGTTGGCGCCGAGCACGCGGGTCAGCGAGTCGGCCACCGCCTGACCGCCGCCGGTGCCGAAGACGTCGATCTGCTCACCGCAGTGCGGGCAGGGCAGCCAGCTCATGTTCTCGACGACACCGGCGATGCGCTGGTGGGTCTGCAGCGCGATCGAGCCGGCCCGCTCGGCCACCTCCTGGGCCGCGATCTGCGGCGTGGTGACGACGAGGATCTCCGCGGTCGGCACGAGCTGTGCCACCGAGATCGCGATGTCGCCGGTGCCGGGCGGCAGGTCCATGAGCAGGTAGTCCAGGTCGCCCCAGTAGACGTCGGCGAGGAACTGCTGCAGCGCCCGGTGCAGCATCGGCCCGCGCCACACGACGGGGGTGTTGTCCTTGGTGAACATCCCGATGCTGATGACCTTCACGCCGTACGCCGTCGGCGGCATGATCATCTGCTCGACCTGCGTCGGCGGGTGCGTGACGCCGAGCATGCGCGGCACCGAGAAGCCGTAGATGTCGGCGTCCACGACCCCGACCCGCAGGCCGCGGGCGGCCATCGCGGCGGCGAGGTTGACGGTGACCGAGGACTTGCCGACGCCGCCCTTGCCGGAGGCGACCGCGAACACGCGGGTCAGCGAGCCGGGCTGGGCGAAGGGGATGTCGCGCTGCGGGTTGTCCCCGCGGAGCTTGGTCTGCAGCTCCTTGCGCTGCTCGGCGCTCATCACGTCGAGCTCCACCTCGACCCGGGTCACGCCCTCGAGCGCCCCGATGGCCGTGGTGACGCGCTCGCGCAGGGTGTCCTTCATCGGGCAGCCGCTGACGGTCAGGTAGATCCCGACCCGCGCCGTGCCGTCGGCCTCGACGGTCGCGGACTTGACCATGCCGATCTCGGTGATCGGCCGGCGGATCTCGGGGTCCTCGACGGTCGCGAGCGCGGCGGTGAGCTGGTCCTGCGTGGGGAGCATGCTTCCCAGGCTAATCGCCCTGTCGTTGTGTCCTACGCCTGGGCGCGGGGGCGATCGGTAGCACGCAAGGAGGGGTCAGGCCAGCGCGGCGATGGCCTCGGCGGTCGCGAGCACCCGCTGGGCGATGTCGCGGTGCAGGTTCTCGACCATCCGGCCGTCCACCACGACCACGCCCTGGCCCGCGCGCTCCGCCTCGGCGAAGGCCTCCACGACCTTCTTGGCGTGCGCGATCTCGTCCTCGCTCGGCGCCCACACCTCGTTGGCGACCTCGACCTGGCCGGGGTGGATGAGCGTCTTGCCGTCGAAGCCGAGCTGCTGGCCCTGCACGCACTCGGCGCGGAAGCCGTCGAGGTCCTTCACGTCGTTGTAGACGCCGTCGACAATCGCCTTGCCGGCCTCGCGGGCGCCCAGCAGCGCGGTCGCGAGGTGCGGCACGAGCGGCGCCCGTCCGGGCACCAGCGCGGCGCGGAGCTCCTTCACGAGGTCGTTGGTGCCCATGACGAGGCAGCTGACCTGCGGGAAGGCGGCGATCTCGCGGATCGCGAACAGCGCCGCCGGGGTCTCCACCATCGCCCAGATCGGCACGTCGCCCGTGATCGCGGCCACCTGCGACAGGTGTGCGGCTCCGCTCACCTTCGGGACCACCACGGCGTCCGGGCGGGCTGCGGCGGCCGCTGCGAGGTCGGACGCCCCCCAGGGGGTGTCGAGGCCGTTGCAGCGGATGGTGAGCGTCTTCCCGCCGTACTCGCCGCTGGTCGCGGCGGCCACCGCGTTCGCCCGCGCCGCCTCCTTGGCGTCAGGGGCGACGGCGTCCTCGAGGTCGAAGATGATCGCGTCGGCGGGAAGGGTTTTGGCCTTCTCCAGTGCCCGCTCGTTCGAGCTGGGCATGTAGAGGACCGAACGGAGAACCTTCACAGCCCGTAGGCCTCCTTCAGCTCCGGGTCGCGCGCGGCCAGCCGCCGGGCGAGGTCCAGCACCACCTGGCACTGCTTGAAGGTCGCGTCGTCCTGCATCTTGCCGTCGATCATGACGGCGCCGCGGCCCTCCTCGCCCATCGCGTCGACGACGCGCTTGGCCCACAGGACCTCGGAGGCCTCGGGGGAGAAGACCCGCTTGGCGATGTCGACCTGCACGGGGTGCAGCGTCCAGGTGCCGACGCAGCCGAGCAGGTAGGCGTTGCGGAACTGGTCCTCGCAGGCCACGACGTCCTTGATGTCGCCGAACGGCCCGTAGTAGGCGTAGATCCCGTTGCTCGCGCAGGCGTCGACCATGCGGGCAACGGTGTAGTGCCACAGGTCCTGCTGGAAGGTCGCGCGAGGAGCGGCCTCGTCCTCGTGGGGGTCCTCCCGCACCAGGTAGCCGGGGTGGCCGCCGCCGACGCGGGTGGTCTTCATGCGCCGGTCGGCCGCCAGGTCGGCCGGGCCGAGCGAGATGCCCTGCATGCGGGGCGACGCCGCGGCGATCTCCTCGACGTTCGCGACACCGCGGGCGGTCTCGAGGATCGCGTGCACCTGCAACGGCCTGCGCACGCCGCCCTTCGCCTCCAGCTGCGCGAGCAGCCGGTCGACGTAGTGGATGTCCTCAGGCCCCTCGACCTTCGGGACCATGATCACGTCGAGCTTGTCGCCGACCTCGGTGACCAGGGTGACGAGGTCGTCGAGCACCCAGGGCGAGTCGAGCGAGTTGATCCGCGTCCAGAGCTGGCAGTCGCCGAGGTCGACGGACTTCGCGACCTGCACCAGCCCCGCGCGGGCGGCCTCCTTGTTGGAAGCCTGGATGGCGTCCTCGAGGTTGCCGAGCAGGACGTCGACCTTCGTCGCGAGGTCGGGCAGCTTGGCCACCATCTTCTCGTTCGACGGGTCGAAGAAGTGGATCATCCGGCTCGGGGCCCAGGGGATCTCCCGGAGGGGAGCAGGGGCGCCGACGGCCAGCGGGCGGAAGAAGTCCTTGGGGCTGCGCACGCCTCCACCGTAGGACGTTTGTGCATACAACTATCATGGGGGCGTGACTTCGGCGCTCCAGGACCAGCAGCGGCTCGCCTCATGGCGGCTGTTCCTGCGTGCCCACGCGCACCTCACCCGGGTGCTCGAGACGGAGCTGCTGGACGAGCAGGGGCTGCCGCTCCCGTCGTACGACGTGCTGCTGCAGCTCGCGGAGGCGCCAGGCCGGCGGTTGCGGATGACCCAGCTGGCCGACCGGGTGCTGCTCTCGCGCAGCGGCCTGACGCGCCTCGTGGACCGGCTCGAGCGTGACGGGCTGGTGGAGCGCGCCGCCTGCCCGGGCGACGCCCGCGGCACCCATGCCGTGCTCACCGAGGCCGGGCTGGCCCGCCTGCGCCGGGCGGCCCCCACGCACCTGCGCGGCGTCGCGGCGCACGTGACCGACGTGCTCAGCGACGACGAGCTTGACGAGCTCGGCCGGCTGATGACCAAGCTGCTCGAAGCGTGAGCCTCAGACCTCTTCGCGTGGCGCCGGTGCGCTGACCCGACCCACCTGCACCGGGTGGGCGACGTGCTGGCCGGGCGCCTCGGTGCCGCACCACCCGCACGTGATCCACTCGCGGTCGAGGGTGCGCTCGCAGCCTGTGCAGCGCACCGGCCCGACAGGCGCGCCGTCCCAGGGGCAGCAGACCATGTCCTCGGCGACGATCCGCGCGCACACGGGGCACCGGTGGGTGGCGCCGAGGTCGAGCTGGGTGACCCGGAGCACCTCCTCGTACGTCGTCTCCCCGCGCTGCGCGGCGGCCAGGGCCGAGGCCCGCAGCGTCGTCATGCCGTTCTCGCGCGCCGCCGCGCTGATCGCCGCCGTGGTGGGCGTCGACAGCAGGGTCCGGCGCATCGCGGCCGTCACGGGCAGCACCTCGAACACTCCGGTACGCCCGCGGTACCCGGTGCCGCCGCAGTCCGGGCAGCCGGCTCCGCGCCGCGGCGTCGCGTCGGCGAGGTCGTGCTCGGCGAGCCCGAGCAGGCTCAGGGTGCGGGCGTCCGGGATGTACGGCACCGCGCAGCTCGAGCAGGGCCGGCGGACCAGGCGCTGCGCAGCCACCAGCGTCAGCGACGACGCGATGAGGAACGGGTCCATCCCCATGTCGACGAGCCGGGTGACGGCACCCACGGCGTCGTTGGTGTGCAGGGTCGTGAGCACCAGGTGGCCCGTGAGCGAGGCCTGCAGCGCCAGCTCGGCGGTCTCCGGGTCGCGGACCTCGCCGACCATGACCACATCAGGGTCCTGCCGCAGGATGCTGCGCAGCCCGCGGGCGAATGTGAGCCCGGACCGCTCGTGCACCTGCACCTGCGTGGTGCCCGGCACCTGGACCTCGATCGGGTCCTCGAGGGTCACGATGTTGCGCTCCGGGGTGCACAGCCGGTGCAGCGCGGAGTAGAGGGTGCTGGTCTTGCCGGATCCGGTCGGACCGGTGATGAGGATCAGGCCCTGCGGCTGCGTGATCGCCCACTCGACGGCCTCGAGCTGCGTGGGGGTGAGCCCCGAGTCGGCCAGCGTGGGCACGCTCTCGGAGCGCGGCAGCAGCCGGACGACCACCTTCTCGCCGTACAACGTCGGCAGGGTGGAGACGCGCGCCTCGACGGCGGCGTCACCGACCGAGAGCTTCGCACGCCCGTCCTGCGGCCGACGCCGCTCCGCGATGTCCAGCCCGGAGACGATCTTGATGCGGCTCACCGTGGAGCCGCGAGCGCCGCGCGGGATGGTCATGACGTCGCGCAGCGCGCCGTCCACCCGGAAGCGGACGCGGATGCCCTCGGCGTGAGGCTCGAGGTGCACGTCGCTCGCGCCGGCCCGCACCGCGTCGGTGAGGATGACGTCCACGAGCCGTACGACGGGAGCCGACTGGACGGCCTGCGCGGCCTCGTCCTCCTCGCGCTCGGCCTGCGTGGTGATGCCCTGGAACAGCGCCTCCACGTCGTCGCCGTCGTCCGCCCCGGCCCAGGCGCGGCTGACCTGCTCGACGACCTGGCTCGGGGTGGCGACCAGCACCCGGACCTGCTGCGCGCCGGTGTAGAGACGGGCGTCGTCGATGGCCACGACGTCGATCGGGTCCGCGGCGGCCACGGTGAGCGTGGTGCCGTCGAAGTCCATGGGCACGAGGCCATGGCGCTCCGCCACGCCACGCGGCAGCAGTCGGGCCTGCTCCGGCATGACTATCGTGCGGTGCAGGTCGACCAGCTCGAGGCCGAGCGCATCCGCGAGGGCCGCGGAGATCTGCCGCTCGGTGGCGAGGCCGAGCTCGATCACGACGGCACCGAGGCGCTTGCGGGGCTGGCCGGGGACCCGGTCGGCCTGCGCGGCGAGCGCTTGGGCGAGCTGCTCGGAGGTGAGCAGGCCCTGCGCGACGAGGACCTCGCCGAGCGGCCTGCGGCGGAAGCGGCCGCCGGTGGTCTCGTCGTCCGTCAGGGGGTCCCGAGCATGCGTCATGCCCCTATCTCGACGGGCGCCAGCATCGATGGACACCCGATCGGGTGACGCCTATCCGCCGGTTTCGTCCCCTCCGAAGGGCTCGGACAGGGTGACCGGTCCCTCCGCCTGCTCGGCGCGGCGCTTCTTGCGCTCCGCGCGCCGTTCGCGCTCCTCGCGCTGCAGTCGGGCCTGCTGGTCGTAGACGCCGGCGCTGGTGCGGGCCACGACCTCCTCGGACAGGTCGCGCAGCTGGTCCCGCAGGAAGTCGCGGGTGGCCATCTCGCCCAGCGACAGCCGCAGCGAGGCGAGCTCGCGGGTGAGGTACTCGACGTCGGCCTGCAGCCGCTGGTTCTGGCCGCGGTCCTCCTCCTGGGCGACCCGGTCCCGGTCGGCCTGGCGGTTCTGCGCGAGCAGGATCAGCGGCGCGGCGTACGACGCCTGCAGCGACAGGATCAGCGTGAGCAGGGTGAAGTTCTTGGCCCGCGGGTCGAACTGCCATGAGTGGGGGGTGAGCACGTTCCAGGCCAGCCAGACGGCGCAGAACACGGTCAGGTAGACGATGAAGCGCGCGGTGCCGAGGAAGCGCGCGATGCGCTCGGAGAACCGGCCGAACGCGTCCGGGTCGTAGTGCGGGCGCGGCACGACGGGACGCGGCTCGAGCGGCTGGTCGAGCCGCGCACGGCCACGGCGGAGCTCAGCCATGACGCTCCCGCCAGTCCTGCGGCAGGACGTGGTCGAGCACGTCGTCGACGGTCACCGCGCCCAGCAGCCGCTGCTCGCTGTCGACCACGGGGACGGCGACGAGGTTGTACGACGCCAGGTGGCGCGTCACCTCGGCCAGCGGCACCTCGGGGGCGAGCGGGTCGATCGCGGTGTCGATGGCCGCGGAGATCAGCGTCGAGGGCGGTTCGCGCAGGAGCCGCTGGAAGTGCGCCGTGCCCAGGTAGCGACCCGTCGGGGTCTCGTACGGCGGTCGCACGACGTACACCTGGGCAGCCAGCGACGGGTGCAGGTCCGGGTGCCGGATGCGGGCGAGGGCCTCGGCCACCGTCGTACCCGGCCCGAGGATGACCGGCTCGCTCGTCATGAGACCGCCGGCGGTGTCGTCGCTGTAGGCGAGCAGCTGCCGGACCGGCGCGGCCTCCTCCGGCTCCATTAGGTCGAGCAGCCGCTGTGCGTCGGCCGGCTGCATCTCGCCGAGCAGGTCGGCCGCGTCGTCGGGGGCCATCGCCTCGAGGACGTCGGCAGCGCGCTCGTCCTCGAGCCCCTTCATGAGCTGGACCTGCTCGTCCTCGGGCATCTCCTCGAGGACGTCGGCGAGGCGCTCGTCGTCGAGGGCGGCGGCGATCTCGCGGCGGCGCTTGTCCGACAGGTCGTGCATCACGCCGGCGAGGTCCGCCGGGCGCAGCTTCTCGAAGACGGCCAGCAGGTTCGCCGCGCCCTGCTCGCCCTCCTGGAGCGAGAAGCCCGAAACCTCGTCCCAGGCCACCTGCTGCAGCGGCGCGCGCCGCCGACCCTTGCGCACGGCGACCTTCGTGACCAGCCAGTCGGTGCGCGTCTGCTCCATCGCCACGTCGACGACGGTCACTTCGTCGCCGGTGGCAAGAAGCGTCACCCGCCGGTCGAGCAGCTCGGCGAGCACGAGCGTCTCGCCCGGGCGCTGCTCGAACCGGCGCAGGCTCAGCGTGCCCGTGCTGAGCAGCACCGCGTCTGCCTCGACGCTGTTGACGCGGCCGATCGGGACGAAGATGCGGCGCCGACCCTGGATCTCCACGAGCAGGCCGAGGACGCGCGGTGCGTCCTTGCCGATGCGCAGCGCCACGACGACGTCGCGGACCCGGCCCACCTGGTCGCCGTTGGGGTCGAAGACGGGCAGCCCGGACAAGCGCGCGACGAAGACGCGGGTCCCGGTGCTCACGGCCCGAGGCTACCGGCCGAGAGCCCTCCAGCCCGGTACGGCACGATGCGGCAAAACACGTTTCAGGAGGTCTCTCGTGACGACGCTCGACCGCTTCCGACTCGACGACAAGGTGGCCGTGGTGACCGGTGCGTCCTCCGGTCTCGGCGTGGCCATCGCGCAGTGCCTGGCGGAGGCCGGCGCCGACGTGGTGCTCGGCGCCCGCCGGGTCGACCGGCTGGAGGAAACCAAGGCGGTCGTCGAGGCTGCCGGCCGCAAGGCGCTCGCGGTGCAGACCGACGTGGCCGACCCCGAGCAGTGCACCGCCCTGGTGGCGGCGGCCGTCGAGGCCTTCGGCGGTGTGGACGTGCTCGTCAACAACGCCGGCTACGGCTGGGCGGCGCCTGCCACCCGCGAGACGCCGGAAGAGTTCCGCCGCGTCATCGACATCAACCTCAACGGCCAGTACTGGATGTCGCAGGCGTTCGGGCGGTCGGCGACCCGCGGCGGCTCGATCATCAACATCTCGAGCATCCTCGGGCTGCGCCCGGGCGCGATCCCGCAGGCCGCCTACGCCGCATCGAAGGCCGGACTGCTCGGGCTCACACGCGACCTCGCCGCGCAGTGGACGGGGCGCAAGGGGATCCGGGTCAACGCCATCGCGCCGGGCTTCTTCCCGACCGAGATGACCGCGGAGATGCAGGAGGGCAGCGACGAGATGATCAAGCTGACGACGCCGGCCGGCCGGCTCGGGTTCCCGCACGAGGTCGGCGACGCTTGCGTCTTCCTCGCGTCCGACGCCTCGTCGTACATCACGGGGATCACGCTGCCGGTCGACGGCGGGCTGACGATGCCGTGATGCTTCAGTACGAGGTGGTCGACGTCTTCACGGACCGGCCTTTCGCCGGCAACCCGCTCGCCGTCGTGCTCGACGCCGACGACCTGAGCACCGCGCAGCTGCAGGCGCTCGCCCGCGAGTTCAACCTGTCCGAGACCGCGTTCCCGCTGCGGGCGCCGGAGGGCGCGACCTACGGGCTGCGCATCTTCACGCCCTCGACCGAGCTCCCGTTCGCGGGCCACCCCTCGGTCGGGGCCGCCTCGGTGCTGCACCGGCTCGGCCGGATCGTCGCCGGCCCCAACGTGCAGGCGTGCGGCGCCGGCCTGCTGCCCGTCGACGTCGGGGAGCGCGTCACGCTCACCGGCGGCGACCCGACGATCGGCGAGCCGCTCGACCCGGCGTTGCTGCTGGCGGCCCTGGGCCTGGAGCCCGAGGACGTCGCCGGGCCGGACCCGCGATTCGCGGGCACGGGTGTGGAGTTCGCCTTCCTGCTGGTGCGGCCCGAGGCGCTGGCCCGCGTGCAACCGGACCTGCCGGCGATCACCGCGGTCGGCGCCACGGGCGTCTCGGTGGTGGCCTGGGACGGCACCGACGCGCGGGTGCGCATGTTCGCGCCGGGCTCCGGCGTCCCCGAGGACCCGGCCACCGGCTCGGCCGCGCTGGCGCTGGGCGTCTACCTCGCGGGCAGCGGCCTGCTGGCAGACGGCACGCACGGGTACGTCGTCACCCAGGGCGTCGAGATGGGCCGCCCGTCCACGATGGTGTGCGAGGTCGACGTCGTGGCAGGCGCCGCGGTCCGCACGACGGTCAGCGGTACGACGGTGCCGGTGGCGCGCGGGGAGATCGTCGTCCCCGACCTCTGACCCCGGGCACGAAGCCGGGGGAGTGAGCACGTCCGAAGCCGGCGGTGCGGCCCTGGGGGAGGATGCCGGCGTGGCCGCGCCGACGTCTTCAGCCCGTGGCCTCGCGATGCCCTCCTCCCGCGACGGGCTCACCCTCGCGGTGGCCCTGCTCGCGGTCTCGACCAGCGGTCCGCTCATCGCGGCGATGGCCGCCGTACCGGCTCTGGCGATCGCCTTCTGGCGCAACGCCATGGCGAGTGCGGTGCTCACGCCGTACGTGCTGGTGCGACGGCGCTCCGAGCTGCTCACGCTGAACCGCCGGGAATGGCGGTTCGCGCTGCTGGCCGGGCTGATGCTGGCGCTGCACTTCGGGACCTGGATCTCGTCGATCAGCTACACCAGCGTCGCCAGCGCCACCGCGCTCGTGGCCACCCAACCCGTGTGGTCCGCGCTCATCGCGCGGTTGCGCGGCGACGTCGTCCCAGTGCGCGTGTGGCTCGGCATCGCGGTCGCGCTCCTCGGCACCGTGCTCCTGACTGGTGCGGACCTGACCGTCTCCGGCGACGCGCTGCTGGGCGACGCCCTCGCGCTGGTGGGTGCGGTCTTCGCCGCGGCCTATGTCACGGTCGGCGCAGAGGTACGGCGGACCGTCAGCACCACGACGTACACCACGGTCTGCTACTCGACCACGGCGCTGCTGCTGCTCCTGACCTGCCTGCTCGCTGGCAGCACGCTGACGGGCTACGCGGCGAGCGACTGGGTCAAGCTGATCGCCCTCACCGCCGGCGCCCAGCTGCTGGGGCACTCGCTGTTCAACGCGGTGCTGCGCACCACCAGCCCCACGGTGGTCAGCCTGTCGATCCTGTTCGAGATCCCCGGGGCGGCGCTCATTGCGGCGCTGTTCGTGCCAGGCCAGTCCATCAGCTGGCTGGCCGTCCCGGCGGTGGCGCTGCTGGTGGCCGGGCTGGCCGTCGTCATCAGCGGTGGGAGGCAGGGCGTGCCCGTCGAGTAGGCGTGACCGTTCTCACCCGGGCGGGCCGGCTACCGGCGAGTAGCCGGTGGGACACTGGCAGGACACACCTGTCCACGAGGGAGCACGACGATGGCACGCCTGGCGACGACCGAGGGCCTCACCGAGGTCCAGCAGGAGATCCTGTCGACGGTCCGCACCTTCGTGGACAAGGAGATCATCCCCTACGCCACCGAGCTCGAGCACAAGGATGAGTTCCCCGAGGCGATCGTCGAGGGCATGAAGGAGATGGGGCTGTTCGGCCTCATGATCCCCGAGGAGTACGGCGGGCTCGGCGAGTCCCTCCTCACCTACGCCCTGGTCGTCGAGGAGATCGCGCGCGGGTGGATGAGCGTCTCCGGCGTCATCAACACCCACTTCATCGTCGCGTACATGCTCAAGCAGCACGGCACCGACGAGCAGAAGTCCCGGCTGCTGCCGAAGATGGCGACCGGCGAGATCCGCGGCGGCTTCTCGATGTCCGAGCCCGGTTGCGGGTCGGACGTCGCCGGCATCAAGAGCCGTGGTGTCCGGGACGGCGACGAGTACGTCCTCGACGGCCAGAAGATGTGGCTGACCAACGGCGCCCGCGCCGGGCTCATCGCCACGCTGGTCAAGACCGACGAGGGCGGCGACTCGGTCTACAAGAACATGACGACGTTCCTGCTCGAGAAGGAGCCGGGCTTCGGCCAGACGGCCCCCGGGGTCACCATCCCCGGCAAGATCGACAAGATGGGTTACAAGGGCGTCGAGACCACCGAGATGGTCCTCGAGGGCGCCCGCGTGCCGGCCGCGTCGATCCTCGGCGGCGAGGACGGCCGCGGCAAGGGCTTCTACCAGATGATGGACGGCGTCGAGGTCGGCCGCGTCAACGTCGCCGCCCGCGCCTGCGGCATCTCGATCCGCGCCTTCGAGCTCGCGATCGCCTACGCGCAGACCCGCGAGACCTTCGGCAAGCAGCTCGTCGGGCACCAGGCCATCCAGTTCAAGCTGGCCGAGATGGCCACCAAGGTCGAGGCGGCCCACGCGCTCATGGTCAACGCCGCACGGCTCAAGGACGAGGGCAAGCGCAACGACGTCGAGGCCGGCATGGCCAAGCTGCTCGCCAGCGAGTACTGCGCCGAGGTCACCCAGGAGTCGTTCCGGATCCACGGCGGTTACGGCTACTCCAAGGAGTACGAGATCGAGCGCCTCATGCGCGAGGCGCCGTTCCTGCTCATCGGCGAGGGCACCTCGGAGATCCAGAAGACCATCATCAGCCGCGGCCTGCTCCGGGAGTACGGCCGCAAGGGCTGACCCCACTCCAGCGGCGATCAAGGCGAAAGCCCACCCCGACCCCGGTCGGAGGTGGGCTTTCGCCTTGTCCATGAGGCAGGTACGGCGGCGGCGACGTCGAAAGGCACCCGAGACGTCCTCGCCCCAGGAGGCCTCGTGCGCCTGCCCCGCCGTACCCGCTTGCTCGCCGCTGTCACGACGCTGACCGCCGCCGCCCTGCCGTTCCTGCCTCAGGCCTCCGCGGCCCGGGGCGAGGTCCGCATCGAGGTTCTCTCGAACCGCGCCGACCTCGTCTCCGGCGGTGACGCCCTCGTGCGCATCGACATCCCGTCGGACTGGTCGCACGTCGACATGCCTCCCGGGGTGGCGGTGGCGGTGGCGCAGCCCACCGTCCGTCTCGACGGGCGCGACGTTGGCGGGAGGTTCACACGCGGGTCGGACGGGACCATGGAGGCCCTGCTCACTGGGCTGCGACCTGGTCGGTCGGAGCTCGTGGTGCGCCTCCCTGACGGCCGCACAGGGCGGCTCACCATCACGAACCACTCGATCGACGGCCCGGTCTTCTCCGGGCCGCAGATCCAGCCCTGGGCGTGCGCCGCGGGCACCAGCGGCAAGCAGTGCCACAAGGCGCCGTCGTACAGCTACCACTACCTGCCGGTGGGCACGGCACAGGTCGGGATCAGCGCCGCCGGGTCGGGCGTGGCCTCGTCCTTCCAGAACTACGACCCCAGCAACCCGCCGCCGTCCCAGCTGATCGCGACCACGACTACGCAGACCGGCGTGACGGTGCCGTTCATCGTGCGCGTGGAGGAGGGCTTCCTCGACCGCGACGAGTACACGATCGCGGCGCTGTACCAGCCGGGCAAGCCGTGGACGGCGGTGAAGCCCCAGCCCCAGTTCAACCACAAGCTGGTGCTCACCCACGGCGCGAGCTGCGACACGCAGTACGAGTCCGCTTCGGCGCCGGACGTGATGGACACCAAGGCGCTGGGCGCCGGGTTCGTGGTGGCCAGCCACGCCCTCGACAACGCCGGCCATAACTGCAACATCCTCACGCAGGCCGAGTCGCTGCTCATGACGAAGGAGCGCGTCATCGAGCAGTACGGCACGCTGCGCTACACCATCGGCTCCGGCTGCTCGGGCGGCTCGCTCGTGCAGCAGCAGGTGGCCAACGCCTACCCGGGGATCTACCAGGGCATCAGCCCGCAGTGCTCGTTCACCGACGCCTGGAGCTCCGCGCAGCAGTACGTCGACTACCTCATGCTGCTGCACTATTTCCAGAACCCCGGCTCGTGGACGCCAGGCACGGTGTGGGACCCGGTCGCCATGTCGCAGGTGATGGGCCACCCGAACATCGCCAACCCGGTGACGTTCACGAACGTCATCCCCAACAGCAGCGACCCGTCGCGCAGCTGCCCGGGCGTCCCCAGCGGCCAGGTCTACGACCCGCAGACCAACCCGCGCGGCGTCAAGTGCACGCTCCAGGACTACATGGTCAACCTGTTCGGCAAGCGCAAGGACGGGTTTGCCAATCGCGCCCTCGGCAACGTCGGCATCCAGTACGGCCTGTCGGGCCTGCGGCAAGGCCTCGTCTCGCCGGCCCAGTTCGTGGACCTGAACAGCCGGGTCGGCGGCATCGACATCAAGGGCGACCCGAGCCCGGAGCGGATCAAGGGCGATCTGCCCGGCCTGCAGCGGGCCTACACAGCGGGCGCGGTCGACAGCGCGAACAACCTCGACAAGGTCGCGATCATCGACCTGCGGGGCCCGGACCCGGGGGCCTTCCACGACGTGTACCGGACCTACGCGCTGCGGGCCCGGCTGCTGCGCAACTTCGGCACCGCGGCCAACCAGGTGCTGTGGCGGGGCCAGGTCCCGCTCATCGGCGACCCCGCGTTTGCTGACGAGGCGATCTTCGCTCTCGACACCTGGCTCGACCGGGTCGACCGCGACCACCGCGCGATCCCCCTGGCCCGCAAGATCCTCCAGGACAGGCCGAGCTCCGTCGGCGACCGCTGCACCGACGGGGCGGGGGTGTCCCTGCCCTCGGAGGCCTGCGACCAGACGGTCGCGGCCTACGCCTCGCCCCGCATCGCCGCCGGCGGGCCGCTCACCGACGACGTGCTGGCCTGCCAGCTCAAGCCGCTGCGACGTGACGACTACGACGTGCCCTTCACCGACGCGCAGTGGGCGGAGCTGAAGAAGGCGTTCCCGACGGGGGTGTGCGACTACGCCAAGCCGGGGATCGGGCAGCGCGGCGCGTTGGGCTGGCTGACGTTCCAGGACGCCTCCGGCAAGGTCGTGTACGGCGGGAAGCCGCTCGGCCCGGCCCCGAGGAGCGTCGCGACCACCCCCTGAGCGGTGTGTCCGCTGGGGCCCTCCTGGACCTGCCGCTCCTTCGGACGCAAGGGTCGGTAGCGTCTCGGCCGTGGACGGCGACGCGGTGCTGACGCTGGTCGAGGCGCACCTCGTCGCGAGCTTCGGTCCCGACAGCGGACGGGCGAGCGTGAGCTTCGTCGGCACGGACCGCGTCGACGTGCTCCGGTTCGGCCCCGACGACGGTGTCGTGCGCTACGCCACCGTCGGCATGTCGCGAGCTCCCATGGGCGACCCCGGCGCCGAGCTCGTCTCCCAGCACGGACCGCGGGCCGAGCTCGTGCTCAGCGTCCGGGGTGGTCAGGACACCGTGCTGCGCCGGTTGGCGACGCTCGCGGCGAGCCCCGCCGTCGAGGGCGTGGTGATCGTGCCGGGCTCCGCCCTCGACCTGGGCGAGCCGTTGTGGGACGGCAGTCGCTTCACCGCCGTGCTGGTGGGGGCGAGCGGCGGGCTCGTGCCCGACTTGGCGCTCGAGGCAGAGGAGCCCGTGCGGTTCCTGCCGCTGCTGCCGATGACGGCGAACGAGGCGGCCTGGAAGCGCGTGCACGGCGCCGAGGCGCTCGAGCAGCGCTGGCTCACACAGGGCCTGGACCTGCGCGACCCTCGGCGTCCCGAGGTCGATCTGCACTAGGCCGTGTAGCTCCCGGGACGCGGCTGCACCCAGTCGGCGTTGGCATACCCCTCCTCCCACGGGAACCGGCCGCCGACGTCGTCGTAGGTGAGCTGCAGCGCAGGCACGGAAGCCTGGTCGGGTCGTCGGTAGTAGCGATTGGCCGCGAACAGGATCTCCCCTGGGTTGGGCACCCGCTCGACGGTGACGCGGTGCGGCCACTCGGGGAAGGACAGCAGCTCGCCCACCACCAGGTCGCGCCCCTCCCGGACCTGACGACCGACCTCGTTCAGCAGGCCGGCCGTGGTGTGCGGGTCGAGGCCGAGCACGACCAGCTCGGGGTGGCCCAGGCCGAACAGTCCGATGGTGTACGCGAGCGAGCAGCGCTGCTCCTCGGGCTCGCCGATCACGTACTCGATGGCCCAGCCGACCCGTCGTACGGCGTCGCGCGTGCGCGCCTCCTCCTGGTCCAACCAGGCCTGCAACCGAGCGTCCATGCGACCTCCTTCGCCGGTGCAGGAGGCTGGCCGGTGACGGCCTGCGCTGCCGCGGCGGCGGCGGCTTCCCGTGGACACGGCGGGCCGGTCGCCGCGGGTGTGGACGGCTGCGCCAGGCTGTCGGACGTGGCTGATCTCGAGACCCGCCTGCGTGAGCAGGCGCGCGCCTGCCGCAGCTATGGCAGCGCGCTGACCGGGGCGCTGCTCGAGGGTGCGGCGGATGACCTCGCGGCGGGCGGTGTGGTCGCCGACCTGATAGGGCCGCACGCGGACCAGCCGGCCGGCAGCGTGCCGGCGCTCCGGCTCGCCGGCGCGCTGCACCGCCTCGTCCTGGAGGGCGTGGCGCCGGAGCTCGCCCAGCACTACCCGAGCGTCGGTGGCGCGGCGGACGTGGAGAAGGTCTGGCCGGCGGCCGCGCAGACCTGCGTCGAGCACCTCGCGCGCCTGCGCGAGCTGGTCGCCCGGCCGGTGCAGACCAACGAGGTCGGGCGGTCGGCGGTGCTGTACGGCGTCCTGCTGCACGTCCCGGAGCCCGTGCACCTGCTCGAGCTCGGAGCCTCGGCCGGCCTCAACCTGCGCTGCGACAGCTTCCGCTACGACGTCCACGACACCGTCCTGGGGGACCCGGACAGCCCGGTGCGTCTCGAGCAGCCATGGCACGGGGCCTGGCCAGCTCCCCGGCCGCTCGAGGTCCGTGCCCGCCGCGGCTGCGACCCCAACCCGCTCGACCCCACCACCGAGGAGGGCCGGCTGACGCTGACGTCCTACGTCTGGGCCGACCAGCCGGAGCGGCTCGCGCGGCTGCGCGGCGCACTGGACCTGGCCGCCCGCGTACCCGCGACCGTCGAGCGGGCCGGAGCCCTGGAGTTCCTGCAGCGCGAGCTCCCCTGCCGTCCGGACGACGCCGCCACCGTCGTTTGGCACAGCGTGGTCTGGCAGTACGTCGACCCGGACGAGCGGAGCGCCGTCGACGCGCTGCTCGAGCAGGTGGGGGCTCAGGCCACCGAGGCGGCGCCACTGGTCCGGGCCAGCATGGAGCCCGAGCGCGTCGACGCCGGGCGCTGGGTGTTCCGCGTGCGGCTGCGCCGCTGGCCGGACGGCGGCACCGTGCACCTCGCGGACGCGCAGGGGCACGGCCCGCCGGTCACGTGGGTGGCGCCCGCTCAACGGGAGTCGGACCCGGTGCGGCCGTGACGGCGGTCACGCTGCCACACTGAGGGCCGGTCTTTTCCGCCGTACGAGGGAGTCTGACGTGCAGTTCGGCCGCACCTACGAGGAGTTCGAGGTCGGGGCGACCTACAAGCACTGGCCGGGCAAGACGGTCACCGAGTACGACGACCACCTGTTCTGCCTCCTGACGATGAACCACCACCCGCTGCACATGGACGCCAACTACGCGACCACCACGCCGCAGGGCAAGAACGTCGTCGTCGGCAACTACGTCTACTCGCTGCTGCTCGGCATGTCGGTCGCCGACATCAGCGGCAAGGCCATCGCCAACCTCGAGGTCGAGTCGCTCAAGCACGTCTATCCGACCTTCCACGGCGACACCATCTACGGCGAGACGACGGTCCTCGACAAGACCGAGTCGAAGTCCAAGGACGACCGCGGCGTCGTGTACGTCGAGACCAAGGGCTACAACCAGGACGGCGTGCTCGTCTGCATCTTCCGGCGCAAGGTCATGGTCCCCAAGCAGAGCTACCTGGACGCGCGCGGGGGCGAGCAGCCGGGACGTCCGACCCTGGCCGAGTAGTCCCCGGGTGCCTTGACGAGGTGGCACCGCGCGCGCACCGTCATGGCATGACGGCCGCGGCACGGTGCCCTCGTTGCCTGTCCCCGGTGCGCCCGCCGGGTCTGATGTCCAGCGACTGGTCGTGCGCCACGCACGGACCGGTGCACCCTTACCGCACCTCGCACGTCGAGGCCGTGTCGCAGGTCGGGTCGCACGCCCGGGTCCCGGTCTGGGTGACCAGGCCGCTCCTCCCGGGCTGGACGCTCGGCGGCGTCGGCTGGTGCGGGGACGAGCGCACGGGAGCCACGGCCGCCGTGCTCGCGCTGGCCGGCCCCTCACCGCTCGGGGGACCCGCCGACCTCGTGCTGGCGGCCGAGGAACCCGGCGTGGGCGTCGGCGCCATGCTGGCGGGCATCGACGAGGCCGGCCCGGGCGACCTGGCAGGTAGGGCCCCCGAGGCCAAGCTGCTCGCCGACGGGCGCCCGACGGCCTTGTGGCGGACGACCTCCGCTCCCGACCGGGTGGCCTTCGCGGGCGAGGCGCTCGGCGTCTGGCTGTGGGCGGTGCTCTGGCCGCCGGCCGCGGAGCTCGTGCTGCTCGAAGACGTCGAGCTTTTCGACATGCGGCAGGACCCGATGTTCGAGGTGCCGCTCGGCGCGCCGTCGCCCCGCCTGCCCTGACCGCTGGAGATCACTAGCCTGGGCGCGTGGCCCGGATCGACCTGCACGCGCACTCGAGCGCCTCCGACGGGACCACCACGCCTACAGCGCTGATGCACCACGCCGCCGAGGTGGGGCTGGACGTCATCGCCCTCACCGACCACGACACGGTTGCCGGCTGGGACGAGGCCGCCGCCGCGCTGCCCTCGGGGGTGCGGCTCGTGCGCGGCGCCGAGGTCTCGTGCTGCGCCGACGGCATCAGCCTGCACCTGCTCGCGTACCTCTTCGATCCTCACGACGAGGCGCTGGCCCAGGCGCTGCAGGAGCTCCGGGACAGCCGGGTGGGCCGGGCCGAGCGGATGGTGGAGCGTCTGGTCGCGGACGGTGTCCCCGTCACCTGGGGCCAGGTGCAGGGTCTCGCCGGCGGCACCGTGGGACGGCCGCACGTCGCTCAGGCCCTCGTCGACGCCGGCCTCGTCGCCAGCATCAGGGAGGCCTTCACGCCTGAGTGGATCGGGGCCGAAGGGCGCTACTGGGTGGGCAAGGAGGAGCTGGACGGGGTCCGTGCCGTCGAGCTGGTCACGGCCGCCGGTGGCGTCGTGGTGTTCGCCCACCCCGCGGCCGCTGCCCGCGGGCGCACGGTCGGCGACCACGTGGTCGCGGAGCTCGCCGCGGCCGGTCTCACCGGTCTCGAGGTGGACCACCCCGACCACACGGCCGAAGAGCGGGCCCGGCTGCGTCGTCTCGCGGACGGGCTCGGCCTTGTCGTGACGGGCGCGAGCGACTTCCACGGGGCCAACAAGGAGGTGCAGCTCGGCTCGCACCTCACGGCGGAGTCGTCGTACGAGCAGGTCGTGGAGCGGGCGTCGGGGGTGGCTGTCTTGTGAGCGACGTCTTCGACCCGAAGCTGTTCGGCGAGGTGCTCGTCACCCTCGCTGTGATCATGGACCCGCTCGGCAACATCCCCCTCTTCCTCGGCCTCACCGGCGGCCGCACGAACGCCCGACGGCGCCGCCTGGCCGGCCAGGCCGTACTGGTGTCGCTGCTGGTGATCACGCTGTTTGCGGTGCTCGGGCAGCAGATCCTCAACTACCTGGGCATCGGCATCCCGGCGATGCAGGGCGCAGGGGGGCTGCTGCTGACGATCGTGGCGCTCGAGCTGCTGACGGGAAAGAACGACGACCCTGCCGAGGTGGAGAACGTCAACGTCGCGCTGGTGCCGCTGGGCACCCCCCTGCTCGCGGGCCCGGGGGCGATCGTGGCGACCATCGTCTTCGTCAAGCAGCACCACGACCTGGCGGGCGCGACGGCGATCGCCGCGGGGATCGTCGCGGTGCACGTCCTGGTGTTCCTGTCGCTGTTCTTCAGCGTGTGGATCACGCGGGTGATCAAGGAGGCGGGCATCGTGCTCCTGACCCGCATCTCCGGGTTGCTGCTGTCGGCCATCGCCGTGCAGCTGATCGCCAACAGCGTCACCGGTTTCGTACGGGGCGCGTCATGAACAATGGCCTCATGAGGCGCCTGCTGCTCCCGTTCCTGGCCCTGCTGCTGGTCGGCACCGCGACCGCCGCGCGCGCCGACGACGTGTCCGACGCCGCCACGGCGCTGCGCCGCGGGCCCGTCTACGAGGCCCCCGGGCTGGACGTGGTGGACGTCGCGACCCTGCGCTCCGAGCTCGCCGGCCGCGAGCCGCGCGTGCTGGTCGCCGTGCTCCCGGCGAGCGCTGCCGACTCCGACGCGGCGGCTCGGCAGCGGGCGATCGAGATCGGAACCCGGGTGGGCGATCCCGAGTCGGTCGTGCTCGTCATCACTGCCAACCAGCGCGTGGGCACGGCGCTCGGCCACGCGGCCGCCGAGCGAGGTGTGGACGCGCAGGCGGCGCTGCGGGCCGAGCTCGCGTCCGCGGGCCTCCAAGGCTTCACGAAGGACGGCCTCACCTCCTTCGTGACCTCCTTCACGGAGCGCGTCGTGAACCAGGCGAGCTCCCGGGCGGCGGGCGGCAGCGACGGCGGCTCCTCCTCGTCCTCGAAGTCCGGCGGCGGTGGGGGGCGGTTCTTCCTCCTGCTCCTTCTGGTCGGCGCAGTCGTCGTCGGGCTCGTGATCCGCTCGGGCCGGCAGCGCCGCAAGCGCCTCGAGGAGGGTCTGCGGGCCGAGGTCGAGCAGCTCTACGAGCGGCTCGGCGCGGACGTCGCGAACCTCGACCCGGGCGACGACAAGGTGGCCAAGCAGGCGCTCGCGGACGCGGCCGAGCGCTTCAACGCGTGCGGGGCGCAGCTCGCGGAGGCGGACGCCCCCGCCGAGTACGCCGCCGCCCGGCGTACGGCGGTCGAAGGGCTCACCGCGGCGCGCACGGCCCGCACGGCGCTCGGGCTCGACCCCGGGCCGGAGATCCCGGTCATGCCCGGTGACGGGCCGCAGCTCGCCGATCGCGAGCAGGTGGCGATCGGCGGCCAGACCTATGAGGGCTCGCCGCAGTACGAGCCGGGTCGGCAGCACTACTTCGGCGGCGGCATGGTCGGCGGCCAAATGATCCCCGGCGGCTGGTACGCGATGCCGTTCTGGGAGCCCTTCCTGCTCGGCTCCATCCTCAGCGGGGGCTTCGGCGGTGGCGGTGGGTTCGAGCGCGGCTACGAGCAGGGCTACGACGCCGGCCACGACGCCGGTGGTGGTGACTGGGGCGGCGGAGGCGGAGGCGGCGGCGGCGACTGGGGCGGCGGCGGAGACGGTGGCGGCGGGGGCGACTGGTAGTGGAGCAGCTCGGGCTCGAGGGGATGCCCACTCGCCTGTTCAGCTGCACCCCCTCGAAGCTCACCACCTGGCTGGACTGCCCCCGGCGCTACCGGATGACCTACGTCGACCGGCCAGCGCCGGTGAAGGGGCCGGCGTGGGCGCACAACACCCTGGGCGCGGCCGTGCACCTCGCGCTGGCTCGGTGGTGGGACCTGCCGGTGGGGCGTCGGACGACGGAGGCCGCCCGCGCTCTGCTCGTGCAGGCCTGGCAGACCGACGGCTTCCAGAGCGCCGAGCAGGCCGACGTCTGGAAGGGCCGCGCCGGGGACATGGTGGCGCGGTACGTCGAGGACCTCGACCCCGAGGACGAGCCGCGCGGGGTGGAGCGCACCGTGGCGTTCCCGACGCCGACGCTCGCGGTCAGCGGGCGGGTGGACCGGGTCGACGAGCGGGGCGACGAGGTGGTCGTCGTGGACTACAAGACGGGCCGTGCCGCGCTGTCGGAGGACGACGCCCGCGGCTCGCTCGCCCTCGCGCTCTACGTGCTCGGTTGCCGCCGGACCTTCCGCACCGACTGCACCCGGGTCGAGCTGCACCACCTCCCGACCGGCACCGTGCACGCCTGGGAGCACACCGAAGAGTCGCTCGGGCGGCACGTACGTCGGGCCGAGGCGATCGCGGCCGAGGTGGCGCAGGCGGCGGACTCGGCCGACTACCCGCCCCGGCCGTCCTCGCTGTGCTCGTGGTGCGACTACGTGCGGCACTGCCCGGAGGGCCTCGAGACCTCCGGTGGCCCCAAGCAGCCGTGGGCCGGTCTGGCGGAACCGGTCACAGGCCCAGCAGAGGCAGGCACGGCTCCAGACCGCTGACCTGCACCGGGACCGGGCAGGTCCACGCGTCCTTCGCCAGCAGGAGCCGTTGCATCACGCGCACGCCCTCCCCCTGGCGGAGGACCTCGACGCCGTTGTCGAGGTAGCCCAGCGCCCGCGAGACCCCCAGCGAGGCGTGGTTGTCCTGCCACGCCTCCGTCACCGCCCACCGCGCGCCCAGGCGCGCGAAGGCCAGCTCCAAGGCGGCCGCGCGCATCTGCTTCCCCAGGCCGCGGCCACGCGCCTCGGGCACCAGCCACGAGTGGGTGTCGACGGCCCGTCGTACGGCGAAGTCGGCGCCCTCGAGCGCCTGCAGGCCCACCGGTGCGTCGTCGAGGAGCACGACGAACGGCAGCACCCAGTCGTCGCGCCGCCAGCGAGCCATCTGGCCCCAATACGCCTGCAGCACCGGCGCGCCCGAGTCGGGCAGGCGCGGGCTGTGCTCGACGTCGCTCGGCACGCGGTCCGCCAGCGCGAACGCGTCCGCCTCCGTCATGCCGCGCAGCACGAGGTCCGGCGTGGTGAGCACCAGCCCGTGCGGCGGCCACGTCATCCGGACAAGCCCCGGTAGAACCGGATCAGGGTGTCGGCGGTGAAGGCAGGGTTCTCGGCGGCCGGGGAGTGCATGGAGTCCGGTACGACGACAACACCCGCCCCCAGCCGGCGGGCCATCTCGTCCTGCAGGTGCGGGAGCCAGGCGTCGTCGGCCTCGCCGTACACGACCAGCAGCGGCAGGTCGACCTTCGCCAGCTCCTCGACCCGGTCCGGCTCGGACACGATCGCGTCGCCCATCCCGTGCAGGCCGGCGACGGAGTGCGCGAGGAAGCGCTTCTTCAAGAACGCCAGCACCTCTGGCGGTTGCGGCTTGGCCGTGGGCAGCGACTGCGAGGCGTCCCACACGGCGTGCAGACCACCGTCCTTCAGGATCGCCTTCATGAACGGCAGCGTGTCGGCGCGCGGGCCGGTGAGCCCGGCTGGGCCGGAGCCCATGAGCACCAGGGAGCGGAAGCTGGTCGGGTCGTCGAGCACGGCCGCGCGTGAGACGAGCCCGCCGAAGCTGTGGCCGACGAGGTGCACCGGCGCGGCGCCGAGGGCGTCGACCAGCCCGAGGAGGTCTGCGGCCAGGGCGGCGACGGAGTAGGCGTCCGGGTCGTCCGGCCCGGGGGAGTCGTGCTGGCCGCGCTGGTCGACCGCGACCGCCCGGAAACCGGCGTGCGCGAGCGGCTCGAGCAGGAAGCGGAAGTCCTCCTTGCTGCCGGTGAACCCCGGCACCAGGAGGACGGTCGCCGTGGCGGCGGCGGGCTGCGCCTCGAGCACGGCCAGCGGCCCGCCGCGCACCGTGAGATCGCGCCGCACGACGCCGTCCGGGAGGGGCAGGTCGGGCACCGCGCTCATGACGGTCAGGGTAGAGCCGCGTGTCCCGCGCCTCAGAGCCGGTCGAGGACCTCGGCGAGCGGAGTGCTGGGGAGCACGAAGTCGGTGAGCCCCTCGACGCGGCCGCACTCCACGCACCGGGCGCCGAGCACCACCCAGGTCACGTGCATCCCGTCCTCCACCGAAAGCCCCGCGGCGACCTCGGCGATGGACTGGTGGCAGGTGCCGCAGTTCCACATCGGCGGGTGGGTCCAGCGAGCCTCGGAGTCGAGCAGGTGGAAGGTCTGCGCGCACTGCAGGCACCGCCGCCGCGCCACCCCCGCCGTGGGGTCGGCCTCGACGTAGGCCCAGGTCGGCCTCTCGTCGGGGTGGTTGCCGCAGGCCAGCACCACCGTTTCGTGGACGGCCGGCGCCCCGTCCAGCCCGGTCAGGAAGGCCCGCAGGTCCTCGACGTCCTCAGCAGTTGTCACGCCCTGCGCAGTCCTCAGCACCATGAGGACTTCTTCGGCGCCGACCGCCGGACGGCTTGAGGCGGTACGCCGGGGCTACTCGTTCGCGGGCGCGCTCTCGGCGCCGTTGGCACCCCGCCCGCGCCCGCCGCGCCGGCGGCGGCGCGGCGCCCCACCCTCGGCCACGTCGCCGCCCGGGGCGTCGTCCGAGAAGGTCACCGCC
>JBKOVB010000032.1:0-77911 GCA_046723735.1 Actinomycetota bacterium | reverse complement strand
GGGAGCTGATGGAGCGCGGATCCGCAATGGCAGTTTTCGAGTGTCCGAGGGGGGACTTGAACCCCCATGCCCTTTTGGGGCACTAGCACCTCAAGCTAGCGCGTCTGCCAATTCCGCCACCCGGACAAGGGTGCGTTCGGGCGGACCCGAACGAGCAAGACGACTATAGCGGGCTCACCGGTTAGCGTGCCCTCATGGTCGACCCCGCTGACGAGGCCGTGACGATCCTGCGCGACCTGATCCGCTGCCAGAGCGTGAACGACGGGACGGGGCGCGGCAAGGGGGAGCGCGAGGCGGCCGAACACGTCGCAGCGTTGCTCTCGGAGGTGGGGCTCGAGCCGACCGTCCTGGAGTCCGCGCCCAATCGCACCAGCGTCGTCGCGCGCGTCGAGGGCGAGGACCCGAGCAGGGATGCGCTGCTGATCCACGGGCACCTCGACGTGGTCCCCGCCGAGCCGAAGGACTGGACCTACGACCCGTTCGCGGGCGAGGTCGTGGACGGCTGCGTGTGGGGCCGCGGGGCGGTCGACATGCTCGACATGGACGCGATGACGCTGGCGGTGATCCGGGACCGCCTGCGCAACGGCCGCAAGCCGCCGCGCGACGTGGTGCTCGCGTTCGTGGCCGACGAGGAAGCCGGCGGCGTCTTCGGCGCGCAGTGGCTGGTGCGCCAGCACCCGCACCTGTTCGAGGGCTGCACCGAGGCGATCGGGGAGGTGGGTGGCTTCTCGCTCACCGTCCACGACGATCTCCGGCTCTACCTCATCGAGACTGCCGAGAAGGGCATCGCCTGGATGAGGCTGACGGCCCGCGGCACGGCCGGGCACGGGTCGATGGTCAACGAGGACAACGCGGTCACCCAGCTGTGCGAGGCCGTCGCCCGGCTCGGTCGGCACCAGTTCCCCGTGCACGTGACCAAGACCGTACGACGGTTCCTGGGCGAGCTGAGCGACGCCTTCGGGATCGAGCTCGACGCGGACGACATGGAGCAGACCCTGGCCACCCTCGGGCCGCTGGCCCGGGTCATCGGGGCCACCCTGCGCAGCACGGCGAACCCCACCATGCTCGACGCCGGCTACAAGCACAACGTCATCCCCGGTTCGGCCCACGCCATGGTCGACGGGCGCTTCCTCCCCGGGTTCGAGGACGACTGGGAGCGCGAGGTCGACGCCGTGCTCGGCGACGGCATCACGAGGGAGTACCTCCACTACGACGTGGCCGTCGAGACCGAGTTCGAGGGCGCCCTCGTCGACGCGATGTGCGCCGCCCTCAAGGCCGAGGATGCCGGCGCCCGCCCCGTCCCGTACACGCTCTCTGGCGGGACGGACGCCAAGAGCTTCAGCCGTCTCGGCATCCGCTGCTTCGGCTTCTCGCCGCTGCGGCTCCCCGCGGACCTCGACTTCTCGGGCATGTTCCACGGCGTGGACGAACGGGTCCCGGTCGACGCCCTGGGTTTCGGCACTCGTGTCCTGGAGCGATTCCTGGATTCCTGCTAGGGGTTGCGGATGTCGCCCGGGGGTAATACCTCTTGAGGCCTGACCTGCCTCGGGTTCACCCTCGCGGCAACGGCGGGCTTTCGGGGGGAACTCGCCATGGTGCATTCACGCGACGGTCTCTGGTGGGCGTGGCCCGCCGCACTCGTCGCGTGCCTCCTCTTCGAGGTCTTCGTCCTCCTTCAGCCCTTGGGTGCCACCGGCTTCGCCGTGGTCGACAGCCTGCTCGTCGGGCTCGCCAGCGCCGCCGCGGGCTGGGCCTGCCGGCATCGGGCCTTGCGGGAGGAGGGGCGCCGGCGCAGCGGCTGGAACTGGCTCTCGCTCTCGGGCGCGACGTTCGCCGTGAGCCAGCTCGGCTACGCCGTCGAGTACGCCCTCGGCCGGGAAAGCCCGGCACCAGGGCCGACCGTGTCGGACCTCATCGTGGTCCCGGCCATCCCGTTCGCGCTCGTCGGCCTGATCCGTCTTGCCGGCAGCACCAGCCTGACCAGCGTGCTGATCAACACGCTCGATGTGCTGCTGGTTGCTGTCTCATGGCTGTTCGTCAGCTGGGCCTGGGCGCTCGGCCCCGCCCTCCAAGACACCAAGGCCGGGGCGTCGGAACAGGCCACGCTGGTGGTCTTCGAGGTCGGCGCCCTGCTCGTCGCGTCGATGGCCGTCATGCTCGCGACCCGGTGGCCGGGCGACCGAGCCACGTTGCTGGTTGCGCTCGCCGGCGTCTGGCTGAGCGCCAGCCAGGTGGCCCTGGGCGTCGAGCTGTTCCGCGACACCTACGAGCTGGGTGACCCGGTGCTCGACCTGGGCCACGTCGGCCCCTTCCTGCTGCTCGCGCTGGCCGCTCTCCGGCCCCGGGACGGACGCGCGGAGAACAGCATCCGGCGCCGCTGGGTGGTGGCGCTCGCCGTACCGTCCGCCGCGATCGTCATCGTCTTGGGCACCACCTTCGCGCTCATAGCCGAGCACCGCGACGTCGACCACCCGCTGCTGGTGATGGGTGCGCTGCTTGTGCTTCTCGTCCTGGCACGGCAGGGCGTCACGCTGATCGAGCACAGCACGATCACCATGCAGCTGGAACGGCGGGTGGAGAACCGTACGGCGGAGGTGCGCCGCTACGAGTCGCAGGTGCGCGCGCTGCTCCGGGACTCCTCCGACGTGATCGCCATGATCGGCGAGGACGGCCGCTTCAGCTACGCGAGCCCCGCGAGCTGGCAGCTGCTGGGGCTGCCGGCCAACGAGCTGTTGGGCCGCCACCTGCTCGACTTCGTCCACCCCGACGACCGCGCCACGACGCAGGCCACGCTGGCGTCGCTGCGCCCGCCGGGCACGGCGACCGCGGCCTTCCGGCTGCTGTGCCGGTACGACCAGTGGTGCGAGGTCGAGGCGACCTGCTCGGCGATCAACGACGAACAGCTCGGACGCGGTCACGTGCTCAACATCCGCGACATCAGCGAACGGGCAGCGGAACAGGAGCAGCTGCGGCAGCAGGCGTTCGTGGACCCTTTGACGTCGCTTGCGAACCGCCGCGTCTTCGACGACCGGGTGAGGCACGCGCTGGACCGGGCGAGGCGACCGCACGAGCACGTGTCCGTCCTGTTCATCGACCTGGACCGGTTCAAGGACGTCAACGACACGGTCGGGCACGCCGCCGGCGACGAGGTGCTCAGAGAGGTCGCCAACCGGCTCAGAACGGTCCTGCGTCCCGCCGACACCGCCGCCCGGCTCGGCGGCGACGAGTTCGCCATCCTGCTGGAGGGCACCACGGCCGCCCAGGCCGAGGAGGTTGCCGAACGCGTCGTGACGGCGCTGGGCCCGCCGTACGACCTCTCGGTGGGTCGGCTGCACGTGACCGCCTCAGTGGGCGTGACGTCCACGCCTGGCGACGCCGAGCAACCCGACCTCGTGCGTGACGCGGACACGGCGATGTACCGCGCGAAGGCTGCGGGCCGGGCCCGGGTCGAGGTCTTCGAGCCCGGCATGAACACGGAGCTGCAGGAGCAGCGCGAGCTGGAGAGCCGGCTGCGCAAGGCGTTGGAGGAGGAGCGGCTGGAGGTCCTCTACCAGCCTGTCGTCGACCTGGGATCCGGCAGGGTCACCGGGCTCGAGGCCTTGCTGCGCTGGCATCCGCGGCCAGGTGAGGAGGTCCTGCCCGACGACTTCCTGCCGCTGGCCGAGCGGCGCGGGCTTGTGCACGCCTTCGACGCGTGGGTCCTGCGCGAGGCCTGCAGGCAGGTCCGGGCTTGGCAGCAGCTCTACCCGACCGACGTGGGCATCCACGCGCACGTGAACCTCGCCGCGGCCGACCTCCACCACGCCGAGCTCGTCGACGAGGTGGAGGACGTCCTCGACGAGACCGGGCTGCCCGCCGCCGATCTGGTCGTCGAGGTGAGCGAGTCCTCGGTCCGCCCTGGCGACACGGACGTGATCCGCACCCTGAGCGGCCTGCGCAGCCTCGGCGTGCGGGTCTGGCTCGACGACTTCGGCAGCGACCAGGCTTCGCTGGCCACGCTGCAGGGCGTGCCGCTCGACGGCCTGAAGCTGGCGCCGTCGTTCGTGGGCGGGATCGAGTCGGGCCTGCGGCAGCGCCGCCTGGTCCGGGCCCTGCTGGAGGTGGCCGAGACGCTGGGGTTGCGCACCGTGGCGGAGGCGGTGGAAACCGCACGGCAGGAGAAGTACCTCCAGCGGATGGGCTGCGCGGAGGCCCAGGGCTACCTCTACTCACCCCCGCTCAGCGTGGAGCAGGCAACCGTGCTGCTCACCCGCTCCCGGCTGCGGACCGGGCCGCTCAGGTCGGCAGAGGGGGCGCCTCCGGCCGAAGGCGACGACGGATCGTGACCTTGCGCCTCCCGTCGGGCCAGACGGCATGGTGGGCGAGCTCCCAGCCACCGAACTCGGCGTGGATGCCCAGGATCTCGCGGGTGTGACGGGCGGTCGCCCCCAGCGGCAGCTGCACCGCCCGGTACTCCCATTCGGCCATCAGCGCCCCCTCACCGGTGGCTAGGTCTCGACGTCGTCCGACGTCCAGCGTGGCACGTCTTCTGGATACCCCAGAAGCGGCGCGCTCACGTCGTCGAGGGCCTGCCGGACCACCTCGGGCAGCACCACGTCCTCCGCCGCGAGCGCGGCCTGCAGCTGCGCCGCCGTCCGTGCGCCCACGATCGGCGCCACGACCCCGGGCCGGTCGCGGACCCAGGCGAGCGCCACCGCGACGGGGGAGACGCCCAGCCCGTCGGCCGCGGTGACGACCGCGTCCACCACCGAGGCGCTGCGCTCGTCCAGGTAGGGCTGCACGAAGGCCTTGAAGCGCTCCGAGCTGGCGCGGCTGTCCGCGGGCGACCCGTGTCGGTACTTGCCGGTGAGCACCCCCCGGCCGAGCGGCGACCAGGGCAGCAGTCCGACGCCCTGCGCCAGGGCGCCCGGCACGACCTCGCGCTCCACGCCGCGCTGCAGCAGCGAGTACTCCACCTGGTTGGACACGAGCGGGGCCCGACCGGGGACGGCCCGCTGCCACGCCACGCAGGCGCCCTGCTGCCAGCCGCAGAAGTTCGAGACCCCGGCGTAGCGGACCCGCCCCGACGCGACTGCGGTGTCGACCGCCGCGAGGGTCTCCTCCCACGGCGTCATGAGGTCCCAGGCGTGCAGCTGCCACAGGTCGACGTAGTCGGTCTGCAGCCGCGCCAGCGAGGTGTCGAGCGCCCCGAGCAGGTGGCCGCGCGAGCAGCCGCGGTTCATCGGACCGGGCCCCGTCACGCCGTACGCCTTGGTGGCCACGAGGATCTCGTCGCGCGGCACGACGTCCTTGAGGAGGCGCCCGAGCACCCGCTCGCTCTCGCCCTGCACGTACGTGTCGGCAGTGTCGACCAGCGTGCCGCCCACCTCGTGGAAGGCGATGAGCTGTGCCGCTGCGTCGTCCTCGTCGGTGTCGCCACCCCACGTCATCGTGCCGAGGGCCAGGCGGGAGACGACGAGGCCGCTGCGGCCCAGGTGGCGCTGCTTCACGCGGCGGAGGCTACCGTTCGCGCATGCGACTGGGACTCAACATGGGCTACTGGGGCGCCGGCAACGACGCCGACAACCTGGCACTCGCGCAAGAGGCCGACGCCCTCGGCTACGACTCCTGCTGGGTGGCCGAGGCCTACGGCTCCGACGCCCCCACGGTGCTCTCCTGGGTCGCCGCCCAGACGAAGCAGATCGACGTCGGCTCGGCGATCTTCCAGATCCCCGCGCGCACCCCGGCGTCGTGCGCCATGACGGCAGCGACCCTCGACGCCCTGTCCGGCGGGCGCTTCCGCCTCGGCCTGGGCGTCTCCGGCCCCCAGGTCTCCGAGGGCTGGTACGGCGCGCGTTTCGACAAGCCGCTCGCCCGCACCCGCGAGTACTCCGACATCGTGAAGAAGGCGCTGCGGCGCGAGCGCGTGTCCTACGAGGGGGAGCACTACGTGCTGCCGCTCCCGGACGGCCCCGGCAAGGCGTTGCAGCTGACGGTGCACCCGGTGCGTGAGCACATCCCGATGTACCTCGCGGCCGTCGGCCCCAAGAACCTCGAGCTTGCCGGGGAGCTGTTCGACGGCTGGCTCGGCATCTTCTTCAGCCCGGAGTTCGGCAAGGAGCAGCTGACGTCCGTCGAGAAGGGTCGCGCGAAGGTCGGCAAGAGCCTGGAGGGCTTCGACGTCGCGCCGAGCATGCCGCTCGTCCTCGGCGACGACGTGCGCGCCTGCGCCGACGAGATCCGCTGGTACGCCGCCCTTTACGTCGGCGGCATGGGAAGCCGCGAGAAGAACTTCTACAACCAGCTCGCCTGCCGCATGGGCTACGAGAAGGAGGCGGCGGAGGTCCAGGACCTCTACCTCGCCAAGAAGTACGACGAGGCTGCTGCCGCCGTGCCGCACGAGTTCGTCGAGCGCACGGCCCTGCTGGGGACGAAGGAGCGCGTCGCCGAGCGGATGCAGGAGCTCGCCGCGGCCGGCGTGACCACGCTGATCCTCACGCCGGCGGCGCCCACCCTGGACGCACGCAAGGCCGCCCTCCGGACGGCGGTCGAGGCGCTGGAGCTCGCCGGGGTCGGCACCTGAGACACCGCGGTCTTTCGCGCTGGCAGCAGGCGGTTCTCGGGCTGGTCCAGGGCGTTGCGGAGGTCTACCCCGTCTCGTCCTCGGCGCAGCTGACCCTGCTGCCGTGGCTGCTGCGGTGGCCCGCGCCTGACGACCGCACCGGCTTCGCCGCCGGCCTGCACCTGGGCTCCACCGCCGGGGTCGCGCTCGCGCTGCGCGAGGACCTGCGGGCGCTCGACCGCCCAACCGCCTTGCGGCTGCTGGCCACCTCGCTGCCGGCGGCTGCCGCCGGTGCCCTGGCGCACGGCGCCGTGGAGAAGCGGCTCGGCCGCCCCGGCCCGACCGCGGCGCTGCTGGTGGGATCCGGGCTGCTGCTGCTCGCCGCCGACCGCGACCGCCGCACCTCCCGTGATCGTGGGGAGGAGGACGGGGACCTGCTGGCGGCATCGCTCGCGCAGGTCGCCGCGCTGGTGCCGGGCGTGTCCCGGTCCGGCGCCACGCTGACCGCGCTGCGCGCCCGCGACGTCGAGAGGGAGCAGGCGGTGCGGGTGTCGTTGCTCATGTCCCTGCCCATCAGCGCCGGGGCGGCGGCCCTCACCGCCGTACGCGCGCGTCAGGTCCCGCCCCTCCTGCCGAGCGCCCTCGCGGCCGGGACCGCGTACGCCGCGACGCGCCGAGGACGGCGCTCACGGGCGTCGGTGGTGGCCAGCGTCCTCTACCGTCTCGGCATCGGTGCGGCCGTGGCAGGCCGGTTGCGGAGGGAGCGCGCGTGAACACCGGCCAGGCCGTGCTGCTCGGCGTCGTCGAGGGGCTGACCGAGTTCCTCCCTGTGTCCAGCACCGCGCACCTGCTCATCACCGAGCACCTGCTGGGCCTGCCGAACCAGACGCAGGACCAGAAGGACGCCATCATCGGCTTCACGGCCGTGATCCAGACCGGCGCCATCGCCGCGGCGGTGCTCTTCTTCCTGCAAGACATCGTGCGGCTCGTGGGGAGCTTCGTCGGCGGCGTCACGACCAAGGAGGGGCGGGCCCGCGCGGACTTCCGGTTCGCGCTCGCCGTGCTCGTGGGGTCGATCCCGATCGGGATCGTGGGCTTCGCTCTCCGCCACGTGATCACCACCATCGACACGCAGCTCATCACGGTGGCGATCGGCCTGACGACCTTCTGCGCCGTGTTCGTCTGGGCCGAGCGCCAGGCGCGGCAGGACAGGGGCGAACGGTCGCTGACGTTGCGCGACGCCCTCGTCATCGGGCTGGCCCAGTGCCTCGCGCTGGTGCCCGGCGTGTCGCGCTCGGGCGCGACCATCTCCGCGGGTCTGCTCCGCGGCCTGGACCGGGTCTCCGCGACGCGGCTGTCCTTCCTGCTCGGCATCCCGGCCCTGCTCGCCGCCGGGCTCTACGGCCTCAAGGACGCCACCAGCAGTGCCGCCGGCGGCAGCGCAACCCTGGTCGCGACGCTCGTCGCCTTCGTGGTCGCCTACGCCACCATCTGGTTCCTGCTGCGCTTCGTCGCGAGCCACCGCATCACGACGTTCGTGCCCTACCGGCTCGCGCTGGGGCTCGCGGTCCTGGTCGCCGTTGCCGTGAACGGGTGAGTGCTTGACTTCCGCTGTGACCGCTGACGCCGCGCTGCCGTGCCGTGCGCACAACGGCACGCAGTGCCCGGCGCACACCCGCGCCTATCGGGACGGCGCCGTCGTCGACGAGGGCTTCGACGTCGACCTGGTCAGCGACCAGCTCGAGGTGCCCGGCACGATCGTCTGGCTCGACCTCGAGGCGCCCACCGGAGACGACCTCGCGGTGCTGGTCGAGGAGCTCGGGCTGCACCCGCTCGCGGTGGAGGACGCGGTGCACGAGCACCAGCGCCCGAAGCTGGACCGCTACGCCGACCACCTGTTCCTCTCGGTGTACTTCGCCGAGATCGACCCGACGACGGCCGAGCTCACGACCTACGAGCTGGACGCCTTCGTCACCGAGCGGGCGCTCGTCACGGTGCGCCGCAGCCCCGCCGTACCGGTGGAGAGCCTGGTCGCGCGCTGGGACGGCTCACGGCTGCCGGTCACCAGCGTCGCCCACCTGCTGCACGGCGTGCTCGACCTCGTCGTGGACGGCCACTTCGAGGCGGTGCAGGTCCTCGACGAGCAGATCGACCGGCTCGAGGAGGTGCTGTTCGACACGCGCCCGCGGACGCGCGAGCTGCAGCGCCGCAGCTTCGAGGTGCGCAAGTCCCTGGTGCTCCTGCGGCGGGTCGTGCTGCCGATGCGCGAGGTCGTCAACACCTTGCTGCGACGCGACCTGCAGGTCGTGGACGAGGAGACGCAGCCCTACTTCCAGGACGTCTACGACCACGTCCTACGGGTCACCGAGTGGACCGAGTCCTTGCGGGACCTCGTGTCGACCATCCTCGAAACCAACCTGACGCTGCAGGGAAACCGCCTCAACATCGTCATGCGCAGCCTCACGGCGTGGGCGGCCATCCTGGCCGTGATCACCGGCATCACCGGCTTCTACGGCCAGAACGTCCCGTACCCCGGCTTCGCCAAGCACAGCGGCTTCGTGACCTCCACGCTGCTGCTCGTCGTCCTGAGCGTCGGCCTGTGGGTCTACTTCAAGCGGCGCGGCTGGCTGTGAGCACGCTGGTGCTCGTCAGGCACGGACTGACGGCCATGACGGGCCCGGTGCTGGCCGGCTGGACCCCCGACGTGCACCTCGACGACCGCGGGCGTGCGCAGGCAGCCGGCCTCGCCGAGCGGCTGGCCGGCGTGCCCCTGGCGGCGATCGTGACCAGCCCCCTCGACCGCTGCCGCGAGACGGCCGCCGCGATCGCAGGGGACCGGCCGGTGGAGGTCGACGACCGGCTGGGGGAGTGCCGGTACGGCGACTGGACGGGCCGATCGCTCAAGGAGCTCTCCAAGGACCCGCTGTGGAAGGTCGTGCAGCAGCACCCGAGCGCGGCGGTGTTCCCGGGACAGGACGGCGAAGCGCTGCGCGACGCGCAGCACCGGGCGGTGGCCGCCGTCCGTGACTGGAACAGCCGGCTCGGCCTCGACGCGACGTGGCTCGCCTGCTCGCACGGGGACGTCATCAAGGCAGTCGTCGCGGACGCGCTGGGCGTGCACCTCGACCTGTTCCAGCGGATCGTGGTCGACCCTTGCTCGGTGACGGTCGTCCGCTACACCGAGACCCGGCCGTTCCTCGTCCGCCTCAACGACGCGGGCACCTCCCTGGCCGAGCTGCTCACCCCGACACCGGCACGCCGTCGCCGTCGCCGCAGCAGCGACGCCCCGGTCGGCGGCGGCAGCGGAGCCTAGAGGCCACCCTTAGGGTGGAAAGGTGCCCCGTCAGGTCTACTACTTCGACCCGCCCGAGCGCTTCGTCGCCGGGACCGTGGGGCAACCCGGGGAGCGGACGTTCTACCTGCAGGCATCTGGCGGGGGCAGGACCGTCAGCGTGGCCCTCGAGAAGGTGCAGGTGCGCGTCCTGGCCGAGCGCCTCGACGACTTGCTGGACGCCGTGGGGCCGGTCGCGCACGGCGGCGAGGACGTCGAGGACACCGCCCCGCTCGACACCCCGGTGGAGGAGGAGTTCCGCGTCGGCAGCATGGGTCTTGCCTGGGACGCCGACGCGAGCCTGTGCGTCGTCGAGGCACTGGCGCAGACCGACGAGGAGGACCCGGAGGTCGAGCCGCTCAGCGATGCCGAGGACGGCCCGGACACGCTCCGCGTCCGGATGACCGCGCCCATGGCACGGGGATTCGTACGTCGGGCCCTGCGCGTCGTGGCGGCCGGGCGGCCGCCGTGCCCGCTGTGCGGGCTGCCCCTGGACCCGGCCGGGCACGTCTGCCCCCGACAGAACGGGCACCGCCGCTGACCCCGGACGTGCACGCGCTGCTCGCGCGCGGCGACCTCGCCGTCGAGGGACGGCTCGTCGACGCGAGCAACGCCACGCTCTATTGCACCGTGACCCTCGACGGCGTCACCGCGACCTGCGTGCACAAGCCGGTGCGCGGCGAGCGCCCGCTGTGGGACTTCCCGCACGGCACGCTCGCCGGCCGGGAAGTGGCGACCTACCTCGTGAGCGAGGCCCTGGGTTGGGGGCTCGTCCCGCCCACCGTGCTGCGTGACGGCCCGTTCGGGCCCGGCATGTGTCAGCTCTGGATCGAGGTGGACGAGGGCGTCGACCTGCGGCGGCTCGTCACGAGCGAGCACCCCGACCTGCAACGGATGGTCCTGCTCGACGCGGTCGTCAACAACGCCGACCGCAAGGGCGGCCACCTGCTCCCCACCCCCGAGGGTCGGGTGCTGGGCGTGGACCACGGCGTCTGCTTCGCGGTCGACGACAAGCTGCGCACCGTGCTGTGGCAGTGGACGGGCTGTGCGCTCAGCGACGAGGCCGTGGACGGGCTCCAGCGGCTGGCTCGGGCGCTCGAGGCCGAGCTGGGCGGACAGCTGGCGGAGCACCTCACGGGTCGGGAGGTACGGCGTACGCAGCAGCGGGTCGCGCAGCTGCTGGCGGATGGCACCTACCCGTTCCCGCCGGCGGACTGGCCGGCGATCCCGTGGCCGCCCTTCTGACCTCGGCTCAGTAGGGGAGGGAGATGCAACCCGCCGCGCGGCCGAGGCGGTAGAGGCCGGTGCGGTCACCGGGCTGCAGACCGCTCAGAGTGCGCTGCAGCACCGGGTACATGAGCTCCCGGGTGTTCCCGACGTGGTCGAGGCCCATCGCATGGCCGAGCTCGTGCTGCAGCACCGAGCTCCACGACACCGATCCAGTGAGGGGCAGCCGATCCGTGCGGTCCAGCGCGACGACGGCAGCCTTGGTGGCCGCGAGCGACCGGCCGTCGACGGTGGCGGCGAAGTAGGCCGTGCGTGTCACGCCGAGCACGTTGCGCGGACGACCCGCGAGCAGGTCGCTGTGCGACGCGTCGGTCCAGCCGATGAGCAGCGGCCGGACGTTGCTCGTCGACGTGGGCAGCCACTTGCTGTTCGGGACGGCGGTGGTGGTGCCGTCGTACACGAAGCGGATGCCCGTCGCCAGCGCGACCTTGGCAACGGCGGCCTTCGCGATCGTGAGCCCGCCCCTTGGCGCTGCCGTCGTCCTGAACCGCCAGTGGATGGCGGCGCACGGGTTCCAGCGAACCGGCTTGCCCCCGACGTACGCCGAGAACTTGTAGAGCTGCGTCGTGGAGGTGCCGGCCGTTCCCGCGCCCACGGGCTCCGGTTCGCTGAGGCCGACGACGGGGACGAGCGGGTGACGGGAGGGGACCGTCACCCCGCTCGTGCTTCCGGCGGCGAGAACGGCGAGGGCCGCGACGACGAGGGCGAGGGAACGCGGGGCGTGGACGCGCAGCGCGACCGGGCGGCTGTCCGGAGTCGGGGAAGACATGCTGCGGTACTCGGACAACCGTGACATCCGAGGTTCACCCGGAAGTGTGTCAGGTGCCCGCGGCTACGCTGCCGGGCATGCTGTCCTGGTCGGCCGCCGACGTGCCCGTGCTCCCGACGCCGCCCTCACCGCAGCCGCTGCACGTGCATGACACGGCGAGCCGCGGCCGCGTCCTGCTCGAGCCCGCCGACGCCGTCGCCCGGCTCTACGTCTGCGGGATCACGCCGTACGACGCCACCCACCTCGGGCACGCCGCGACGTTCGTCGCGTTCGACACCCTTGTCAGGTTCTGGCGTGACCAGGGACACGAGGTCCGTTACGTCCAGAACGTCACGGACATCGACGACCCGCTGCTGGAGCGCGCGCAGCGCGACGGGATCGCGTGGGAAGAGGTCGCGGCCCGCGAGACGGAGCTGTTCCGCGGCGACATGGCCGCGCTGCGGGTGCTGCCGCCCACCTGGTACGTCGGGGCGGTCGAGGCCATGGACGAGATCGTCGAGCTCGTGCTGCGCCTGCAGGAGCTCGGGGTCACCTACACCGTCGACGGTGACGTGTACTTCTCCGTCGCGGCGGCGCAGCACTTCGGCGAGGTGTCGAACCTGGACGTCGCGACCATGATCGACCTGTCGCACCAGCGCGGTGGCGACCCGGACCGGCCGGGCAAGAAGGACCCGCTCGACGCGCTGCTGTGGCTGCAGCAGCGGCCGGGGGAGCCGGCCTGGCCGTCACCGCTCGGTCCCGGTCGGCCCGGCTGGCACGTCGAGTGCACGGCCATGGCGATGAAGCGCCTCGGCCCCCAGCTCGACGTCCAGGGCGGCGGCAACGACCTGGTCTTCCCGCACCACGAGCTGTCTGCGGCGGAGGCGGAGGTGGCCACCGGGGTGGCGCCGTTCGCACGCGCCTACGTGCACGCCGGCATGCTCGGGCTGGACGGCGAGAAGATGAGCAAGTCGCTGGGCAACCTCGTGTTCGTCCGCCCCCTGCTCGACGAGGGCACGGAGCCGGCGGCACTTCGGCTCGCCCTGCTCGCGGATCACTACCGCGTGGACCGGATGTGGACCGCCGCCACGCTCGAGGGCGGCGTGGAGCGCCTCGCCCGGTGGCGGGTCGGCGTGGCTCGTACGAGCGGGCCGGACGGCGCGGCCCTGCTCTCCGCCGTACGACGGGCACTGGGCGACGACCTCGACACGCCAGCCGCGCTGGCAGCCGTGGACGCCTGGTGCGCGGCCGACGGGGACGACACCTCGGCGCCGGCGCTCGTGCGCGACACGGTCGACGCCCTGCTCGGCGTCGAGCTCTGACCCGTCCGGGTCAGCCGTGGGCGTGGGCCCCGAGGTGCGCGTGCGGCTCCGCGGTGACTTGGCGGTGGACGCTGTTCGCCCAGACCTGGAGCCCGAGCATCGCCTCGACGTAGGCGCGGGACTCCGTGACACCGCCGCCAGCCCTGCTCCTCAGCTCGAGCGCGTGGTGCAGTCGCCGCTCGACCTGCTCGCTCAGCTCGCGGCACATCACGGAGACCAGTTCGTCGGGCGAGCCGCTGTCGAGGGCGCGCTCGGCCGCCGGTATCACGGGACCCACATCGAGCCCAGCGGGCTTGAGGCCCGTGAACGGTGCCCCCTCGCCGGCCCGGTGGACCCGAACCACGGTCTCGAAGTACCAGCGCTCGGCCACCTCTCGTGCCTCAGCTCCGAGCGTGGAGGCCTTGACGGTCATGTCGAACGCGGCCCGCACCTCGTCCTCGCCGTCGGCGTGCACGTAGGGCAGGACCAGCTCCACGTCGTGGGCGGCCAACGCCTCACGCGCGGCGCGTACGACGGGCCCGTCCAGCGCATCGCAGTGGGGAGGCATCCTCATCACCTCCTGAAGGACTGTCACCGCCGACGGTAGGAGCGGGACCACGGCGGTCGCCAGGGGCGAAGGACCCACCCTGCAACCGGCGTCCCCGCTAACGCTCGGGCGGGTCCTGCCGGCGCAGGAAGCGCTCGAACTCCTTCGCGATCGCCTCGCCGCTCGCCTCGGGCAGCTCCTCCTCGGGCTCGCGCTCCTCGAGCGACGCGACGTACTCCGCGACGTCCGAGTCCTCGGCGGCCAGCTCGTCGACCTGCCGCTCCCACTCACGCGCCCGCTCCGGGAGGTCGGACAGCGGCACGGGCACGTCGAGCAGGTCCTCGACCCGGCGGAGCAGCGCGATGGTGGCCTTCGGGCAGGGCGGCTGGTGCACGTAGTGCGGGACCGCTGCCCAGAACGAGACCGCAGGCACGTTGCCGCGCTCGCAGGCGTCCTGCAGCACCCCGACGATCCCGGTCGGCCCCTCGTACCGGCTGTGCTCCAGCCCGAGCTGGGCGGCCAGGCCGGGGTGGGACGAGGCGCCGCTCACCGGCACCGGGCGAGTGTGCGGGGTGTCGGCGAGCAGGGCCCCGAGCGTCACCACCTCGGCCACCTGCAGCTCGGAGGCGACGCCGAGCAGCTGCTCGCAGAAGCCCCGCCAGCGCATGTTGGGCTCGACACCGTGCACCAGCACCAGGTCCCGCGGGCCGGCCGGGAGCCGCGCCACGAAGAAGCGGGTGGTGGGCCAGGTGATGCGGCGCGTGATGCCGTCGACGAGCGAGACAGTGGGCCGGTTGACCTGGAAGTCGTAGAAGTCGTCCGGGTCGAGCGCCGCCACCTCGGTGGCCTCCCACACCTCTGCCAGGTGCGCCACCGCGTCGGTGGCGGCGTCACCCGCGTCGTTCCAGCCCTCGAACGCCGCCACCATCACGGGCGCGCGGAGCGGGGGGACGACGAGCGGCGAGGTCACGTGCGGGCGGCTCCCTTGCCGGTGGTGTGGACGACGAGCACGTCGCAGCTCGCCTTGTGCGTGATGTTGGCCGGCACCGAGCCGAGCAGGCGGCCGGCGAGGCTGTTGAGACCGCGGTTTCCGACCACGAGCAGGTCGACGCCACGGCGGACGGCCTCGTCCACGAGGGCGTCCACCGGGTCGCCCTCCACGGCCACGGTCTCGACCTTCTCGGCGCCCAGCGCGAGGGCGCGGTCGCGGGCCTCGCCGAGCACCGACTCGGCGGGGGAGGAGCCGGTGACCTTGTAGGACTCGTCGCCCAGCGCTCGACGCGCGTCCTCGGCCTCGCGGGGGCGCATCGGGTGGTACGCCGTGAGCAGCAGCAGGGTGGCGCCCGCGTCGCGGGCAACCGCAGCCGCCCGGTCCACGGCACGGAAGGACGTCTCAGAGCCGTCCGTGCCGACCATCACCGTCGTGTAACCGTCGCTCACGCGCCCTCCTCACCGAGGATCTCTCGTCAGCGGCAACCTACCCCCGCGCTGGGTCAAGAGGCGGAGCGGCCGCCGGTAGACTCCCGGTGTGTCCGACTCCTTCCCGCGTCCCGACCTTCTCACCGCGCTGTCCGAGCGCGTCGTCGTGGCCGACGGGGCGATGGGCACGATGCTCCAGGCACAACCCCTCGAGCTGGACGACTTCGAGGGCCACGAGGGCTGCAACGAGGTCCTGAACGTCACGAGGCCCGACGTCGTCCGGGCCGTCCACGACGCGTACTTCGCCGTGGGCGTGGACGCCGTCGAGACCAACACCTTCGGCTCCAACTGGGCGGCCCTCAACGAGTACGGCATCGCCGACCGGATCCGTGAGACCGCGCTGGCCGGCGCACGCATCGCGCGCGAGGCGGCCGACGCCTGGTCCACTCCTGACCACCCGCGCTGGGTGCTCGGCTCGGTCGGCCCCGGCACCAAGCTGCCCACGCTCGGGCACGCCCCCTACGCCCTGCTCCGCGACGCCTACCAGGAGCAGGCCGAGGCCCTCATCGAGGGCGGGGCGGACGCGGTGCTCGTCGAGACGTCGCAGGACCTCCTGCAGACCAAGGCCGCAATCGTGGGCGCGAAGCGGGCGATGACCGCGCTCGGGCAGCGGGTCGTGCTCATCGCCCAGGTGACCGTCGAGCTCAACGGCACGATGCTGCTCGGTTCCGAGATCGGCGCGGCACTCACCGCGCTGGAGCCGCTCGGCGTCGACGTCATCGGCATGAACTGCGCCACCGGTCCGGCCGAGATGGGCGAGCACCTGCGGCACCTGTCGCAGCGGGCGCAGGTCGCGCTCTCGGTGATGCCGAACGCCGGACTGCCCGTCCTCGGCAAGGACGGTGCCGTCTACCCTCTCAGCCCCGACGAGCTTGCCTCCGCCCTCGACGGTTTCGTCAGGGAGTACGGCGTCGGGCTGGTCGGCGGGTGCTGCGGAACCACCCCCGAGCACCTGCGGCACGTCGTCGAGAAGGTCCGCGGGGCCGCCGTACCGGCTCGTCAGCCGCAGCCGGAAGCCGCGTCGTCGTCGCTCTACGCCAGCGTGCCGTTCCGGCAGGACGCCGGGGTGCTCATGGTCGGCGAGCGCACCAACACCAACGGCTCCAAGGCTTTTCGCGAGGCGCTGCTCGAGGCCGACTGGGAGAAGGTCGTCGACATCGCCCGCGAGGCGGTGCGCGAGGGCGCCCACGTCATCGACCTCTGCGTCGACTACGTCGGTCGTGATGGCGCCGTCGACATGCGCGACGCCGCCTCCCGGCTCGCCACCGCGAGCACGCTGCCGATCATGCTCGACTCCACCGAGCCCCAGGTCGTCGAGGCGGGGCTCGAGTGCCTGGGCGGGCGCGCGGTGGTCAACTCGGTGAACTTCGAGGACGGCGACGGTCCCGAGAGCCGGTTCCGCCGCGTCATGCCAGTGGTCAAGGAGCACGGCGCGGCCGTCGTCGCGCTCACCATCGACGAGCAGGGCCAGGCCCGTACGGCGGAGCACAAGGTCGCGGTCGCAGAACGGCTCGTCGACGTGCTCGTCGGCGAGTACGGCCTGTCCGAGAGCGACATCCTCGTGGACTGCCTGACCTTCACCCTCGGCACCGGCCAGGAGGAGTCGCGGCGCGACGGGCTGGAGACCATCGAAGCGATCCGGCGGCTCAAGGAGCGGCGCCCGGCCGTCGGCACGACGCTCGGCCTGTCGAACATCTCGTTCGGCCTCAAGCCGGCCGCCCGTGTGGTGCTCAACTCCGTCTTCCTGCACGAGTGCCAGAAGGCGGGACTCACCAGCGCGATCGTGCACGCCAGCAAGATCCTCCCGATGAACCGGATCCCGGACGAGCAGCGCGAGGTGGCGCTGGACCTCGTCTACGACCGGCGGCGTGACGGCTACGACCCGCTGACCCGCTTCCTCGAGCTGTTCGAGGGCGTCGAGTCGACGGCCGGCGCCACCTCGCGGCTGGACGCGCTGATGGCGCTGCCGCTCGAGGAGCGCCTGCAGCGACGCATCATCGACGGCGAGAAGAACGGGCTGACCGAGGACCTCGACGCCGCGATGGCCGAGGGGCGCAGGCCGCTCGACATCGTCAACGACACGCTGCTGGCCGGCATGAAGGTCGTGGGCGACCTGTTCGGCTCCGGCGAGATGCAGCTGCCCTTCGTGCTGCAGAGCGCCGAGGTCATGAAGACCGCCGTCGCCTACCTCGAGCCGCACATGGAGAAGGTCGAGGGCCAGACCGGGAAGGGCACCATCGTCCTCGCCACGGTCAAGGGCGACGTCCACGACATCGGCAAGAACCTCGTCGACATCATCCTGAGCAACAACGGCTACAACGTCGTCAACCTCGGCATCAAGCAGCCGGTGACGACGATCCTCGACGCCGCCGCCGAGCACGATGCCGACGCCATCGGCATGAGCGGGCTGCTCGTGAAGTCGACGGTGGTGATGAAGGAGAACCTGCAGGAGATGAACTCCCGCGGGATCGCACGAGACTTCCCGGTGCTGCTGGGCGGTGCCGCCCTCACCCGTGCGTACGTCGAGAACGACCTCACCGAGGTCTTCGAGGGCGAGGTCCGCTACGCCCGCGACGCCTTCGAGGGCCTGCACCTCATGGACCGTCTGATGGCCCGCAAGCGCGGCGAGGTCACGCCCGAGCAGTCCGAGGAGGAGACGGCGAAGGAGCAGGAGCGCCGCGAGCGGCACGCGCGCTCGCGGGCGATCGCAGCTGCCCGAGCCGCCTCCGAGGAGCCCACGGAGGTCCCGAGCCGCTCGGACGTCGCGACCGACAACCTCGTCCCGACCCCGCCGTTCTGGGGCTCGCGGATCACCAAGGGCATCGCGCTGGCCGACTACGCCGGCTGGATCGACGAGCGGGCCCTGTTCCTGGGGCAGTGGGGGCTGCGCGGTTCCAAGGGCGGTGCCGGTCCGTCGTACGACGAGCTGGTGGAGACCGAGGGACGGCCGCGGCTGCGCGAGCTGCTCGCCAAGGTGCAGGCCGACGGGATCATGCAGGCCGCCGTGGTGCACGGGTACTTCCCCGCCGTGAGCAAGGACGACGACCTCATCGTGCTCGACCCGCAGTCGGGGGAGGAGCGCTGCCGGTTCACGTTCCCCAGGCAGCGGCGCGACCGGCACCTGTGCCTGGCCGACTTCTTCCGGGCGCAGGAGAGCGGGGAGACCGACGTCGTCGCCTTCCAGGTCGTCACCATGGGGCGGCACGTCTCCGAGGTGACCGCGGAGCTGTTCGCGCGCGACGCCTACCGCGAGTACCTCGAGCTGCACGGGCTCTCGGTCCAGCTGACCGAGGCGCTGGCGGAGTTCTGGCACGCCCGCATCCGCGCCGAGCTCGGTTTCGCCTCCGAGGACGCGTCCGACCTCGCGGGCATCCTCAAGCTCGAGCACCGCGGTGCGCGCTACTCGTGGGGCTACCCCGCCTGCCCGGATGTCGAGGACCAGACCAAGGTGCAGGATCTCCTTGAATGGCAGCGGATCGGGGTCGAGCTCTCGGAGGAGTTCCAGCTCACACCCGAGCAGTCGACGAGCGCAATCGTGGTGCACCACCCCGAGGCGAAGTACTTCGCCGCGAGGTGAGCACGCTGCCGGCTGCCGTCCTCTTCGACATGGACGGGCTGCTCGTCGACACCGAGCCGGCCTGGACGGTCGCGGAGGTGGAGCTCGCCCGTGAGCTCGGCGGTGAGTTCACGCCTGAGCTGAAGGCGGCGATCGTCGGGACCCGGCTGGACGTCGCCGTACCCACGATCCTGCGCTGGTACGGCGCGGCTGCCGGCCCGGAGGACGTCGCACGCACGTCGGCCTGGCTGCTGGGGCGCATGGTCTCCCTGTTCGGCTCGAGACCCCCGGTACTGCCCGGGGTGCTGGAGCTGCTGGGGTCCCTGCGATCGGCCGGCGTGCCTGTGGGGCTGGTGTCTTCGTCGTACCGCGTGCTCGTGGATGCCGTGCTGGCCCATGGCATCGGGCCGTTCGAGGTGACGGTGGCCGGCGACGAGGTCGCGCACGGGAAGCCGCATCCGCAGCCCTACCTGGACGCGATGTCAAGCCTCGCTGTCCCGCCCTCGCGGTGCGTGGTGCTGGAGGATTCGCCTTCGGGGGTTGCGAGCGCCGAGGCGGCGGGGTGCGCGGTGGTCGCCGTGCCGAGCGTCCCAGGGATCGTGTTCGACCCGGCGCCGCGTCGCATGGTGGTGCCGTCGCTCGTCGGCGTGGAGGTGCAGCACCTCTCCGACCTCGTCCGCCTGTCCGCCTGACCCGCTCCTGCAGCACGTCCCATGGCCAGCGCCATCATCGGGGCGATGCGGGCAGGGATGCGGCGCACCGCCTATGCGACTCGTTCTTGGGTCGTGCGCACGCGCCTGGCATATGTCAGTGCAGTCGCTGCCCACAGCAGACCCCAGATCAGGAACAACGGCGCCCACAAGACCAGATCCCACAGGGCCGTGTGGGTGAGCGCACCAGAATCACCAGAAGCGATCTGTTGGATGTCACCGATGATCCCCAGCATCGCGCGCAGCGCCATGAGCGTGGCGAGCGGCCACAGCGACCAACGGACCAGCCATCCTGGCAGCCACCGCCGTGGACGCGCAGTCGCCAGGGCGAACAAGACGCCCGCCACGGCCAGCACCACACTGAAGGCATCTGCGACGAGGAACCACGTGGGGGCGGTGTTCGATCGCACCTTGTCGATCATCTCTTGTGAGAGCGGAGCAATGGACCAAAGGGCAGTGCCGCCGAACACCCAGTAGGCCTTGAGCAGTCCGTACGCAGCGGTGATCCCTGCCGCGCAGTACGCCGGCCACGTGCTCGTTCCCAACCACGCCCCGATCGCGGCGCCCTTGCGATTCCTTGCACGAGCGCTCGAGGGACGCTCCGTACCTACACGATCCGACTGAGTGTGAACGTCAAGGACCGCCTGCCCGGTCGCCTTCTCGATTGCGGTCATCTCCTGACTTCGGACCATGGCGCACCCCCTTTCGCCACACTCCTCAGAACTCCAGTGTCAAGGCGGGTTCGAGGCATGCCTAGAGGCAAAGGTCCAAATTTGGGACTGCTGAAGGGGCACGCCTTGCGCCCCTCCACCCGTAACAGCGACCTCTCGGACCGCCACTTCTCGGCAGTGACTGATCGCTCAGTCGTAGATGTCGGGATGGTCCTTCGCGATCCGCTGCCACAGGGGCTGCCACTGGAACCAGCCGGCGAACTCGTTGCCGACCAGCTCTCGGGTGCCGAGAGCGTGCTCGTGCGGGATCTGGAGCGGCGAGCCGGCGGCGTACGCCATCAGCTGCGACTGGGCCGTCCGCTCGAGCGTGATGAACCACCAGGCGGCGCTCTCGACGAAGTGCCCGACCGTGAGCATCCCGTGGTTGCGCAAGATCACGGCCTTGTGCTGCCCGAGCGCCGCGCCGATGGCTCGGCCCTCTTCGGGGTCGAGCACGACGCCGTTGAAGCTCTCGTGCACCCCGTGGTCGTCGTAGAAGGCGCAGGCATCTTGCGTGAGGGGCTCGATCCGCTGGGGGAGCGCCGACAACGTCTTGCCGTACGGCCCGTGGGCGTGCGCCGCCGCGACGACGTCCGGGCGCGCGGCGTGCACGGCACAGTGGATCGCGACCGCGGCCCCGTTCACGGCGTGGTCGCCCTCGACGACCTCACCGGCGTGGTTGACGCGCACCAGGTCGCTCTGCCTGATGAGGCTGAAGTGCCGCCCGAAGGGATTCACCCAGTACGAGTCGGTGAACTCCGGGTCCCGGGCCGTGATGTGACCGGCGGCGCCCTCATCGAGGCCCGCCTTGCTGAACATGCGGAACGCCGCCGCCAGCTGCACCTTGCGGTGCATCCGCTCCTCCTCGACGGAGGAGAACGTCGGCGGCACCGGCATCTGGAGCTGCCGCCCGGGCGCGGACGCGACGAGGGCGTCGACGGGACCGGTCAGGCCGGGGGCGGTGGTGTCCGTGGCAGTCACGCTGGGCCTCCGAAAGACGTCTGTTTCGCCAGAGTGTGACAGGCATGCCGCCTTGGGGACACCCAGGACAGCTCGGGCCCCCGAGCCCTCAGGGCTCCCGCACCTCCTCGGCGAGCGCCTTGCGGGCCGCGGCCTCGACGTGGCGGGCCTCGGGCTCCTCCAGCGACGGCATCACGGACGGCCAAGGAAGCAGCGTGCCGCCCTGCTCGGGGCAGAAGGCGTGGTGGTCGCACCAGTCGCACAGCTTCGAGACCCGTGGGCGGAAGTCGCGCGCCTGCACCGCCCGCTCGATCGCCTCCCACAGCGCCAGCAGCTTGCGCTCGGTGGCGAGCAGGTCCGACTCCTCAGGGGCGTAGGCCAGCACCTGCTGGTCGCCGAGGTACATCAGCTGCAGCCGCGTCGGGATCACCCCGCGCGTCCGCCACAGCACCAGCGCGTAGAACTTCATCTGGAACAGCGCCTTGCCCTCGAACGCCTCGCCAGGGGCCCGACCGGTCTTGTAGTCGACGACCCGGAGCTGCCCGGTGGGCGCCTGGTCGAGCCGGTCCACGATGCCGCGCAGCAGCAGCCCACCGGGGAGCTGCACCTCGACGTACGACTCCCTCTCCGCCGGGTCGAGCCGGCGGGGGTCCTCCAACGCGAAGTACCCGTCCAGCAGGCCCCGTGCGCTCGTCAGCCAGGTCGCCAGCTCGTCTTCAGAGGAGAACAGCGCCGCGACGTCCGGCTCCGCCTCCTGCAGCCGCTCCCACTCAGGCGCGAGCAGCGCTGCCGCGGCCTCCGGCGTTCGCTCGCTCGCCGGCAGGTCGAACAGCCGCTCCAGCACAGCGTGGACCAGCGTCCCGCGCGTCGCGGCCGACGAGGGCGCCTGCGGGAGCCGGTCGATGCTGCGGTAGCGAAACAGCAACGGGCACGTCATGAAGTCGCTCGCCCGCGACGGTGACAGCGCCGCCACCACGGGGAGCGGCACGGGCGCGGGGGCGGGCGCGGGGGCGTCGAGCAAAGCCATGCCACGAAGGTAGTCACGGAGTGCGACAAGAGCCGGGATCTAGATTGTGTCCGGTGAGCGACGCCCCCCGAACCCGCCGCGGCCTGCAGGTCGCGAAGGTCGCGGGAGTGCCAGTCGTGCTGATGCCCTCGTGGTTCCTGTTCGCGGCTTACCTCGTCGTCACGGGCCAGTCGATCCTCAGCGACCGGTACGGCGGGCAGACCGCCCTCTGGGCCGCCGTGGCCCTGGTCGGAGTGCTGCTGCTGAGCGTCGTACTCCACGAGATCGGCCACTGCCTCGTGGCCCGGGCATTCGGCCTGCCCGTCCGCAGCATCACGATCACGCTGCTCGCAGGGCTCACGGAGATCACCGAGTCGCCGCAGACGCCGGCGCGGGAGTACGCCGTCGCCGTGAGCGGACCCATGGTCTCGGTGCTGCTCTGCGGCATAGGGCTGGCGGGAGTGCTGAGCACGGACCCGGGGAGCCTCGAACGCCTGCTCTTCGGCGGGCTCGCGGTCGCCAACGGCGTCATCGGGGTGCTCAACCTGCTGCCCGGACTCCCGCTCGACGGCGGCCGGGTGCTGCGCAGCGTGCTCTGGCAGGTGCTCGGGGACGCCGATCGGAGCACGCGGGTCAGCGCCCGTTCCGGCATGGTGATCGCCCTCGTCGTGGTGCCCGTCGTCGTGCTGGGCGTGCTCCCGGCGTACGGGATCGGCGACCACGGCCCGGTGACGATCATCGTGTCTGCCCTCGTCGGGGCCTTCATCTACGCCGGCGCCGCGGCCGCGCTGCGACGCTCGGAGGCGCTGGCGCGCCTGCCGGCCGTCTCCGTCGCCGCCCTGGCGCGTCCGGCCGTCGAGGTCACTGCCGCGACGCCTTTGGCAGAGGCGGTGCGGCAGGCGCACGAGACGGGTGCGCGCGGGCTCGTCGTCGTGGACGGCGCCGGTCGGGTCCAGGGCGTGGTGAGCGAGTCCTGGGTCCAGCAGGTCCCGACCGAACGCCGCCCCTGGGTCACGGTGGGGGAGGGGGCGCGCACCGTCGAACCGGGGCTCCTCCTCGACCCCCAGTTGTCCGGCGAGGCGCTGCTCGAGGCGCTGGAGCAGACGCCGGCGTCCGAGTACGTCGTGACCGGAACGCCACCGCGCGTGCTCGCGAGCGCTGACGTCGCCCGGGCGCTCGACCCGAGCGCGGTTCCGTAGCCTTGTCCCGGTGAGCTACGAGGCCGTACGACGACGTGGTCCCCTCGCGGAGGGCGACCAGGTGCAGCTGACCGACCCCAAGGGTCGGATGCACACCATCACCCTCCAGCAGGGCAAGCAGTTCCACACCCACAAGGGGATCCTCGACCACGACACTCTCCTCGGCGGGCCCGACGGCGTCACAGTCCAGATCGGCGCCACCACGTACCTCGCCTTGCGCCCGCTGCTGCCCGACTACGTGCTCTCGATGCCCCGCGGCGCGGCGGTCGTCTACCCCAAGGACAGCGCCAACATCGTCGGGATGGCAGACATCTTCCCGGGCGCGCACGTCGTCGAGGCCGGGGTCGGGTCGGGCGCCCTGTCCATGTCCCTGCTGCGCGCGGTGGGCGAGGGCGGCCGGCTGTCGTCGTACGAGCGTCGCGCCGACTTCGCCGAGATCGCACGGAACAACGTCGAGCGGTTCTTCGGCGGGCCGCACCCGGCCTGGACCATCACCGTCGGCTCCCTGCAGGACAGCCTCGTCGACACCGACGTGGACCGGGTCGTCCTCGACATGCTCGCGCCCTGGGAGTGCCTGGACGCGGTCTCGAAGGCGCTGCGTCCCGGCGGCGTCCTGTGCTGCTACGTCGCCACCACGACGCAGCTGTCCACCACCGTGGAAGCCATGCGCGACCACGGGACGTTCACCGAGCCGGCGGCCTGGGAGACCATGGCGCGTGGCTGGCACGTGGAGGGGCTCGCGGTGCGCCCCCAGCACCGGATGGTGGGCCACACCGGCTTTCTCTGCACCACACGCAAGCTCGCGGACGGGTTCGAGCCGCCGCCGCGCCGACGTCGTCCCTCCAAGGGCGCGTACGGCGAGAACCTGGCCGAGTCGACCGAGCCGGCCGCCACGGAGGACCGCCCCAAGGAGCCGTTCCGCCCCACCCTGCCCTGACCTGCCGCGACGGTCCCGAAGCAAGCCCTCGTCGTCACGCTGGGCGACCGCGTGGCAACGTAGAGGTATGGCAGACATCACGCGCCCGCGGCTCGAGGGCTCCGTGGCCGTCCGCGGCGGCCGCCGCCTCGGGTTCGCTGCGTTCGGCTCGCCGTACGGCCAGCCGGTGATCTGGATGCACGGGACGCCGGGCGCACGTCGTCAGATCCCGGTGGAGGCGCGAGCGCTCGCCGACCGCGCGGGGCTGCGCATCATCGGCGTCGACCGCCCTGGCATCGGGTCCTCCACACCGCACGTCTACGCCGACCTCATGGACTGGACCGCCGACCTCGAGCTGCTCGCCGACGTCCTCGGCATCGGTTCGATGCACGTGATCGGCCTGTCGGGCGGCGGGCCCTACGCCCTCGCGGCCGGTGCCGCCTTCCCGGACCGGGTCAGGAGCGTCGCCGTCATCGGCGGCGTCGCGCCGACCGTCGGGCCGGACGCGGTCGGTGGGGGCCCGATCGCGCTGGCCAGCGCGCTGCGTCCGCTGCTCTCCGTCGGGCGCGTGCCGCTCGGCCTCGGGCTGACCGCGACCGTCCGGCTGCTGCGCCCGTTCGCCGGCCCGGCCATCGACCTGTACGCCGTGCTCCAGCCCGAGGGCGACAAGCGCCTGCTCGGACGCCCGGAGTTCCGCGCCATGTTCCTTGACGACCTCGTCCACGGCAGCCGCAAGCAGCTCACGGCACCGCTGTCCGACCTGCTCCTGTTCACCCGGGACTGGGGCTTCCGCCTCGAGGACGTCAGGGTGCCGGTGCTGTGGTGGCACGGCGACGCGGACCACATCGTGCCGCTGCGGCACGGCGCGCACGTCGTGGAGCGGCTGCCGGAGGCGACGCTCATCACGATGGAGGGGGAGAGCCACCTCGGCGGGCTCGGTCTGGCCGAGGAGATCCTCACGGGCCTCATGAGCACCGGCGCGCGCCGCACCCCCGCGGCTCGCTGAAGAGCAAAGGTCAGGCAGAGATCCGGGACGGCAGCTGCGGCATCCCGACGAACTCCGGGCCGGCCACGGCCTTGCCGCTGGCGTCGGTGACGTGGATGCACTCGCCGGGGCACTCAATGGCCGAGTCGACCACCGCGGCGGCGACGTCGGGGGGCACGGGGACGGTCGCCCCCGCCGCCAGCTGGAGGTCGCCGTCCGTGTCCTTGACGTAGGCCAGGCCGTCGACGTCGAACTCGAACACCTGGGGGGCGTACTGCACGCACAGCCCGTCGCCGGTGCAGAGGTCCTGGTCGACCCGGACGCGGAGCTCGTCAGCCACGTCACCACATTACGACTTCGACCCCTTGGGATCGCGGGCGAGTTGCCGATGGAGAATCCAGCGGTTGCAGGCTCGACGTACATAGGATGCGAGCAGCAGCACGACCCGACGCAGGACGGGGAGGTGGGGCACGTGGCCGACACCCACGGGGCCGGCTCGGAGGGGCAGGCTGCCGATCTCCGTGCGCAGGTGAGCTTCCTGGAGGAGGAGGTCTCCGTCCTCCGGCGCAAGCTCGCCGACTCGCCACGTCAGGTACGAGCCCTCGAGGAGCGGCTCGCCGACGTGCAGGCCGCCCTGGCAGGGGCCACCGGCCAGAACGAGCGGCTCGTCAGCACGCTCAAGGAGGCCCGCGACCAGATCGTCGCCCTCAAGGAGGAGGTCGAGCGACTCGCCCAGCCGCCGAGCGGTTTCGGCATCTTCCTGGGCATCCACGACGAGGACACCGTCGACGTCTTCACCGGGGGGCGCAAGCTTCGGGTGACCGTGTCACCCGCCGTCGACGTGGACGCCCTGCGCAAGGGCCAGGAGGTCATGCTCAACGAGGCCCTCAACGTCGTGAAGGCCCTGGACTTCGAGCGGCACGGCGAGGTCGTGACCCTCAAGGAGCTGCTGGACGGCGGCCGCGCCCTCGTCATCGGACACACCGACGACGAGAAGGTCGTGCAGCTCGCCGACAGTCTGAGCGGGACGACCCTGAAGTCGGGCGACGCGCTGCTGCTGGAGCCGCGCTCGAGCTACGTGTACGAGCGCATCCCCAAGAGCGAGGTCGAGGAGCTCGTCCTCGAAGAGGTCCCCGACATCGACTACGCGGACATCGGCGGGCTCAACCCGCAGATCGAGGCGATCCGCGACGCGGTCGAGCTGCCCTTCCTGCACAAGGACCTCTTCAAGGAGCACCAGCTCCGGCCGCCCAAGGGCGTCCTGCTCTACGGGCCACCTGGCTGCGGCAAGACGCTCATCGCCAAGGCCGTCGCGAACAGCCTCGCGAAGAAGGTCGCCGAGGTCACCGGCAGGCCCGAGGGGCGCGCGTTCTTCCTGAACATCAAGGGACCTGAGCTCCTCAACAAGTACGTCGGGGAGACCGAGCGCCACATCCGGCTGATCTTCCAGCGGGCCCGGGAGAAGGCCACCGAAGGCACGCCCGTCATCGTGTTCTTCGACGAGATGGACTCCATCTTCCGCACCCGCGGCAGCGGCGTCTCGAGCGATGTGGAGACGACCATCGTCCCGCAGCTGCTGTCGGAGATCGACGGCGTCGAGACGCTCGAGAACGTCGTCGTCATCGGCGCGTCCAACCGCGAGGACATGATCGACCCGGCCATCCTGCGACCGGGCCGTCTCGACGTGAAGATCAAGATCGAGCGCCCCGACGCCGAGGCCGCGCGTGACATCTTCAGCAAGTACCTGCGGGAGGACCTGCCCCTGCACCCCGAGGACCTCGCCGAGCACGGCGGGTCACGGGCCGCCACCGTCGCGGCCATGGTGCAGGGGGTGGTGGAGCGCATCTACACCGAGGCCGAGGAGAACAGGTTCCTCGAGGTCACCTACGCCGGCGGAGACAAGGAGATCCTTTACTTCAAGGACTTCAACTCCGGCGCGATGATCGAGAACATCGTCGGCCGCGCCAAGAAGATGGCGATCAAGGACTTCCTCGAGTCGGGTCAGAAGGGGCTGCGGATGCAGCACCTGTTCACGGCCTGTATCGACGAGTTCAAGGAGAACGAGGACCTGCCCAACACCACCAACCCCGACGACTGGGCCCGGATCTCCGGGAAGAAGGGCGAGCGGATCGTGTACATCCGCACGCTCGTCACCAGCGCCAAGGGCACGGAGACCGGCAAGTCCATCGACACGATCGCGAACACTGGCCAGTACCTGTAGGACCCACGGCCCCGAACGGTCACCCGCGGGGGCAGGGCGTTCTACCCTCAGCCCATGAGCGTTCGCCGCGTCATGGGCTCCGAGACGGAGTACGGCGTCTCCACGCCCGGTCACGCCGGCGTCAACCACATGGTGGCGTCGAGCCAGGTCGTCAACGGCTACGCCGGTGTGCTGGCCGAGGGCCCGCGGGACCGCCGTACGCGCTGGGACTTCGAGGAGGAGAACCCGCTCCGCGACGCGCGCGGCTTCGAGGTGGGCGTCGGGCTGTCCGACCACCTGCCCGGCGAGCCGGAGGACGACCTCGGCCTGGCGAACGTCATCCTCACCAACGGCGCGCGGCTGTACGTCGACCACGCGCACCCCGAGTACTCCACCCCCGAGGTGACCAACCCCCGCGACCTCGTCATCTGGGACAAGGCGGGGGAGCGGGTCATGGAGACCGCCGCGCAGCGGGCGCTGCAGCTGCCTGGCACCGCGCCGATCCAGCTGTACAAGAACAACACCGACAACAAGGGGGCGTCGTACGGCGCCCACGAGAACTACCTCATGGCGCGGCAGACGCCGTTCGCCGAGATCGTCCGGCACCTCACGCCCTTCTTCGTCTCGCGGCAGGTGGTCGTCGGCGCCGGCCGGGTCGGGCTCGGGCAGGACGGGCGCGAGCACGGCTTCCAGATCAGCCAGCGCGCCGACTACTTCGAGGTCGAGGTCGGACTCGAGACCACGCTCAAGCGGCCCATCATCAACACCCGCGACGAGCCGCATGCCGACCCGGAGAAGTACCGCCGGCTGCACGTCATCATCGGTGACGCCAACCTGAGCGAGATCTCGACCTACCTCAAGGTCGGCACGACCGCGCTCGTGCTGGCCATGGTCGAGGACGGCTGGCTGCGGCAGAACGGCATCGAGCTGGGGCTCGAGAACCCCGTCGGGGCGCTGCGGGCCATCTCGCACGACCCGTCGCTCAAGCACCTCGTCACGCTGCGCGACGGGCGGAAGATGACGGGCCTGCAGCTGCAGATGGAGTACTGCGAGCAGGCGCGCAAGCACGTCGAGGACCGGCTCGGCCCCGACGTGGACGCCGACACGGCCGATGTCCTGCGTCGTTGGGAGTCCACTCTGGACCGCCTCGCCGCCGACCCGATGTCGCTGTCGCAGGAGCTGGACTGGGTCGCCAAGCTCTCGATCCTCGAGGGCTATCGGCAGCGCGAGGGGCTCGACTGGGACGCGCCGAAGCTGCACCTCGTCGACCTGCAGTACGCAGACGTACGACGGGACAAGGGCCTCTACAACCGGCTGGTCGCCCGGGGCTCGATGCAGACGCTGGTCACGGAGGAGGAGGTCCAGGCCGCCGTCACCAACCCGCCCGAGGACACCCGGGCCTACTTCCGGGGCAGGTGCCTGCGGCAGTTCCCCGGCCAGGTCGCTGCAGCCTCCTGGGACTCCGTCATCTTCGACGTGGGGCGCGAGTCGCTCCAGCGCGTGCCCACGCTCGAGCCGCTGCGAGGGACCAAGGCGCACGTGGGCGGCCTGTTCGACCGCAGCGAGACCGCCCTCGACCTGCTCGAGGGGCTCGCTGGGCGTCGGTAACCGTTCAACAGCAGTTGCTGGCGCCGATGGGTGAGTGACGGACCCACGGGATAGGTTCGTCTCTGAGGTCGACTCTCGAGGAGACGGTGATGGCAGGCAAGGACAACGGCGGCCAGGAGCGCGTCGGCAGGACGAGCGAGGACGTCGCCGAGGTCGAGGAGACCGAGACCGACGTCCACGACCGCGTCGAGAAGCTGACCGACGAGGTCGACGACCTGCTCGACGAAATTGACGACGTATTAGAGACGAACGCGGAGGAGTTTGTGCGTTCATACGTGCAAAAGGGGGGGCAGTAGCTTTTCCGGGCGCATTTCTTTTCCTTTTGGAGAACATATTGAAGAAATGCCCGGGTTGTTCGACCGAACTTCCTACTTCGGCCTTCGGTAGGAACAAGGGGCTGCCTGACGGTCTGTCGCGCTGCTGCTTGCCCTGCAATCGCATGAGGAATCGCAGCTACTACAAGGCAAAGCGGGAGCGACTGGGGCTGAGCGTGAGAGAGAAGGATCGCAGCCCTGACGGCTTGAAGCGTTGCTCGTGCTGCCGCGAGACCAAGTCGATTGATGAGTTTCACAGGCAAAAGGCCCAGGCAGGCGGCTACAACACCTATTGCAAGCAGTGCCGCAAGACAAAAGAGGCCGACCGCTATCTCCGGCGCACCTACGGCCTTACAGCATCCGACCTTCAGGACCTGGTGTCTGGGCAAGGCGGCGTCTGCGCCATCTGCGAGCGCAACTCTGCCGACCACGTCGATCACGACCACCTGAGTGGCAAGATCCGTGGAGTGCTTTGCTTCACCTGCAACGTCGCACTGGGCCAGCTCAAGGACGACGTCGCGATCTTCCGCAAGGCGATCGACTACCTCGAGAGGACGACGTGGCAGAGGACCTTGGTCTCACCGGGCGTCTACCAGCTCATTTCACCGCGCCGGGGAGCAGCAGCTTCACCGACTTCCTGAGCCTCGCGGCCCCGGACCTGCTGCCGTCGCGCCGCGCCCTGCCGGACGGCCTCGTGCAGGCCCCGCACGGCACGACGATCGTGGCGGTGGTGCACAGCGGCGGGGTGGTGATGGCCGGCGACCGTCGCGCCACGATGGGCAACATCATCGCCCAGCGCGATATCGAGAAGGTGTTCCCGGCCGACGACCTGTCCTGCGTGGGCATCGCCGGCACCGCCGGCATCGCGATCGAGATCGTCCGGTTGTTCCAGGTCGAGCTCGAGCACTACGAGAAGCTCGAGGGCAGCACGCTGTCCCTGGAGGGCAAGGCGAACCGGCTCGCCACCATGATCCGCAACAACCTCGGTCTGGCGATGCAGGGCCTCGCCGTCGTACCGATGTTCGCCGGCTGGGACCCCGACGACGGCAAGGGCCGCATCTTCAGCTACGACGTGACCGGCGGGCGCTACGAGGAGCACGGCTTCCACGCGGTCGGCTCCGGCTCGGTCTTCGCCAGGGGCGCGCTGAAGAAGCGCTATCGGGACGACGTCACCCAGGACGAGGCGGTCGAGCTGGTCGTCGACGCGCTCTACGACGCCGCGGACGACGACTCCGCCACGGGCGGCCCCGACCTCACCCGCAAGATCTGGCCCGTGGTGATGACCGTGTCGTCCGACGGGCTGCACCGGCTCTCCGAGGACGAGATGGCCACCGTCGTCCAGCGCGTCGTCGACGCCCGCATGACCAACCCCGGAGGCTGAGCACCGTGAGCACGCCGTTCTACGTCAGTCCCGAGCAGATCATGCGGGACAAGAGCGACTACGCCCGCAAGGGCATCGCCCGCGGTCGCTCCGTGCTCGTCATGACCTACGCCGACGGGATCCTGTTCTGCGGCGAGAACCCCTCCAAGGCGCTGCACAAGATCTCGGAGATCTACGACCGCATCGCCTTCGCCGCGGTGGGCAAGTACAACGAGTTCGAGAACCTCCGCCTGGCCGGTGTCCGCTACGCCGACCTGCGGGGCTACCAGTACGACCGCTCCGACGTCACCAGTCGCGGCCTCGCGAACGCCTACGCGCAGACGCTCGGCACGATCTTCACCGAGTCGGGCAAGCCCTACGAGGTCGAGCTCACCGTCGCCGAGGTCGGCGACGGCGTGGGTGACGACCAGCTCTACCGCCTCACCTACGACGGCTCGGTGGCGGAGGAGCACGCGTTCGTCGTCATGGGCGGCAACGCCGACCCGATCGCCGTGGTGCTCAACGACGAGCACGACGGCTCGGCGGGCCTCGAGGACGCGCTCCGCCTGGCGGTCAAGGCCCTCGGCGCGCCGGCCGAGGGCGGGGAGTCCCGCGCCATCGAGCCGTCCGCCCTCGAGGCGGCCGTCCTCGACCGCACCCGCCCCCGCCGCGCGTTCCGGCGCCTCACCACCGACCGCCTCACCACGATCCTGGGCGGCAGCACGTGAGGGCTCGCGGCCTGCTTCTCGCCGTACCTCTCGTCCTGCTTCTCGCCGGGTGCGGGGGCGGCACGGGCAACAAGGCCGGGTCGTCGCCGTCGCCGACCGCCCCGGGCGCCACCTGCACCCCGACAGGCACCGGCACGAAGGACCTGGCCACGAAGCCGGTGGTCCCGTCGCCACGGCCCCCCGCACCGACCGAGACGACGACCTACGACATCGTCTGCGGCACCGGCAAGGAGGCCAAGAGCGGCGACGACGTCGAGGTGAAGTACGTCGGAGTGCTGCACTCCAACGGCACCGAGTTCGACTCGAGCTGGAGCCGCGGGGCCACGGACACGCTGAAGTTCCAGATCGGGGGCAACGTGATCCCCGGCTTCAGCAAGGGCGTCGAAGGCATGCGCGAGGGCGGCCGCCGAATGATCGTCATCCCCGCGAAGGACGGCTACGGCGAGAGCGGCACGGGTCCGATCCCGCCCAACGCGACCCTGATCTTCGTGGTCGACCTCGTGAAGGTGGGCTGACCGGACCAGTAGGCCGCCCGGGTGACATCGCCCGAACGGCTTAAGCCAGCAGGACCGTGCGGCCGAACTCGGAAGGACCGACGAGGGGAGCCCGCAGTGCTTCTGATCGACGACCGGCTCATCGACTCGATGCGACTGTTCGTCACGGCGACCAACCGACTGGAGAACTTCCAGGAGCGCGGCAACCACGACCTCGCCCAGCTGGAGCGCCTCACCGAAGAGCGCCGGGCCGCAGGCCTGGCGCTGCAGGAGGCGCTGGTGCAGCACGGCTGGCGGCGTGCCGGGGTCTGATCACCCTGTTGGGGCGACGGACCTGCCTCCCAGGTGACAGGGTGTGGTCATGGACCGCCGGATCTACGGGATCGAGAACGAGTACGGCGTCACGTGCACGTTCCGGGGCCAGCGCCGGCTGAGCCCCGACGAAGTGGCCCGCTACCTGTTCCGCCGCGTGGTGAGCTGGGGCCGCAGCTCGAACGTCTTCCTCCGCAACGGGGCGCGGCTCTACCTCGACGTCGGCAGTCACCCCGAGTACGCCACGCCCGAGTGCGACAACGTCCGCGACCTCGTCACCCATGACAAGGCGGGGGAGCGGATCCTGGAGGGCCTGCTCGTCGACGCCGAGAGGCGTCTGCGCGAAGAGGGCATCGCCGGCGACATCTACCTGTTCAAGAACAACACCGACTCCGCCGGCAACTCCTACGGCTGCCACGAGAACTACCTGGTCGGCAGGCACGGCGAGTTCACCCGGCTCGCCGACGTGCTGATCCCGTTCCTGGTCAGCCGGCAACTCATCTGCGGCGCCGGCAAGGTGCTCCAGACCCCGCGCGGCGCGGTCTTCTGCGTCAGCCAGCGGGCCGAGCACATCTGGGAGGGCGTGTCGTCCGCCACGACGCGCAGCCGCCCCATCATCAACACCCGCGACGAGCCGCACGCCGACGCGGAGCGGTTCCGACGGCTGCACGTCATCGTCGGCGACAGCAACATGAGCGAGACGACGACGCTGCTCAAGGTGGGCAGCACCGACATCGTGCTGCGCATGATCGAGGCGGGCGTGATCATGCGCGACCTCACGCTCGAGAACCCGATCCGAGCCATCCGCGAGATCAGCCACGACATCACGGGACAGCGCAAGGTCAAGCTTGCCAACGGCCGGGAGGCCAGCGCGCTGGAGATCCAGCGCGAGTACTTCAGCCGGGCCCAGGAGTTCGTCAACCGGCGCGGCGCCGACGAGACCTCCGCGCGCGTCATGGACCTGTGGGACCGCACCCTCACCGCGATCGAGACCGGGGACCTCACCCTGGTCGAGCGCGAGGTCGACTGGGTCATCAAGCACCAGCTCATCGAGCGCTACCGCACCAAGCACGACCTGCCGCTCGCCTCGCCCCGGGTGGCCCAGCTCGACCTGGCCTACCACGACATCAACCGCAACCGCGGGCTCTACTACCTGCTGGAGCGCAAAGGCCTGGTCGACCGCGCGTCCACCGACCTCGCGGTCTTCGAGGCCAAGTCCGTCCCGCCCCAGACCACCCGGGCGCGGCTGCGGGGCGAGTTCATCGCCCGCGCGCAGGAGAAGCGCCGCGACTTCACCGTCGACTGGGTGCACCTCAAGCTCAACGACCAGGCCCAGCGCACCGTGCTGTGCAAGGACCCTTTCCGGGCCGTCGACGACCGGGTGGACAAGCTGATCGCGTCGATGTGACAGCCTGGTCGCATGACCAGCAAGCCTGAGATCACGATCCCCGACGGCCCGCCACCCGCCGACCTCCTGGTCGAGGACCTCACGGTGGGGGAGGGCAAGGAGGCCGTCCCCGGCACCCGCTGCACCATGCAGTACGTCGGGCACGCGTGGTCCACCGGCAAGCAGTTCGACGCCAGCTGGGACCGCGGGGAGCCCTTCACGTTCGCGCTCGGCGCCGGCATGGTCATCCAGGGCTGGGACCAGGGCGTCGCGGGCATGAAGGTCGGTGGCCGGCGCCGCCTCACCATCCCGCCGCACCTGGGCTACGGCGCACGCGGTGCGGGCGGCGTGATCAAGCCCGGGGAAACGCTCGTCTTCGTGGTCGACCTGCTCGGCGTCAGCTGAGCGACACGCGCCGCCCGGTGGTCCGTCGTACGGCGGGTTCGGGCTAGCGTCACAAAACGTGGCGCAGAAGAAGACCGAACGGCTGCTCAACCTCGTGCTGTGCCTGCTGTCCACGAAGCGGTTCCTCACCGTCCAGGAGATCCGGGAGAAGGTCCCCGGCTACCAGGACGGCAACGAGGAGGCGTTCCGGCGCATGTTCGAGCGCGACAAGGCCGAGCTGCGCGAGATCGGCGTCCCGCTCGAGACCGGGTCCAACTCCGGCTGGGACGACGAGCACGGCTACCGCGTCGCCCGTCGTGACTACCAGCTGCCCGAGATCTCCCTCACCGCCGACGAGGCTGCCGCGGTCGTCCTGGCCGGCCGACTCTGGCAGCAGGCCCCGTTGGCCGGCGCGACCGGCAGCGCCTTGACCAAGCTGCGTGCCGCAGGCATGGACGCGCAGGGCCCGGTCGGACTGGAGCCCAGGGTGGGCGTGGCCGAGCCCGCCTTCGAGCAGGTGTGGCAGGCGGTCCGCGACGCCCGACCTGTCCGCTTCGACTACCGCGCCGCCGGCCGTCCCGCCCCCGAGTCGCGCGACGTGGAGCCCTGGGGGGTCGTGTCCTGGCACGGCCGCTGGTACCTCGTCGGCCACGACCGCGGCCGCGACGCCCCCCGGGTGTTCCGGCTGTCCCGCGTGGTGGGTGCCGTCACGCCGTACGGCGAACCCGGCACCGTCGCCCGCCCGCACGGCGTGAGCCTGCGCGAGATGGTCGCGCGCAGCGTCACGGAGACCCCGACCGCTTCGGCGACCCTGCGCGTACGGCGGGGAAGCGGCGGCGAGCTCCGGCGCGCCGCCACGAAGGTCAGCCCCGGTCCGGAGGGCTGGGAGGTCCTCGAGGTGGGCTACTCGGACCCGGAGCGGCTGGCCGAGCGGGTCACGGGCTACGGCGCCGACGCCGTCGTCGTCGAGCCGGCCGAGGTGCGCACCGCCGTCGTCGCCCGGCTGCGAGCCATCGCCGGGCTGCACGCATGAGCACTCCACGAATCCGCTCGTTCCGCTCACGCTTGCGCGGGGGCCCCGCATGACGGCCCCGCTGCCCGAGCTGCCCCGGCTGCTGGCGCTCGTCCCGTACCTCGTCCAGCGTCCAGGCGTCTCCTTCGCCACCGCAGCCGCCGACTTCGGGATCACCGAGGAGCGGCTGCGCAAGGACCTCGAGCTGCTGTTCGTGTGCGGTCTGCCGGGCGGCTTCCCCGAGGACCTCATCGACATCGACTTCGAGGGCGACACGATCACGGTGCGTGACCCGCAGCTGGTCGACCGGCCGCTGCGGCTCGGGGTGGACGAGGCGGTGGCGCTCATCGTGGCGCTGCGCACCCTGGCCGAGACGCCCGGTCTGGCCGAGCTCGACCCGGTCCTGCGGGCGCTGTCCAAGGTGGAGGCGGCCGCCGGAACGGCCGCGGAGCCGGCGGAGCTGGTGGAGGTCGCCCTCGAGGGCGATCCCGCCGTGCTCGAGGCGGTGCGCCACGCCCTCGAGAGCCGGCGCGCCCTGCGGATGACGTACTGGTCGGCGGGCCGTGACGCCACCACCGAACGTGTCGTTGACCCCTGGCAGCTGTTCACCATCGGGGGGCGCAGCTACCTCGAGGGCTGGTGCCGGCTCGCCGAGAGCGTCCGCACCTTCCACCTGGGACGGGTCCAGGAGATCGAGGTGCTCGACGTGGCTGCCGCGCCGCCGCAGGACCTGCCGGTCCGCGACGTGGCCCAACCGCTGTTCCAGCCGACCGAGGAGGACACACTCGTCACCCTCGCCCTCGCGCCGGGTGCGGCCTGGGTCGCCGACTACTACCCGACGGAGTCGGTGGAGACCCAGCCCGACGGCAGCCTGCTGGTCAGCCTCCGGGCCCGCGACACGGCGTGGGTACGGCGACTGGTGCTGTCGCTCGGACCGGCCGGTCGCGTGGTCGTGCCGTCGGGCCTTGCCGAGGAGGTCCAGAAGGACGCTGCGGCGGCCCTGCTGGCCTACGAGGGTGACTAGAGCACCTAGCCCACCGGAGTCATCCGGGCCCGCAGGGGTCAAGCGCTCAGACGCCTCTGCCGAAAGCACCGGTACCGCCCCAGTCAGGGGCCGTGGACCGAGAGGTGCCGGACATGACGCTGATCAAGGCCTCCTGCCCCGCCTGTGGCGAGGTGGAGCTGACGCCGGCTGACGTCTCTCTCATGGTCTGCAGCCACGCGCCGCTGTCGTACTACGCCTTCACGTGCCACCGCTGCGACCAGGAGGTCCGCAAGCCGGCCGACGACCACGTCGTGTCGTTGCTGGTCTCCGGTGGCGTCCCCGCCACCGTCTGGGACATCCCGGGCGAGGCGCTCGAGGTGCACGAGGGGCCGGCGCTGTCGTACGACGACCTGCTCGACTTCGCCCTCGGTCTGGGCGCGACCGACCTGCTCGCGGAGCAGATCACCCGCGCCGCTGCCTGAGCCCCACGTCGGGGCTACGCTCGACGCGTGCCCTGGCTGCTCGTCGACATCGCCATCGCGTTGGTTGCGCTGGCGCTCCTGACCGTCGTCGGCATCAGGCTGATCGGCACCATCCGCCGGGTCACCCGCAGCATGGCTGAGGCCAACGTGCGGCTCGCGGAGGCGAGCGCCGCGCTCGACGCCGTACCGCGCCCCACCCCGCCGACTGCTCCTGACGTACGCTGACGGTGTCCGTCGCGAGCGAGGAGACGTCGTGAACCTGCCCGGTGGCTGGGAGCTGATCCTGGTCCTGCTGGTGGTCCTGCTGGTCTTCGGGAGCAAGCGGCTGCCCGACTCGGCACGCTCGCTCGGCCGCTCGTTGCGCATCCTCAAGGCGGAGACCCGCGGGCTGCGCGAGGACGACAAGCCCGAGGCGCTCCCGCCCGCGCAGCCACCGGCGTACAAGTTCGACCCCTACACGGGCAAGCCGCTCGACTCTTCGAGCGGCGACACCGAGCGCTAGGACCGCTCGTTGGCCCGCCGTCCGCCCGACGGGCGGATGTCGCTCGCTGGGCACATCCGCGAGCTCCGCACGCGCCTGCTGATCTCCTTCCTCGCGATCGGCATCGGCATGGCGGTCGTGGGACTCGTGATCTACCAGCCGGTGTTCGACTTCCTACGCGAGCCCTACTGCCGCACGCAGGTGGCGGGACCGCACTGCAACCTGTACGTGCACGACATCTTCACCCAGTTCTCGGTGCGCCTGCGGATCGCTGGCATCGGCGGCGTCGTCCTCGCGGCCCCGGTGTGGCTCTACGAGCTCGGGGCCTTCATCACCCCCGGCCTGCACCGCAAGGAACGCCGCTACGCCGCCGGCTTCCTCGGAGCCTCCCTGGTGCTGTTCGCGATCGGCGTGACCTTCGCGTACCTGACCATCGACAAGGGGCTGCAGTTCCTGCTGAGCGTGGGTGGCGACAAGCTCGTGCCGCTCACCGACCTGTCGAGCTACCTGTCGTTCGTCGTCCTGACGCTCGTCGCCTTCGGCGCGGCCTTCCTGTTCCCCGTCGTGCTCGTGTTCCTGAACATGCTGGGGGTCCTGAGCGCCCGCCGGATGGGTGGCATGTGGCGACCCATGGTGGCAGGCATCGCCTTCATGTCCGCCGTCCTCACCCCGAGCACGGACCCGATCACCTTCCTCGCGATGGCACTGCCCGTCACGATGCTCTACGGCCTGTCGGTCGGCATCGCCTGGCTTGCAGACAGGGGCAGACGCAAGCGCCGCACTGCAGACGCGGACGTCGAGGGCTACGCCGACGACGAGACCTCGTACGTCGACCCGCGCCCGTCCCCCCTCTGAGCCACACGGGGCATAGCCTCACGTCGTGAGCACGCCGGCCGAGCGGTACGCCGCGTTCCGGTCCACCCAGCCGGGGCCGGCCCTGGCGTCCTTCGAGATCGGCTATCCCTTCGGGCTCGACGCGTTCCAGCGCACCGCCTGCCGGGCCCTGGAAGAGGGCCGCGGAGTGCTCGTCGCAGCGCCCACGGGCGCCGGCAAGACCGTGGTGGGGGAGTTCGCCGTACATCTGGCGCTCCAGGCGGGCCGCAAGTGCTTCTACACCACCCCGATCAAGGCCCTGTCGAACCAGAAGTACGGCGACCTCGTTGCCCGTTACGGCACGGACCGCGTCGGGCTGCTCACCGGTGACGTCTCGGTCCACGGCGACGCCGAGGTCGTCGTGATGACCACCGAGGTGCTGCGCAACATGCTCTACAGCGGCTCGCCGGCGCTGCGCGGTCTGGGGCACGTGGTCATGGACGAGGTCCACTACCTCGCCGACCGGGCCCGCGGCGCCGTCTGGGAGGAGGTGATCATCCACCTCCCGGACGACGTGGTGCTCACCTCGCTGTCGGCGACCGTGAGCAACGCCGAGGAGTTCGCCGACTGGCTCGTGACGGTGCGCGGCGACACCGAGGTGGTGGTCGAGGAGCACCGCCCGGTGCCGTTGTTCCAGCACGTGCTGCTGGGGGGACGGCTGTACGACCTCTTCGAGGCGCACGGCGAGGCGCACGGCGACGTGCACCCCGAGCTCATGCGGAGGACACGGGAGGAGGACCGGCCGCGCCCGCGCGACCGCGGACGCCCGCCGCGACCCTCCGTGCCCAGCCGCCCGGCCGTGCTGGAGCGGCTTGACCGCGAGGGGCTGCTGCCCGCGATCACGTTCATCTTCAGCCGCGCCGGCTGCGAGGCCGCCGTCGAGCAGTGCCTGCGCGCCGGGCTGCGGCTCACCACCCCCGAGGAGCGCACGGAGATCCGCCGCCGGGTCGAGACACGCACCGCGGACCTGCCGCGCGCGGACCTGCGGGTGCTGGGCTACTGGGAGTGGCTGGAGGGGCTGGAGCGGGGGCTGGCTGCGCACCACGCCGGGCTGCTGCCCACGTTCAAGGAGGTCGTCGAGGAGCTGTTCGCCGAGGGCCTCGTCAAGGCGGTCTTCGCCACCGAGACCCTCTCGCTCGGCATCAACATGCCGGCCCGCTCGGTCGTGCTCGAGAAGCTCGTGAAGTGGAACGGCGAGGCGCACGTCGACGTGACACCGGGGGAGTACACGCAGCTCACCGGGCGGGCGGGCCGCCGGGGCATCGACGTCGAGGGGCACGCCGTCGTGCTGTGGCAGCCCGGCTTCGACCCGCGCCAGCTGGCGGGCCTCGCCTCGACCCGCACCTATCCGCTGCGCTCGAGCTTCCGGCCGTCGTACAACATGGCGGTCAACCTCGTGGGCAGCGTGGGGCGTGAGACCGCCCGGGCGCTGCTGGAGAGCTCCTTCGCGCAGTTCCAGGCCGACCGGTCGGTCGTAGGGCTGGCCAGGCAGGTCAGCCGCAACCTGGAGGCGCTGGAGGGCTACCAGGAAGGCATGAGCTGCCACCTCGGGGACGTGCGCGAGTACGACCAGCTCCGGCAGGCCGTGAAGCGGCGCGAGTCGGAGCTGGCCCGCCAGGGGTCGGCACAGCGGCGCGCCCAGGCCGCGGCCTCGCTGGAGGCGCTCAAGGTGGGCGACGTCATCTCGGTGCCGCACGGCCGCCGTGCCGGACTCGCGGTGGTGCTCGACCCCGGGCTCGGGCCGGGCGGCCAGGCGCACCCCCTGGTGGTGACCGAGGACCGCTGGGCGGGCCGGCTGTCCGAGGCCGACTTCCCGACTGCGGTGGAGCCCCTGGGCCGGATCCGGGTGCCGAAGAACGTCAACCACCGCAGCCCGCAGACCCGCCGGGACCTGGCCTCGTCGATCCGCGCGCTCGGCGTCCGGCCCGAGCGGCCCCGGCGCAGCCGGTCGGCGGCCGCGGACGACGCGCAGCTTGCCGAGCTGCGCCAGTGGCTGCGGCAGCACCCCGTGCACGGGTGCGACGAGCGCGAGCAGCACCTGCGATGGGCCGAGCGGTGGGCGCGGCTGCGGCACGACACCGACGCGCTGGAACGCCGGGTGCAGAGCAAGACGCACTCCATCGCTCGCGTCTTCGACAAGGTCTGCGCGCTGCTCGAGGAGCTGCACTACCTCGAGGGCGAGCGGGTCACCGACGCCGGTCGGCAACTGGGCCGGGTCTACAACGATGCCGACCTGCTGGTCGTGGAGTCGTTGCGCGCGGGTCTGTGGGACCCCCTGAGCCCCGCCGAGCTCGCTGCCGTGGTGTCGACGCTGGTCTACGAGTCACGCCGCCCTGAGCAGGTCGGCCAGCTCCCGGGCGGCGCCGTCCGGCACGCCCTCGAGGAGCAGCACCGGCTGTGGGCACGGCTGCGCGACGTGGAAGCCGCGCACGGCCTGGACTTCCTGCAGGAGCCCGACACCGGCTTCGCGTGGGCGGTGTGGCGCTGGGCCTCGGGCGCGGACGTGGAGCAGGTGCTGCTCGACGACCCCGACCTCGCGCCGGGCGACTTCGTGCGCTGGTGCAAGCAGCTGCTCGACCTGCTCAGCCAGATCGTCCTCATCGCCGAGGCCCCGGTCCGGGCAACGGCCCAGGAGGCGTTCGACGCGGTACGGCGAGGCGTGGTCGCCTGGTCCAGCGTCTGACCTTCAGCCCGCGGCGGGCAGCCGCACGTCCGGCAGCCCGAGCACCCCGCGCTCGGCCCGGACGGCCGCCGCGTAGGCCCACACCTGCTCGTCGGCCCAGGTCTGGTCCTTGCCCAGGTGCGCGGCCAGCAGCCGTGCGGCCAGAGGCGCGCTCGGCAGCGCGGCATCCTTGGCCCGCAGCGACAAACGGGTGCGTCGGCTGAAGACGTCGTCGAGCGAGCAGGCGCCCTCCGACCGGGCCGCGTGCACGACCTCGGCCGCGATGTGCGGTGCCGCCGGCGACAGCTGCCGCCCGAGCGACGGGTCGGCCGCGACCAGCGACAGCACGTGCAGCGCGGTCTCGCCGCACTGCCGCACGAGGTTCGGGGCGACGTCGTCGGGCAGCCCGAGCACGCGTGCGGCAGCCGCGACCTCGCCCTCGAGCACGGCCACCGGCCGGGTGCCCGACAGCGGGATCTGCCCGGTGCGGCAGCGCGCCTTCAGCCCGTCCCGGTCGACGATGCGGTCGACGACGTCCTTGGCCATCCGCCGGTACGTCGTGAGCTTGCCCCCGGTGATCGTGAGCAGCCCGCCGGAGCCCTCGACGAGCACGTGGCGCCGGCTCATGTCGCTCATCGACCCGCTGCCGGCCTGCCGCAGCAGCGGACGCACGCCTGCCCACGCGCCCAGCACGTCCTCCTCGGTCAGGCCCTGCTTGAAGACTGCGTTGCCTGCAGCGAGCACGTACTCGAGGTCCTCGGCGGTCAGCGCCAGGTCGTCCAGCTCGCCGTCGTACTGCGTGTCGGTGGTGCCGAGGATGGTCTGCCGGCCCCACGGGATGGCGAACATCGAGCGCTCGTCGCCCTGCTTCGACGGCAGCAGCACGGACGCGTCCAGCAGGGGCAGGCGCTCACGCGGTACGACGAGATGGACGCCCTTCGAGGGCTGCACCACCGCGGGCCGCCCCGGCTCCTCGTAGGCCTGCAGCGTGTCGGTCCACACACCGGTGGCGTTGACGACGTGCCGCGCCCGCACTGCGAACGCGTCGCCGGTCAGCCGGTCGGTGACCTCGGCGCCCGCCACCCGGCCGTCGCGCATGGTCAGGCCGGTGACCTCGGCGTGCGTGACGGTGAGGGCTCCGAACCGCCGAGCGGCCTGCACCACCGCGAGCACCAGGCGGGCGTCGTCGGTGGCGGAGTCGCCGTAGAGATACGCGTACTCGAGCCCGCTCTCGGCGAGCGCAGGGGCCTTGGCGACCGCCTCCTCGGCGTTGAGGCGCTCGTGCCGACGTGGGCTGCCGCCTCGGCCGGCGAGCGACGCGAGGGCGAACACGTCGTAGGTCGTGAGGCCCAGTCCGAGCAGCCGCCGCCGTGCCGTGTCGTGCCAGACCGGGTAGAGGAAGTCCATCGGGCGCACGAGGTGTGGGGCGATGCGGTTGAGGATCTGCCGCTCGACGACGCCCTCGCGCACCAGGCCGAACTCGTAGTTCTCCAGATACCGCAGGCCGCCGTGCACGAGCTTGCTGCTCTTCGAGGACGTGCCGCTCGCCATGTCGCCGCGATCGAGGACGGCGACCCGCAGCCCGCGACTGGCCGCGTCGAGCGCGACGCCGGCCCCGGTGGCCCCCATGCCGACGACGAGGACGTCGAGCTCCTCCGACGCGGCAGCACCCAGCTCCGTGGCGCGGTTGCGCTGCGAGAAGGCGGGGTTACCCACGAGTAGTCACCCTACCCGGCGAGGGCGGTCTCCACCGCCTGCAGGAAGCGCTCCAACGAGCTGTCGAGGCCCCAGCGGTCGGCCAGCGCCACGACGGCCTCGGGGTCCCGCGGCGTGCGGGGGAGGGCGTCGTCGTAGGCCGGCAGCGGCAGGTCGCGGACCACCCGCGAGACCGCCGGCGCGACGGCGAGGTAGTCGCGGGCCGCCTCGAGCTTGAGCCGGGAGCCCGCGGGGAAGCCGTCGTCGCCTCCGGCGTCGAGGGCGGCCACGATGCCCTCCACCGACCCGAACCGGCTGACGAGCGCCGCGGCCGTCTTCTCGCCCACCCCCTTCACGCCGGGCAGCCCGTCGCTCGGGTCGCCGCGCAGCACCGCGTACTCCGCGTACGCCCGCCCGGGAATGCCGTGCTTGGCGGTGACGGCAGCCTCGTCGTACGGCTTCATCTTCTCGACGGCGTAGAGCACGCGCACCGGCTTGCTGTCGTCGACCAGCTGCAGCAGGTCCCGGTCGCCCGTCACCACGTCCACCGGCCCCGGCTCGCGGGTGGCCAGCGTGCCGAGCACGTCGTCGGCCTCGTACCCCTCGGCGCCCGCGACCGGCACGCCGAGCGCCGGCAGCACCTCGAGCAGCACGTTCACCTGGGGCGCAAGGCCTTCCGGCTCCTTCTCGGCCCCGTTGGGCAGCGCCCGATGGGTCTTGTACGACGGCACCGCGGCTACCCGGAAAGCGGGCCGCCAGGCCAGGTCGACGGCCGCCACCATCCGGGCCGGACGGGTGTCGCGGACCACCCGCGCGACGAGGTCGAGAAAGCCGCGGACCGCGTTGACCGGCTCACCCTGGGGCGAGCGGATCGAGTCGGGGACACCGTGGAAGGCGCGGTACCACAGGGCGGGGGCGTCGAGGAGCAGGAGCTGACCGGCCATACCCGAAGCCTGTCAGATGGCCGCAGCGATAGGTTCGCCACGACACCACAGCGGAGGGAGACCCAGTGCCCGTCGAGCGCAGCCTGCCCACGTCCGAGGCCGAGGCGCTGTTGGAGCTCACCCATGAGCTGGTGGAACGCGAGGTCCTCACGCAGGTCGAGCAGGCCGAGGCGACCGCATCCTTCCCCCGGGAGCTCTTCCGCACGCTCGGCCGGGCGGGCCTGCTCGGTCTCGCCTACCCCGAGCAGTACGGCGGCGGTGGGCAGCCGTACGAGGTCTACCTGCAGGTCCTCGAGGAGATCGCCCGCGGCTGGTCGGGGTTCGCGGTGGGCGTGAGCGTCCACACGCTGTCCTGCTTCCCGGTCTTCGCGTGGGGCACGGAGGAGCAGCGCGAGCGGTTCCTGCCCGAGATGCTCGGGGGTGAGCTGCTCGGCGCGTACTGCCTGTCGGAGGCGCACAGCGGCTCCGACGCGGCGGCTCTGTCCACGCGGGCGGTGCGTGACGGCGAGACCTACGTCGTCAACGGCGCCAAGGCCTGGGTGACCCACGGCGGGCATGCGGACTTCTACAACCTCATGGTCCGCACCGGCGGGGAGGGCCCGTCCGGCATCTCCTGTCTGCTGGCCGCGTCCGACACGCCAGGCCTGCTTCCGCAGCCGCCCGAGAAGAAGATGGGCATGCGGTCGTCGCACACCGCGACCGTGGTCCTCGACGGCGCCCGGGTGCCCGCGGACCGGCTGATCGCCGACGAGGGCAAGGGTTTTGCCATCGCGATGAGTGCGCTCGACGGCGGCCGCCTCGGCATCGCCGCCTGCGCAGTCGGACTCGCGCAAGCCGCCCTCGACCTGGCGACGTCGTACGCGGGGGAGCGCAAGCAGTTCGGCCGCCCCATCGCACAGTTCCAGGGGTTGTCGTTCCTGCTCGCCGACATGGCCACGCAGGTCGCAGCGGCCCGGGCGCTCTACCTCGAGGCCGCTCGCCGCCGGGACGCGGGCAAGCCCTACGGGCCGCAAGCCAGCATGGCCAAGCTGTTCGCCACCGACACGGCGATGCGCGTGACGACCGATGCGGTCCAGGTGCTCGGGGGAGCCGGCTACGTCGAGGACTTCCCCGCCGAGCGCTACTTCCGAGAGGCCAAGATCATGCAGATCTTCGAGGGCACCAACCAGGTGCAGAGGGTCGTCATCGGCCGCTCGCTCACGCGCGCATGACGACCTCCGAGCTCGACCCGGTCGACCGGCTCCTGCTGCGGCTGCTGGCGGCCGACGGCCGCCGCTCTTACACCGACCTCGCCAAGGACACCGGGCTGTCGACGAGCGCCGTGCACCAGCGGGTGCGGCGACTCGAGCAGCGCGGCGCGATCCACGGGTACGGCGCGCAGGTGGACCCGGTCGCGGCGGGAGCCCCCCTGACGGCGTTCGTGTCCATCAAGCCCATCGACCCGGCCGCCGTCGACGACGCTCCCGAACGGTTGCAGCACATCCCGCAGATCGAGGCGTGCCACAGCGTGGCTGGCGACGAGAGCTACATCCTCAAGGTGCGGGTGCCCGGGCCGGGTGAGCTCGAGGTGCTGCTGCAGGCGATCCGAGCGGCGGCACAGGTCTCGACCCGCACGACCGTCGTGCTCAGCACCCCATGGGAGGGCCGCGCGCACGTGTACGGCGAATGACGGGCTAACGGCATACGACGTCCGGGTGCTCCATTCCCGCGGCTGCCGCCACCAACTACGGGCCCGATCGACGTCCTGGTCCCGGACCGGCACCCCTGCTGGCCGGGCTACAAGCGGGCCCCGGCAGCCGTGAGTCGCCGCCCAGGGCAAATGGCATACTGCGTCTGGGCCGCACGGCTTGATGAACCCGCGTTGCGTCCGAAGAGCGCCCATGTCGTCTCATCGCCTCCTCGAGAGGCTCACGAGCGCAGTCGAGCAGAGCCCCCTCCCAGCTCTGCTCATCGAGCTGCCGTCGACGTGCATCGTCGCGGGCAGCTCGGCAGCCATGACGGTTCTCGAACCGGCAGGCGGCAGGGAGATCCTCGGGAAGACGTTGGACGAGGTCACTCTTGACGAGGGCCCAGGTGCTCTGCCGCTGCTGATGAGCGGGCGGCTTCAGGGCCTGGAGACGACACGTGTCCTCGACGCCGCTGGCAAGCCCATGCCCATCACGATCTGGGTCCGTCGTGCCGTCGACGCGGTACCACCGGCTTTCGTGGTGGCGATCATCGCGTCCACCTCGCCAGCCTCGCGACTGACCTTACCGTCCAAGACGGAGGAGTCCGAGCCGCGTGCGCTGGGCGCGGTGGGACCCAATCTGGTGATCACCAGGATCTGCACCGACGCGGAAGCGGCTTTCGGGCTGCCGACGGCGCAGCTGGTGGGGCGCTCGATGCTCGAGCTGGTCACCCCGGCGTCGGTCAACACCCTCATGACGGCACTCCAGCAGGCCAGCATCACCGGGCGAGGGGTTCCAACGCAGGCCGACCTGGTGCGCGGGGACGGTTCAACGCTACCGGTGCAGCTGCTCGTGACACCGCTCCAGGACCCGCACGGCAGCGCGTTCTCCGTCGCCCCTGGTGCCGCTTCGTCCAACGACGTGGCCCCCCACGAGATCGTCGAGTTGCTCACCCACCTGGCCCATGGGATCGATGCCCTGAAGACCTCGCACGCGTTGGGCGGGCAGGTGGCCGAGGCGCAGCTCGACTCGCTGTCGAAGCTCTCGAGCCGTGAGTCGGTCATCGTCTCTCGGCTGCTCGCCGGGGACCGGGTCCCTGCGATATCGAGGGACCTGTTCCTGTCGCAGAGCACCGTGCGCAATCACCTGTCGTCCGTGTTCGCGAAGCTGCACGTCGGCTCTCAGCAGGAGCTCCTGGACCTCCTGCGAGGAAGGGGCAAACCGTCTACCCCAAGGTGACAGTGCGTCTATAGGTCATGTCGATCCCGTCGCCGAAGGTGAGAGGCATGCACCACGGAGTCGCTCGGCGAGGATGTTCGGACGCGGTCTTGTCGACCGTCACGGGACAGCAGACGGCGGGGCGTTGACACCGGTCCGTCACCAGCCCAGCCCTTTGTCACCGCCTTCAGCTCGGGATCACCGATCGCGTCAGGGCGCAGCGCGGCTCTTCGACCTGTGATGGGCTCGACCGGGCCGGATCTGCTGATCGACCGTGTCGATCAGCAGGTAGCGGCGCTGTTGAAGGTTCCGACGGCCCAGCTGCTCGGCCGATCCCTCGTTCACCTCGTGAGCCCCCGGTCCGTTCCCCCCTTGCTCTGCGGGGTCGCGGAGGCCGTGAGGCTGGGCAGGGTCGTCACGGTTCAGCTCGACCTTCAGCGCAGCGATACGACTCTGCTCCCCGTGCGGATGTTTCTCAGCCCGTTGCACCCACCTGCCAGGAGCGCCTTCTCGTTGCTCCCGCTTGCAGCCCACCCGGACGTCCAAAGCGACCGCGTGGAAGGGCTCGGGGCTGGGGGCTCGCGGGACGACCCGGCAAAGACCTCGATGCGCGACCTCGACACCAGTGGAGGCTCCGTGCTCGTCGCGCTGACCCGCCTCACCGCCCGCGAGGCTGACATCGTGTCGCGCTTGATGACCGGCGACCGCGTGCCGGCGATCGCCAGGGATCTGTTCCTGACCCAGAGCACGGTGCGCAACCATCTCTCGTCGGTGTTCAAGAAGCTGCACGTTCACGGGCAGCAGGAGCTGGTCGAGCTCCTTCGCCGCAGCGGCGACCCGTTCAAGACTCAGGACAGAGCGTCTAGCTCCTCAGTACAGGACGTCTATGCCGCAAAACGGGTTCGGCAGGGACCGTGAGAAGCATGGACGACGACACCGAAGAACCACGCGTCCGCGGTCTCACGGATCGGGCGGCCCTGATGGCCGTGCTGGACGAGGTCGTGGCATCGGGGCGGCCCGCGACCTTCTTCCTCGGCGACCTCGATCACTTCCGGCTGATCAACGACTCGTTCGGCTACGCCAGCGGAGACACGGTGCTGCGGGTCATGGGGGAACGACTGGCCGCGGTGGTGCACCTCGGCGACGTCACGGCGCGACTCGATGGCGACGAGTTCGGGGTGCTCTGCTTCCACACCGACCCCGAGGCGATATCAGGGCTGGAGCGGAGCGTGCGGGAGGCGGTTTCCGGTGCCCTCCTCGTCGAGGGTGAGGAGCACCGCCTGACGATGAGTCTTGGCCAGGTGTCCGTTGCCACCAGCCGGAGCGCGATCGATGTGCTGGCCAGTGCCGACGGCGGCCTGCACCTCGCCAAGGAGCGAGGAGGGAATCGCACAGTGGTCTTCGACCAGTGCATGCGTGACGTCGCGATGGCCACGCTGCGTCGGATGTCGGAGCTGCGTCAGGCAGTGGCCGCTGGTGAGCTGGTCCTGCACTACCAGCCGATCGTCAAGCTCACCTCAGGTCGCACCGTCGGCTACGAGTCGCTGCTGCGCTGGCAGCACCCCCGCGAAGGACTGCTCGCGGCTGGCACATTCGTGGACCTGCTGGAGTCCAGCGGGCTCGTCTCGGAGCTGACACCGAGCATCGTCGGTGAAGCTTGCAGCGCGGCGGCGGCCCTGGCCGCGGCGTCGTCGGGCAGGCCGCCGTTCGTCTCCGTGAACCTGTCCGCCCGGGAGCTGTCGCAGACCGGCATCGTGGAGCTGGTACGAGAGGAGCTCGAACGGGCAGGCATCAAACCGGCGCAGCTCACTCTCGAGATCACCGAGACGGCTGTGGTGGCGGACCAGCCGACAGCGGTCGCCACTCTCAAGGCGCTCAGCGAGCTCGGAGTCCGTGTCGCGTTGGACGACTTCGGCACGGGGCACTCGTCGTTGCTCCGGCTCAAGAGCCTTCCGGTCACCACCGTCAAGATCGACAGGAGTTTCGTCACCAACCTCACCCGCGATGCCGACGACCTTGCCATCGTCGCGAGCGTCGTCAACCTCGGCGCGACCCTGGGGCGCACGACCACAGCGGAGGGTGTGGAGACCCGCGAGCAGGCCGTGACGCTGCGGAAGCTGGGCTGCGACCATGCCCAGGGACACCTGTACTCCCCAGCTCAACCCCTCGACGAGCTCCTTCGTCGGCTGGCCGAGGTCCGGAGGGGGCGGCAGAAGCGCGCAGTGACGGGCGCTGCGCTCGCTGACGATACGTCGCTCTCGGAGATCCTCGGCCTGCAGCAGACCGGGGCCTCGTTGCACACGATCGCCGCTGCGCTGAACTCCCGTGGCAGGCGTACCACGTCCGGCACGCGTTGGAACTCGCGCACCGTGGCCGGTGTCATCTCGGAGATCGCCTTTCCCGAGCTGACTGCGGACACGGCAGTGCAGCTGGCCTGACGGTGATCCAGAGACGCCCGGCCGCGGACGCCCTCGTTCGGCGCGACAGCTCCTCCCCCCTGAGCCGCCGCCGCAGCTCCAGAGGCGCGCCGCGGCCGGGTCCCAGCAGCGTTCGGCTGCGGACCCAGCCGCAGCAGGCGGGGCGAGACCTCGATCAGCCGGCCTTCTCGTCCCCGCACGGAGCCGACCCGGGGCGATCCGGGTGCGCCCCTCCGGACCTGCATCTTGCCGTCAAACCCGAGGTCGATTGCACGACGTTCGAGCCGCCGTCGTCACGGGTGCACGTCGTCTCGGTGCTCGTTGAGCATGCCGCGTAGTCAGAGACTGGACACAGGGAGGTGCCGCATGAAAGGGATCGTTGTGACGGACCAGGCTGCGGGAACGGCCGGGATGACGCTGAGGGAGCGACCCGAGCCGCTAGCAGCGATCAACGACGTCATCGTTGAGGTTCACGCGTCAGGATTCGTCCCGACCGAGTTGGCGTGGCCTTCGACCTGGACCGATCGCGCCGACCGTGACCGAACGCCGTCGATCCCTGGGCACGAGCTGGCTGGAGTGGTCAGCGCCCTCGGCTATGGCACGACGGGACTGTCGGTGGGACAGCGCGTGTTCGGACTCACCGACTGGCATCGCGACGGCACGCTGGCCGAGTACGTGGCCGTCGAGGCGCGCAACCTCGCGCCGCTGCCAGGTGACGTCGACTTCACGGTGGGCGCGAGCCTGCCGATCTCGGGCCTGACCGCGTGGCAGGGACTGTTCGAGCACGGCCGCCTCCACGCGGGCCAGAGCGTCCTCGCCCACGGCGCGGCGGGCGCAGTCGGGACGATGGTGACGCAGCTCGCGCGTGAGGCTGGGGCGTATGTCGTCGGCACCGGCCGCGCTGCCGACCGTGAGAAGGCGCTCGACTTCGGCGCGCAAGAGTTTGTCGACCTCGAGAGCGACGCCCTGGAAGACGTCGGCGACGTCGACCTGGTGTTCGACACTATCGGCGGCGACATCCAGAGGCGGTCCGCAGGTCTGATTCGGGCCGGAGGAACATTGGTGACCATCGTCGGTCCGCCCGAAGCGCGACCCGCCGACGGCCTGGCGATCGACTTCGTTGTCGAGTCCAGTCGTGGCCAACTGACTGAGATCGTCCAGCGGGTGCGGGCCGGACGACTACGCACGAACATCGGCAACGTCGCGGCCCTCGACGACGCCATCGCCGCCCTGAACCCGACCGAGCGACGCAACGGGAAGACGATCATCAGCGTTCGCCCGTGAGGACTCGTGATGCGCTACGAAGCGCATCTGACGGCGCTCGGGCACACAGTCAAACGCGCCCGGGTCAGGCCGCCAGGCCAGCTCCGCTTCCTCGTCACGGACACCCACGACCTAACAGCCGACGAGCTCTACAGGGCAAAGGGAGCAGCAACGCGAGACTCGATTCGCCTGGCCCTCGGCACGCTGGGGAGCGCACGAGCGGCCACAGTGGCAGGACGGTCCTCCGGCAGCGGGCCGGCTCGCGCATCCACGACAGCACGGCATCTCGGGGAGGGGACTCGAGGTCGTCTTCGAGCAGCTAGGAGGGCGGCCCGAGGAGCAGCTCGACGCTCATCGCACCTCCTTCGACTGCCGACTTCCTCGATCACTGGTTCATACAGCCCGCCGAATCAAGCCCGGCCGTGCACAGAGGCCCTGGGAACAAAGGACATCCACATGAGCGTGGGGTCTCAGGTGAACGTGCGCTCCAGCTCCATGAAGAACGCCCCGGGGGCTTCTCGAGCTAATCGGGGGAAGCGCTATCCGATCACCGGGCGTGTTAGCCGCCGGTGGCCGACATGTGCTGGTAGTCCTTGAGGCTGCGGAACGTCCCGCCCCAGGTGAACCCCTCACGGGTGAACGCCCGTACGGCGGACGAGCCGGGCTCGAACATGCCCCGCCGGACCCAGCCCCGGTCGGTGTACGCGCTGGCGAGCTCCGGCAGCACCAGATCGCCTTTCACGTAAGGGTTCTGGAAGGGGTTCAGGTCGATCGCGAGGCCGTACGCGTGCGCCGAGAACACCTTCTGCCCACGGACCGCCCGGCACACGAAGCCGGCCGTGTCGTTCCCGTCGCCGGTCGGCGGGGCGTTCACGTCAGCGGTCGTGGGCAGCTGCATCTGCTCGAGCGGGAAGCCCTGGGAGAACAGCGCCCGGAAGGCCCGCACGACGCCCGGTGCCACCGACGCGTTCACGACGAGCTCCCCGGTGTGGACCTTGCGGTCGAAGCCGCGGAAGGTGAGCGTCAGGTAACGCAGGTCCCGCAGGGGGACCGGGCAGCCCGGCCGATAGGTGTCGCCCATCCGCTTTCGCACCGCGTCGCTGATCGGCGCCACCGTCGCGTGGAACCTGCCGTCCGCCGGAGGCGGCAGCACGTCGACCGTCGGCAGGCTGCGGTTGCGCAGCACCTTCGGCGTCGGCAGCACCTCGCCGAAGCCGTCAGGCCGTCGCGGCAGCGGGTGCGCGCCCACCACCCAGACCGCGGGAGCGGTCGTGGCGCTCGGCGACGCCGTCGGCACCGACGACAGCGACGGCGAGGGCGACACCGTGCCGTACGACGGGGAGGGCGCCTCCGACGGAACCCTCGGCGGCCTGGCGTGACTTCCCGCCGCGGCGCAGGCCGAGGCCAGTACCAGCGCGACCAGGCCTGCGCCGAGCCGTCCCCGCACCGCGATCCCTACAGCCGGAAGTCGGGGTCGTGCGTCGACTCCTCGACGTCCATCTGCGCCTTCTGCAGCTTGCCGGCGTAGTCCCAGTTCATCGCCTGCCAGCGGGTGAACTGGTCGAGCACCCACAGGCCGCTCTGCCGCGACCCGTTGCCGCTCTTGCCGTTGCCGCCGAAAGGCAGGTGCGCCTCGGCGCCCGACGTGGAGTTGTTGACCGAGAGCATCCCGGCGCTGATCCGCTGCCGGAAGCGGAAGGCGTGCGTCGGGCTGGTCGTGTAGATCGAGGACGAGAGCCCGTAGCCGTGGCCGTTGGCGAGCTCGACCGCCTCGTCGAACGACGAGAAACGCATCACCGGCACGATCGGCCCGAAGGTCTCGTTGCGGTAGAGCGCGTCGTCCGGACGCACACCGGTGACGATCGTCGGGTGCGCGAACACCCCCGCGTCCGGGTCGCCGAGGAACCCCGCCCGCGGGTTCGCCGACGTGATCCGCCCCGTGCCCGTGGAACCGTGCACCTGGTGGTGCGGCTGGATCTCGCCCAGCCACTTCTCGAACCCGGTCAGGAACTTCTCCGACAGCATGGGGCCGTAGAGCACGTCCTGCGTGGGGTCTCCGATGACCGCGGTGGACACCCGCTCCACCAGACGCGACAGGAACGCGTCGTACACGTCCTCGTGCACGATCGCGACGCCCAACGACGTGCAGCGCTGCCCGGCCGTGCCGAACCCGGAGAACAGCGCACCCTCGACGGCGAGGTCGACGTCCGCGTCCGGCATGACCACCAGCGGGTTCTTGCCGCCCAGCTCGAGGCAGGGCGACTGGAGGTGCCGGCCGCAGAGCGCCCCGATCTGGGCGCCCACCTCGGAGGAGCCGGTGAACCCGACCTTCTGCACGAGCCCGCGCTCCAGCGCCCCGGACAGGCCGTCGAAGGTGGTGGGCCCGTCGGCCTGCACCGTGTTGAGCACTCCGGCGGGCACACCGCCCGCGACGAACAGCCGCGTCAAGGCGTCACCGAGCACCGGGGAGTAGTCAGCGGGCTTCCAGACCACGCTGTTGCCGCAGAGCAGGGCTGGCACGAGGTACCAGGACGGCACGGCGACGGGGAAGTTGCCCGCCGTGATCACGCCAGCCACCCCGACGGGCACCCGGAAGGTGAACAGCTGCTTGTCGCGCATCTCGGACGGCACGGTCTGGCCGTAGAGCCGCCGGCCCTCGCCGAGGAAGAAGTCGCAGGTGTCGACGATCTCCTGGACCTCGCCCCGCGACTCGGGCAGCGGCTTGCCGACCTCACGGGTCACGAGCTGCGCCAGCGCCTCCTTGTTGGCCTCGACGAGACGCCCGACCTGAGCGATGACGCGGCCGCGCACCGGCGCCGGCGTGTCGGCCCAGGCAGGCTGCGCCTCCTTGGCAACCCGGAACGCGTCGGTCACCTGGTCGACGCTCGCGAGCGAGACCTCGGCGACGACGTCGTCCAGACGGGCCGGGTTGGTGGAGCGGATGGTGGGTCCCTCGCCCTTGAGGGCTCGGCCCCCGACGTACGACGTGATCACGGTGCTGCCTCCACGACGGTGCTGCCGAAGCGCGTGAGAACCCGGTCCACCGCCTCGACCCCGGCTTCGAGCTCGGCCTCGCTGATCGTGAGCGCGGGCCGGAAGCGGATGCTCCGGTTGCCGCACCCGAGCAGCAGGACCCGTTCGTCGGCGCGCAGCACGGTGAGCACGGCGTCTCGCATCGCCTTGTCCGGCAGGGAGAACGCGCACATCAGACCACGTCCGCGGACGCCCGTCACGACGGCGTGCTTCTCCGCCAGCCGGCGCAGCAGCCCCAGCAGGTGGTCGCCCAGCTCGGTGGCACGCTCGAACAGGCCCTCGGACTCGACGACCTCCAGCACCCGACGGCACCGGACCATGTCCACGAGCGAACCTCCCCACGTGGAGTTGAGACGCGAGGAGACGTGGAAAACGTTGTCCGGGACCTCGTCGACGCGGCCGCCGGCCATGATCCCGCAGACCTGCGTCTTCTTGCCGAACGCGACCACGTCGGGCTGCACCCCCAGCTGCTGGTAGGCCCAGGCCGTGCCTGTGAGACCGACGCCGGTCTGCACCTCGTCCAGGACGAACAGCGCGTCGTGCTGGTGGCAGAGCGCCTGCATCGCCTGCAGGAACTCGGGTCGGAAGTGGTGGTCGCCGCCCTCGCCCTGGATCGGTTCCATCACGAAGCAGGCGATGTCGTGGGGGTGCTGCGCGAAGGCAGCGCGCGCCGCAGCCAATGCCTCCGCCTCACGAACCTCGACGTCTGCGTCCTCGGACAGGTAGGGCGCCGGGATCCGCGGCCACGCGAACTTCGGGAACCGGTCGATCTTGACGGGCTCCGTGTTGGTCAGGGACAACGTGTAGCCGCTGCGACCGTGGAACGCCTCCCGCAGGTGCAGCACCTTGGTCCCCAGGGCCGGGTCGATGCCGTGCGCCTCGTTCCAGCGGCTCTTCCAGTCGAAGGCCACCTTGAGGGCGTTCTCGACGGCCAGGGTGCCCCCGTCGATGAAGAACAGGTGGGGGAGCGCGGGGTCGCCCAGCACCCGGTGGAAGGTCTGGACGAACCGCGCCATCGCCACGGAGTAGACGTCGGAGTTGCTGGGCTTGTTGGCGGCTGCCTCCAGGAGGTCGGCCGCGAACTCGGGGTCCTCGACGAGCGCGGGGTGGTTCATGCCGAGGGTGCTGCTCGCGAAGAAGCTGAACAGGTCCAGGTACCCGGTGCCGTCCCGCGCGTCGACCAGGCACGAGCCCGTGCTCGCCTTCAGGTCGAGCACGAACTCGAAGCCGTCGACCAGCAGATGCTCGGCCAGGGCGGCGTGCACCTCGTCGGGGGTGAGCACGGCAGGAGACATCGTCGTCATGGCCTCAAGGCTAGACGGCAATCCTCCGGCAGAACACTGCGCAAAACGGCGATCTTCCTGTTCGGTCCGAGATGTCGTCGTCGGCGGGGGGCAGTCACCTAGGGTCGAGCCGTGCCAGCCCCGACCCGCCGCAGCACGCTCTACCGCAACGGCCGGGTCCGCACGCCCGCGGACCCGTTCGCCACGGCGCTGCTCGTCGTGGACGGCGAGGTCGCCTGGGTTGGGCAGGAGGGTGCGGCGGACGCGCTCGACGTCGACCGCACCGTGGACCTCGAGGATGCCTGGCTGGCACCGGCCTTCGTCGACGCGCACGTGCACACCACCTCGACCGGGCTCGCCCTCACCGGCCTGGACCTGACGAGCACCACGTCCCTTGCCGAGGCCCTGGAACGCGTCGCCGAGCATGCCCGCCGAGCGCGCGGCGGCGTGGTGCTCGGGACAGGCTGGGACGACACCCGGTGGCCCGAGCAGCGGCCGCCCACGGCCGCCGAGCTCGACCGTGCGTCCTACGGCGGGGTCGTCTACCTGGCCCGCACCGACGTGCACTCCGCGGTCGCGAGCAGCGCCCTGCTCGCCGCCTGTCCCGAGGCGCGCGGCCTCCCCGGGTTCCTCACGGACGGGCTGGTCCGATCGGAGGCCCACCACGCCGTACGACGGGCGGTCCAGGCCTCCGTGACGCCGGCCCAGCGCCGGGCTGCTCAGCAGGCCGCTCTGGACCGGGCCGCTGCGCTGGGGATCGCCTGCGTGCACGAGTGCGCAGGCCCGGAGATCGCCGGCGAGGAGGATCTGCGGGCGCTGCTCGCCCTGGGGCATGGCGTCGAGGTCGTGGCCTACTGGGGGGAGGCCGGGGGTGTCGAGCGCGCCCGTGCGCTCGGCGCGCAAGGCGTCGCCGGCGACCTGTTCGTGGACGGCTCGCTGGGCAGCCGCACCGCCTGCCTGTCCGCGCCGTATGCGGATGCACCCGTCGAGCACGGCACCGCGTACCTCGACGCCGAGCAGATCGCGGCGCACGTCGTCGCCGCGACCGACGCCGGCCTGCAGGCGGGCTTCCACGCCATCGGCGACGCCGCGATCAGCGCCGTGTGCGACGGCCTGGACCTGGCCGCGCAGCGAGTGGGGGAGGACGCGCTGCGCGCAGCACGGCACCGCGTCGAGCACGCGGAGATGGTGACCGAGCGGCACGTCGCTGCCTTCGCGCGCTACGGCGTGACTGCGAGCGTGCAGCCGGTGTTCGACGCGCGCTGGGGCGGGCCCGACGGCATGTACGTGCAGCGGCTCGGGATCGAGCGGGCCCGTCCGATGAACCCCTTCGCCGGGCTCGCGGCCGCGGGCGTACCGCTCGCGCTGGGTTCCGACAGCCCGGTGACGCCGCTCGACCCGTGGGGCACGATCCGGGCGGCTGTCCGGCATCGGACCCCGGGGTCCGGCCTGAGCGCGCGCGCCGCGTTCAGCGCCCACACCCGCGGGGGGTGGCGTGCGGCCCGGCGCGACGGCGAGGGCGAGCTCGCCCCGGGCACCCCAGCCACCTTCGCGGTCTGGCGGGTGCCGCACGAGCTCGTCGTCCAGACTCCGGACGAGCGGGTCACCGCGTGGTCGACGGACCCGCGGGCGGCCGTGGCCGGGCTCCCGGACCTGGACAGCCCTGACCCCACGTGCCTGTTGACCGTCGTGCGCGGCCGCACCGTGCACACCGCCATCGGGCAGGATTGAGGGGTGACGCGCCCGAGACCCGCTGCGCTGCTGCGCGTGGGCGCAGCGGCCTGTTCGGGCCTGCTGCTCGACCTCGCGTTCCCGCCGCACGACCTGTGGTGGCTGGCACCGGTCGCGGTCGCGCTGCTCACGTTGGCCTGCCGCGGCGCCACCGTGCGCTTCGGGCTCCTGCTCGGCTTCCTGCACGGGCTCACGTTCTTCCTGCCGCTGCTGGTGTGGACGGGCACGATCGCCGGCGCGCCGGCCTGGCTGGCCCTCGGGGTCGCCGAGGCGGGCTTCACGGCGCTGCTGGGCGCGGGACTGGTCCTCGTGACCCGGTTGCCGGCCTGGCCGTTGTGGGTCGCCTGCCTGTGGGTGCTCGAGGAGGCGCTGCGCGACCGGTTCCCGTTCGGCGGCTTCACCTGGGGGCGGCTGGCCTTCAGCCAGGGTGGTTCCCCGCTCACCCCGCTCGCGGCTCTCGGAGGAGCGCCGTTGGTCACCTTCGCGGTGGCCGCGGTCGGCGTGACCTTGGTGGCGCTGCCCCGTCGTACCGCCGTGCTCGGCCCGGTCCTGCTCGTCCTGGCGCTGCTGGTGCCCACCCCCACTGACGGTCCGCACGTCACGGTGGCGCTGGTGCAGGGCAACGTGCCACGGCTCGGGCTCGACGCCTTCGCGCAGCGCGCGGCCGTGCTCGACAACCACGTGCAGGCCACGCACGAGCTGGCGGCGGCCGTGCGCGCCGGCCGGCTGCCCCGCCCTGACCTCGTCATCTGGCCGGAGAACGCCTCCGACCTCGACCCCTACACCGATCGAGAAGCCGCCGAGGTCATCGACGCAGCCGTCCGCGACGTCGGCGTCCCGGTGCTCGTGGGTGCGGTCACCGACGGGCCGGGCCGGCACGTCAGCAACCGCGGCATCGTCTGGGACCCGGCCGCCGGCGCCGGCGCGTCCTACGTCAAGCGGCACCCCGTCCCGTTCGGGGAGTACATCCCGTTCCGGTCCCTGGCCCGCATGGTGACGACCAAGGTCGACCTGGTGCCCCGCGACTTCGCCCGCGGCAGCCGTCCCGGTGTGCTCACCGTCGGGCCGGCCCGGCTGGGCGACGTGATCTGCTTCGAGGTGGCGTACGACGGGGTGGTGCGCGACGTCGTACGAGGAGGCGGCAGGCTGGTGGTCGTGCAGACCAACAACGCGACCTTCGGGCGGAGCGGGGAGACGAGCCAACAGCTGGCGATGGGACGGCTGCGCGCCGTCGAGCACGGCCGGGCCGTGCTGGTCGCCGCCACCAGCGGTCAGTCCGCGGTGATCGGCCCGGACGGTCGGGTGCGGGAGCATTCGAGCCTGTTCACCCGTGACCTGCTCGTGCAGCGGGTGCCGCTGCGTGATGCCCAGACGGTCGCGACCCGGCTCGGAGCGTTGCCCGAGCTGCTGCTGGCGCTGCTCGGCGCCGGCGCCGTCGTGGCGGCGGTACGCCGATGAGCACCCTCGGCACCGTGCTGGTGATCATCCCGACGTACGACGAGAAAGACAACCTCGGGCCGATCGCTGCGCGGCTGCACCGGGCGGTACCCGACGCGGACCTGCTCGTCGTGGACGACAACAGCCCGGACGGCACCGGTCAGCTCGCTGACGAGCTGGCACAGCGCGAGGACTGGGTGCACGTGCTGCACCGCACCGGCAAGGAGGGGCTCGGGGCGGCCTACCTCGCCGGCTTTCGCTGGGCGCGGGAAAAGGGCTACGACGTCGTCGTCGAGATGGACGCCGACGGGTCGCACGCCCCGGAGCAGCTGCCGCGGCTGCTGGCGGCGCTCGAGTCGGCGGACCTGGTGCTGGGCAGCCGGTGGGTGCCCGGGGGAGAGGTCAAGAACTGGCCGAAGAGCCGGGAGCTCCTGAGCCGGGGCGGCAACGCCTACACGCGGCTGGCCCTCGGGCTCCCGCTGAGGGACGCCACCGGGGGATACCGCGCCTACCGCCGCACCGTGCTGGACCCGCTGCTGGACATCGGCATCGCCTCGCAGGGCTACTGCTTCCAGGTGGACCTGGCCTGGCAGGTGTGGCGCGCCGGCCACCGGGTCGTGGAGGTGCCGATCACGTTCGTCGAGCGGGAACGGGGAGAGTCCAAGATGAGCCGCGCGATCGTCGCCGAGGCCCTGTGGCGGGTCACGGTGTGGGGCGTGCGGTCACGGCGGTCCCGCCGCTAGGCCGACGAGGAGGCACCGATGGTCGCGCTGCTGCTGTTCCTGCTGTTCATCGTGGTCCCGATCGTGGAGATCTGGGTGATCGTGCAGGTCGGGCAGGTCATCGGCGTGGGGCCGACGGTGCTGCTGCTGCTCCTCGACGCGCTGCTGGGCGCCTGGCTGTTCAAGCACGAGGGACGCAAGGCCTGGACAGCGTTCCGGGACGCCCTCGCCCTCGGCCGCGTGCCGGCCAAGGAGGTCGTGGACGGCGGGCTGGTGCTGGTGGGCGGCGCGTTCCTGCTCACGCCGGGCTTCGTGACCGACGTGATCGGGGTGCTGTGCCTGCTGCCGCCCACGCGGGCGGTGCTGCGCCGGCTACTGGCGGCGGCGATCCGGCTGCGCGTCGTGCGGGGGTTCGTCCGTTAGGCGCTCTTGCGCCGCGCCTTCGCGTCGGCCTTCATCTGGGCCTTGACCTTCTCCTGCTCGGCGTGCAGCGCCGCGAGCCGCTCGGCCAGGACCTCCTCGAGCTCCTCGATCGTGCGCCGCTCCAGGAGCATGTCCCAGTGGGTACGCGCCGGCTTGGTGGCCTTCGCCTCCGGCTGCTCCACGTCCCGGCGCAGCGCGGTGGCGCCGCAGATGCGGCACTCCCAGGTCGACGGGATCTCCGCCTCGGCCGCGAACGGCACCGTGGTCGCGTGCCCGCGCGGGCAGTCGTAGGTGGTCGCCACACGTGGCGCGAACTCGGTGTGCTTGTCGCTCTCGTAGCTGACAGCGCCCAGCCTGCTGCCTCGCAGCACGCGATCGCTCATGAGTGCCTCCGGACGTCTCAGGGGTGTCAACGAGCGACACGCCGAGAGGATTCCCTGCACCCCCGAGGCGCCGGGGCGCGGCGGGGACGACAGGAGCGTGCCCGTACAGGTCCGCCTGAATCGCCCCTGTCCGCGGCTCTGGTTGGATCGATCCAGGCGCCCCGGACGAAGACCGCGGGCCGCCCCCGCCCGCAGAGGGAGGCGCGATGAGCACGGCCGCGAGGAAGGACGCCCAGCCGCCGGCGCTGCACGTCGCCGACCGCCACGACCTGATCAGGGTGCACGGCGCGCGCGTGAACAACCTCAAGGACGTCAGCGTCGAGCTCCCGAAGCGTCGGCTGACGGTGTTCACCGGCGTGTCCGGCTCCGGCAAGAGCTCGCTGGTGTTCGGCACGATCGCCGCGGAGTCCCAGCGGCTGATCAACGAGACCTACAGCACCTTCGTGCAGGGCTTCATGCCGACGCTGTCGCGGCCCGAGGTCGACGTGCTGGACGGGCTGACGACCGCGATCCTCGTCGACCAGGAGCGGATGGGTGCCAACCCGCGCTCCACGGTGGGCACGGCGACCGATGCCAACGCGATGCTGCGCATCTTGTTCAGCCGGCTCGGTCAGCCGTACGTCGGCCCGCCCACCGCCTTCGCCTTCAATGTCCCGAGGCGCACGGCGACCGGGTCGATGACGGTCGACAAGGGCAAGGGCGAGCGGATCGTGGTCCGCAACGTCGTCTACCACGGCGGCATGTGCCCACGCTGCGAGGGCATGGGCTCGGTCACCGACTTCGACCTGTCTGCGCTCTACGACGACAGCCTGTCGCTCAACGAGGGCGCCCTCACGATCCCCGGCTACAGCATGGACGGCTGGTACGGCCGGATCTTCCGCGGCTGCGGCTACTTCGACCCGGACAAGCCGATCCGCAGGTACAGCAAGAAGGAGCTGCACGACCTGCTCTACCGGGAGCCGACCAAGATCAAGGTCGAGGGGATCAACCTGACCTACGAGGGGCTGATCCCGAAGATCCAGAAGTCGTTCCTGTCCAAGGACGTCGAGGCGATGCAGCCGCACGTGCGCGCCTTCGTGGAGCGGGCCGTGACCTTCACCACCTGCCCCGAGTGCGACGGCACCCGGCTGAGCGAGGAGGCCCGGTCCTCGACGATCCGCGGGAAGAACATCGCCGAGGTCTGCTCGATGCAGATCAGCGACCTCGCCGACTGGGTCCGGGGCCTCGACGAGCCGGCGGTGGCCCCGCTGCTCAGCGGGCTACAGAACCTGCTCGACTCGTTCGCGGAGATCGGGTTGGGCTACCTCTCGCTCGACCGGCCGTCGGGCACGCTGTCGGGCGGCGAGGCGCAGCGCACCAAGATGATCCGTCACCTCGGCTCCTCGCTCACCGACGTCACCTACGTCTTCGACGAGCCCACCATCGGCCTGCACCCGCACGACATCCAGCGGATGAACGAGCTGCTGCTGCGACTGCGGGACAAGGGCAACACGGTGCTCGTGGTGGAGCACAAGCCGCAGACGATCGCGATCGCCGACCACGTCGTCGACCTCGGCCCCGGCGCCGGTACGGCGGGTGGCACGGTCTGCTTCGCAGGCACCGTGGACGCGCTGCGGGGGAGCGACACCATCACGGGCCGCCATCTCGACGACCGGGCGAGGCTCAAGGAGTCGGTGCGCTCGTCGTCCGGCCGGCTGGAGGTGCGCGGCGCGTCGACCCACAACCTGCAGGACGTGGACGTCGACATCCCGCTCGGTGTCCTGTGCGTGGTGACGGGCGTCGCCGGCTCCGGCAAGAGCTCATTGATCGACGGTTCGGTTGCTGGCCGCGACGGCGTGGTCGTGGTCGACCAGGGCGCGATCGGCGGCTCGCGACGGAGCAACGCCGCGACGTACACCGGCCTGCTCGACCCGATCCGCAAGGCGTTCGCGAAGGCCAACGGCGTCAAGCCGGCGTTGTTCAGCTCCAACTCCGAGGGCGCCTGCCCGACCTGCAACGGCGCCGGCGTCATCTCCACCGAGCTGGGCATCATGGCCACCGTCGAATCCACGTGCGAGGACTGCGAGGGGAAGCGGTTCCAGTCGTCGGTGCTCGAATACACGCTGGGCGGCCGGAACATCGCCGACGTGCTCGCGATGTCGGTGACCGAAGCCGAGGAGTTCTTCGCCGACGGCGAGGCCCGCACGCCGGCAGCGCATGCCTTCCTCGACCGGCTCGCGGACGTCGGGCTCGGCTACCTCACCCTGGGCCAGCCGCTCACGACGCTGTCCGGCGGCGAGCGGCAACGGCTCAAGCTGGCCACCCGCATGGCGGAGAAGGGCGGCGTCTACGTCCTCGACGAACCGACCACCGGCCTGCACCTCGCCGACGTCGGGCACCTGCTCGGGCTGCTCGACCGGCTCGTGGACTCCGGCACGTCAGTCATCGTGATCGAGCACCACCCGGCCGTCATGGCGCACGCCGACTGGATCATCGACCTCGGCCCGGGCGCCGGCCACGACGGCGGCCGGATCGTCTTCGAGGGCACACCCGCCGACCTGGTCGCCGCCCGCGCCACCCTGACCGGCGAGCACCTCGCGGCCTACGTCGGCGCCTGACCCGCGCCTCTCGGCTTACACCGATAATGAACATTATGTCAGATCGCGGGTTCGACGACCCGCGACCGCCCCGGCAGTACTCCCCTCCGCGCCCGGTGTGAGGATGGGACGCGCTGCCGCCGTACCGAGGAGGAACCGTGACGGGCGACCTGCCGCCGCTCGCCGTGTTCGACATCGACGGCGTGCTGGCCGACGTCACGCACCGGTTGCACTTCCTGGACCGCCGACCCAAGGACTGGCGCGGCTTCTTCGGGGCCGCCCCGCAGGACCCGCCGCTCGCCCAGGGCGTGACGCTGGCGCAGGAGGCGGCCCGGGACTGCGAGATCGCCTACGTCACGGGCCGCCCCGAGGTGTGCCGCCGCGACACGCTGCAGTGGCTGCGGCGCCACGGGCTGCCGCACGGCTCGCTCACCATGCGTGGCGGACGCGACCGGCGGCCGGCCCGGCTGGCCAAGCCGCAGCTGCTCGCCCGGGTCGCCGACGGCCGCCGGGTGGCGGTGGTGGTCGACGACGACCTGGAGGTGTGCGACGCCTACGAGGCTGCCGGCTGGCCTGTGCTGCGCGCCACCTGGGCGGTCCGCACCGACACGCTGCAGCAGGCTCAGGAGGAGGAAGGCCGCACCTGACCGGCGAGCGCCCGCTGCACCGGCGCCGCCTTCGCGTCCGCCTCGGCCACCTCGTCGGCCGGGTCGCTGCCCCACGTGATGCCGCCGCCCGCCCACAGGTGCACCTGGCCGTCGGCCGCAGCCACCGTGCGGATGGTCAGCCCGAAGTCGAGCCCGCCCGGCCACAGGAAGCCGAACGCGCCCATCGCCGGGCCCCGGCCCACCGGTTCCAGGTCTGCGAGCAGGCGACAGGCGGCGTGCTTCGGCGCACCCGTGACCGACCCGCCGGGCAGCAGCGCGGTGAGCACGTCGCGGACCGTCACCCCGGCCTCGAGCCGGCCGGCCACGGTGGAGCTCGCGTGCCAGATCCCCGACCACGCCGCGACGGTGTAGAGATCGTCGACCACCACGCTGCCCGGCACCGTGATGCGGGCCAGGTCGTTGCGCTCCAGGTCCACGATCATGACGTGCTCCGCGCGGTCCTTCGTGCTGGCCCGCAGCGCCTCCGGGTCCCGGCTGGTGCCCTTGATGGGCATCGTGGTGACCCGCTCCCCCACGACCCGCACCAGCTGCTCCGGCGATGCCGAGGCCACCGCCCAGCCGTCGCCGGACAGACTCCCGCCGTACACCGCTCCCGGTAACCCGCTCACCGCCCGCGCCAGCCCGCGCGGGTCACCGCGGAACGGCGCCGACCGGTGCCCGACGACGTTGGCCTGGTAGACGTCGCCACGAGCGATCGCGTCCCGGACGGCCTGCACCGCGGCGGCGTGCTCAGCCGGGTTCCAGCTCGACCGCCACTCCCCGACCACCGCGTCGCGCACGTCCGGAGGTCGGGCGTCCCCCGCGCGCAGCGCCACCGCCACCACCTCGGGCACGGCCACCGGGCTCACGGCGGGCGCCGGCAGCCCGCCGATCTCGGCGCATCCCGCGGCTCCGACCAGGAGTGCCACACCGATGTCGCCGTTCTGACGCCCGACCTCGCCGTCCAACCCCATACTGGACAAGAAGGACCACAGCGCAGCCGGGTCGGACGTCTCCAGGCGGTCGACCTCGACCAGCGGCCGCCGCCAGGCCTGGGGGCGACCAGGGACCTCGTCCACAGCCGTTCCCCCGAAGTGATGACGGTCGTTGGTCTTCAGTGCCACGGTGTGATGTCCGACACATCAGGACGGGACGAACGTCCCGCCGTCACGAGAGAGCGACTGAGACCCAGGAGCACGACGATGTGCGCGCACGAGCCCAACTGCCCCCCAGCGGACGCCCCTGACCACGACGCGGCCCGGGTGGTCAGCCGCCACCCGGAGCAGGGCTGGGTGCTGCTGTGCAACGGCGTCGTGCTGTTCGACGACACGGGCGAGATCCTCCCCGACCGCACCGTCATCGCGCCGCACCGGCCCGCGGTGCGCCACGTCGCCTAGGGCGTGTCTCTGAAAGCCGCCGGCCTGCTGCGATGGCCGTGCCTTCGAGGCACGCCCTGAGCCGGGTCAGGTCAGCTCCTCCACCGGCGGGCAGCTGCACATGAGGTTGCGGTCGCCGTACGCCCCGTCGATCCGCCGCACCGGCGGCCAGTACTTGGTGGCCTTGACCACCCCGGGCGGCAACGCCGCCCGCGCCCTGTCGTAGGGCAGCTCCCCCACCACCGACGCCGCCGTGTGTGGCGCCCCGCGCAGCAGGTCCGGGGTCTCGTCGATCTCCCGGCGGATGCTGATCATCGCCTCGCAGAACCGGTCGAGCTCGGCGAGGTCCTCGCTCTCCGTCGGCTCGATCATGAGCGTGCCGGCGACCGGGAAGCTCATCGTCGGGGCGTGGAAGCCGTAGTCGATCAGGCGCTTCGCGACGTCGTCGACGGTGATACCGGTCTCCTTGGTGAGCGGCCGCAGGTCGACGATGCACTCGTGCGCCACCAGCCCCCCGCGGCCGGTGTACAGCACCGGGTAGTGCGGGTTCAGCCGCACGGCCACGTAGTTCGCCGACAGCACCGCCACCTGGGTGGCCCGGGTTAGCCCCTCGGCGCCCATCATCCGGACGTACGCCCACGAGATCGGCAAGATCCCCGCGCTGCCGTACGGCGCGGCGCTGATCGGGCCCGGCCCGGTCGCCGGCCCGCACTCCGCGTTGAGGGGGTGGTTCGGCAGGTACGGCGCGAGGTGGGCGCGCACGGCCACCGGGCCCACCCCGGGACCACCGCCGCCGTGCGGGATGCAGAACGTCTTGTGCAGGTTGAGGTGGCTCACGTCGGCCCCGAAGCGGCCCGGCTTGGCCAGCCCCACGAGCGCGTTGAGGTTCGCGCCGTCGACGTACACCTGACCGCCGGCGTCGTGGACCAGCGCGCAGATCTCGGTCACGGCGGCCTCGAAGACCCCGTGCGTCGAGGGGTAGGTGATCATGAGCGCGGCGAGGTCGTCGGCGTGCTCCGCCACCTTGGCCCGCAGGTCGTCCACGTCGACGTCGCCGTCCGGGGTGGTGCCGACCACGACCACCTTCATGCCCGCCATCACGGCGCTCGCGGCGTTGGTGCCGTGCGCGCTGGCCGGGATGAGGCAGACGTCGCGGGCCCCCTGCCCGTTCGCGAGGTGGTACTCGCGGATGGCCAGGAGCCCGGCGAGCTCGCCCTGGGAGCCGGCGTTCGGCTGCAGTGAGCAGGCGTCGTAGCCGGTGATCTCGCACAGCCAGCGCTCGAGGTCGGTGATCAGCTGCCGGTAGCCCCGGGCGTGCTCGGGGGCGGTGAACGGGTGCAGCCCGCCGAAGCCCTCCCAGGTCACGGGCTCCATCTCGGTCGTGGCGTTCAGCTTCATCGTGCAGGAGCCGAGCGGGATCATCGTGCGGTCGAGCGCGAGGTCCTTGTCCGCGAGGCGGCGGAGGTAGCGCAGCATCGCGGTCTCGCTGCGGTGCGCGTGGAAGACCTCGTGCGTGAGGAAGGGCGAGGTGCGCAGCAGGTCGGCCGGCAGCGCGTCCGGCGTCCGCGCGTCGAGCGCGTCCCAGTCCTGCGCGGGCAGCCCGAACGCGGCGACGACGGTGTCGAGGTGGGCCCGGGTCGTGGTCTCGTCGGTGCTGATCCCGACGGTGTCCTCGTCGACGAGGCGCAGCTCCACGCCGAACCCGAGGGCGACGTCGACGACCTGGCGCGCGCGACCGGGGGCCGGGACGGTGAGGGTGTCGAAGAACGCACCCTCGACGCCGAGCGCCGCGGCGAGCAGCGCGGCGTAGCGATGGGTCCGGCGCGCGATGGCGGTGAGCCCCTCGGGGCCGTGCCACACGCCGTACAGCCCGGCCATCACGGCCAGCAGCACCTGGGCGGTGCAGATGTTGCTGGTCGCCTTCTCGCGCCTGATGTGCTGCTCGCGGGTCTGCAGCGCGAGCCGGTACGCCGGAGCCCCCTCCGCGTCGACGCTGACGCCCACGAGGCGCCCCGGGAGGCCGCGCTCGAGCCCGGCCCGTACGGCCATGTAGCCCGCGTGCGGCCCGCCGTACCCGAGCGGCACGCCGAAGCGCTGCGAGGAGCCGACCGCGACGTCGGCGCCGGCCTCCCCCGGGCTCTGCAGCAGGGTGAGAGCGAGCAGGTCCGCGGCGACGGCGACGAGCGCCCCCTTGGCATGCGCGGCCTCGACGACCGGGCGCAGGTCGCGGATCGCCCCGGAGCTACCCGGGTACTGCACCAGCACGCCGAAGATGTCGTCAGGGAGATCTGTCGACATGTCGTGAACCACGACCGGCAGGCCGAGCGGCAGCGCACGGGTCTGCACGACGGCGATCGTCTGCGGGTGGCAGTCGGCGTCGACGACGAACGCGGCGTCCGGCCCGGCCTTGCTCTGCCGACGGCACAGGGTGAGCGCCTCGGCGGCCGCCGTGCCCTCGTCGAGCAGGCTGGCGTTGGCGGTGGGCAGGCCGGTGAGGTCGCCGACCATGGTCTGGAAGGTGAGCAGCGCCTCGAGCCGCCCCTGGCTGATCTCGGGCTGGTACGGCGTGTACGCGGTGTACCAGGCGGGGTTCTCCAGGACGTTCCGCTTCACGACCGGCGGCGTGTGGGTGCCGTGGTAGCCGAGCCCGATCATCGGGGTCGTCACGACGTTGCGGTTCGCGAGCGCGCTCAGCTCGGCGAGCGCCGCGGCCTCGGACGCCGCCGCCGGCAGCTGCAACCCCTCGGTCGCGCGGATCGCCGCCGGAACCGCCTCCTGGGCGAGGTCCTCCAGCGACGAACGGCCGACGGTGGCCAGCATCTTGGCGATCTCGTCGGGCCCGGGGCCGATGTGGCGGGTCGCGAAGGGTGCCGCCGACTCCAGGTCGACGAGGCTCTGGCGGGCGGGGGCGGTCATGGGGGCTCCGAGGGCAGCAGCGGTTCGGCCCTCCCCCTCTGTCACGGGACCTGAGAGCTTCGCCGGCGAGCCGGCTTGCACCGTCGGTGGACCCAGCACGTCGGGTGGCGTGCCGGGCCGCTTTCCAGAGTCGCCCACCCCACGCGGTCCGCTGGCCTGAGAGGTTGTCGGGGAGTGATGCTCCTTCGGCGCCCGGCGCTGGCTGCGCAAGGACTCTCCCGCGGGGGTCGTTGGCGGCTCTCAGCCTATCAACGGGGAGTCGCTCGCGGTCCTCCGCCGCGCCGTCTCAGGCGCTGGTACGGCGACGCCGACGGCTCGCCAGCTCGTCACCCGCGTGCTCGTCCGCCCCCGCCTCGTCCCGGTGCGCCCGCTCCCCCGGCAGCTGCGCGAGGGTGCCCTCGACGTCCCGGACCTGCCGGCCGACGGCGATGGCGAACACGGCCTGACCGCCCTGCAGGAGGTCGACCATCTCGTCCGCGCTCGTGCACTCGTAGACGGTGGTGCCGTCGCTGATGAGCGTGACCTGCAGCAGGTCCTCGACGCCGCGGTCGCGCAGTGACCCGATGGCCGTGCGGATGTTGGGCAGCGAGACGCCGGCGTCGAGCAGCTTCTTGACGACCTTGAGCACGAGGATGTCGCGGAACGAGTACAGCCGCTGGCTGCCCGAGCCGGTCGCCTCACGCACCGTGGGCTCGACCAGCCCGGTGCGGGCCCAGTAGTCGAGCTGGCGATAGGTGATGCCGGCGGCGCTGCACGCGGTGGGGCCGCGGTAGCCGACGTCCACGGCCTTGCCTCCGGGGCGCTCCTCCACCGGCAGGTCGTCGAACAGGGAGCCCTGCAGCGACACGGACGGCGTCGGGCCGGGGGTCGGCGTGGTGCCGTTCGCCTGCTCGTCCACCGTCGCTCCTCTTCCCTGGCTGACCTCGTGCCCACCGTGGTGCCGCCCGGCCGTGCCGTGCGTCCGTGCTGCGGGTCCCGCGCTGCTGTGGCGACGCTAGAGAACCCTCGACAAGAGGGTCAACGACCGTCGTACGGCGTGTCGCTACCCTCAACCTCTGCTTGAGGTTTACTGCCCTTGCTCGAAGTCCTCTGGCGTGATGGTGTCCAGGAACTCGCGGAACTTCTCGACCTCGTCCTCCTGCTCGTCCGGGATCGCGATGCCGGCCTCGGCGAGCACCTGCTCCGCCCCTCGCAGGACGGCGCCTGTGCGCATCGCGAGCGCGATCGCATCGCTGGGCCGGGCGCTGACCGCGACCCCGTTGTCGAAGCGCAGCTCGGCGTAGAAGACGCCGTCGCGCAGCTCGGTGATGTGCACCTCGCGCAGCGGGTGGTCGAGCGCCTCGAGCAGGTCGCGCAGCAGGTCGTGCGTCATCGGGCGAGCGGTCACGACGCCCTGCTGGGCGAACGCGATGGCGGTGGCCTCGACGGCCCCGATCCAGATCGGCAGGTAACGGTCGCCGGTGCTCTCCTTGAGGAGCACGATCGGCTGCTGACTCGGCAGCTCGACCCGCACCCCCACGACCGTGAGCTCGGCGAGGCTCCCGTCCTGCTCGTCCACGAAACCTCCTGCACTCCGCTGCTCACAACCAAGGCGTGCGCTCGTTCGACCCTACCCCGCTCTCCTCGTACCGGAAGGGGGTCGCGGCAGGCGATGACTCAGCGCCGCAGGCCCGGCGCCAGGCCGGCCTTCACCAGCGTGGCGTGCAGCTTGACGGAGAGCGCAGCGAGCTCGCGCGCCACCTCGTCGGCGCGGGCCCGCGCCTCCGGGTTGCGCTGGCGGACGAGCGGGGTGACCACCTGCTCGACGAGACCCACTTCGCGCTCGGCAGCCGCCTTGAAGGGCCGCAGGTGCCGTGCCTCGATGCCGAAGCGCGCCATCTCGGCGACCGTCTTGGCGACGACCAGCGCGTCGCCGTCGTAGTGGCTGCCCCCGGGACGAGGACCGACCAGCCCGAACTGCTCGAGCTCGGCCAGGCGCTCCTCCTCGAGACCGGCCGCGTCGCACAGCTCCCGCCGCGACAGCCGGACCTCGGTGGCGTCGGGGCGGAACGCGTCGGGACCCGGCATCCCCTCCGCCGCGACGAGCGCGCGCGGAACCTTCGGCCCGCCGCCGCCGACGCCGGGCGGCTCGAGACCACGGTCGATGGCGTCCAGGTGCTCCTTGATCACCCGCAGCGGGAGGTAGTGGTCGCGCTGCGACGTGAGGACGTAGCGCAGCCGGCTGACGTCCTCCCGCGAGAACTTGCGGTACCCGGAGGCGGTCCGCTCGGGCTTGATGAGGCCCTCGTCCTCGAGGAAGCGGATCTTGGAGATGGTGACGTCCGGGAAGTCCGGGCGCAGCTGCCCCAGGACCTCGCCGATGCTCATGAAGGCGCGTCCGGCAGCGCCGTTCCGCTGCGGCAGGGCCATCAGTTCACCTCGCCCGCTGTCGGACCGGCCAGGAACACGAGCCGGAACTTGCCGATCTGCACCTCGTCGCCACCGGCCAGCACCGCGGACTCGATCCGCTCCCGGTTGAGGTAGGTGCCGTTGAGGCTGCCGACGTCCCGGACGGCGAACCCGGCGCCCTCGCGAACGAACTGCGCGTGCCGGCGCGAGACGGTGACGTCGTCCAGGAAGATGTCGCTGTCCGGGTGCCGACCCGCGGTGGTCACGTCGGCGTCGAGAAGGAACCGGGACCCGGCGTTGGGGCCGCGCTTGACCACCAGCAGCGCCGAGCCCGGGGGCAGACCCTCGAGCGTGCCGGCCTCCTCCGGTGCCACCTGCTCCCCGGCACCGCTCGCGCCCTCCAGGGCGTGCTCGAGCGCGCTCATCGACAGCGCTGAGGTGGTGTCCGTCGAACCGGTCTCCCCCGCAGGCCGCTCGAGGTCGGCGTCCTGCAGCAGCGGCGCCCCGCACCGCGCGCAGAAACGGGCGTCGGGCGGGTTCTGCTGTCCGCACTGCGTGCAGAACACGACGGCGTTGCCTCCTTCGGCTGGCCGCAGCGACCGGCACGGGCTGCGGACACGGCTGGTGCGAGCACGTCGGGGGAAACGACGTCAGGGGCGCCAACCTACGCGCCACGGCCCGAAAGGGTCAACCGGTGGTCGACCCTGAGGGCTGGCCTGCGCCGTGACCCTCAGGTGGAGACTTCGCTCAGCCGCCCACGAGAGCCTGGTAGGCAGCCGCGTCGAGCAGGCCGGCCTCCCCGAGCCCCGCCAGGACGCCGCCGGCGGGTGCGATCTCGATCATCCAGCCCTCGCCGTACGGGTCGGAGTTCACCAGCTCCGGGTGCGCGTCGAGCTCGTCGTTGCGACCCGTCACGACGCCCGTCACCGCGGCGTAGATGTCGGAGACGCTCTTGGTCGACTCGATCTCGCCGAGGCTCTGGCCCTTGACCACCTGCGTACCCACGGCCGGGAGGGTCACGAAGACGATGTCGCCCAGCGCGTCCTGCGCGTAGTCCGTGATGCCGATCCGCACGTGGTCGCCGACGACGCGGACCCACTCGTGCTCAGCGGTGTACTTCAGGTCGGAGGGGATGCTCACGGAGGCCTCTCGGTCGACGGGACGCGGGCGCGGTGGGGCGGCCGCTCACGCGGCCGCGCGTGGCGAGCGCCGCGGGCTACTGCGGGCGAGCGTAACGAGGCGCCGTGAGCCGGTGCAAGGCGGTCACCCGCACGTCGGTCCGGCGCTGCACGTCGACGCTGCCGCCCTCGTTGCGCACGGTGTCCTCCACGCCGCCGGGGATGCCCATCGCCCCCGCCAGCGTCGCCGGGTCGCCCACCACCAGGAACCGGTACGGCGGCCGCAGCAGCACACCGCCGGCACGCACCCCGGCCCGCTCGTCGACCAGCGCCGTCGAGCCCACCACGCGCACGCGCGCGCCGTCGGCACCCTGCAGCTCGACCGCCTCCGCGCCCGCGTTGCGCAGCTCCTCGAGTGCGTCGAGCAGCATCGACGCGCTGACCTGGCCCTGGGGGTCGCTGATCGTGATCACCACACCGGGACCGTGTGCCGGGACGGTGCCGGCGATCACCCCGAGCACCTCGGTGCGCCGCCGCGCCTCCTGCAGCGCGGAGGCCGACGCGCCGGAGCCGGAGCTCAGGCGCTGCTTGCTCTCCGTCAGCGAGGCGACCTCCTGGCGCAGGCGGTCGCTGCGGTTGCTGAGCTCGTCAAGGATCTGCACCAGGTCCTGCGGTCGAGCGCTGGTCAGCACGCCCTCCTCCTGGGTCGACCTCACCTGGACGGCGAGGCCGAAGCCGAGCACGGCGAGCAGCGCCGCGACGAGCAGGTCCACGCGCCGGGTCTGGGGACGCAGGAGCCGGCGGAGCACGCCGCGCGGAGGCGGTGGAGACGCGCCGCCGTCCGCTGCCTTCTCGGCCCGGACCGCGGCGGCCGCGGCGGCGCCCTGCTCGGCCTCCGGCCCAGCGGGCAGCGTGACCTCGTCGACCGGGGCCAGGTCCCGCGGCTCGGGGGCGCCGGTCGCACTCATGCGTGGAACAGGTGCCGACGGATGGCCGCGGCGTTGGTGAAGATGCGGATGCCCAGCACGACGACCACGCCGGTGGACAGCTGACCCCCCACGCCGAGCTGGTCACCGAGGAACACCACCAGGCCGGCGACGAGCACGTTGCTCACGAACGACACGACGAACACGCGGTCGTCGAAGATCCCGTCGAGCTGGGCGCGCACAGCCCCGAACACGGCGTCCAGCGCGGCCACGACGGCGATCGGCAGGTACGGCTGCAGCCCGGACGGGACGGTGGGGTGCAGCACGAGCCCGGCGATGACGCCGAGGACGAGCGCGACGGCAGGGATCACGAACGGCCTCCTGGAGCGGACGAGGGGGCAGGTACGGCGCGGCGCGAGGTGAGGGGCTGAGCCAGGTGCAGCGCGGCGGTGGCTGCGGCGGGGAGCCGGAGCTCCGCGGCGCGGCGCACGGAGAACCCCAGGCCGTAGAGGGACGTCCAGGTCTGGAACCGCCGGGCGGTGGGACCGTCGACGAAGGCCGGTTCCATCCGGTCCACGTCACCGATAGCCCGGACCCGGTACGGCGGGGAGAGCGGGCGCAGGTCCACCAGGATGGCCTCGCCCGCGGACCGGATCGCGGTTTGCGACGTGACGCGCTGGTCGTTCACGGACACCGCTTCGGCGCCTGCGGCCCACAGCGCGTTCACGACGGCTTGGAGGTCGCTGTCGAAGACCCGGCCCTCGCCGGGCTGCCCCTTCGCGGTGCTGCCATGAGCGTCGTCCAGGGTGACGAGCAGCCCCCGGCCGGCGACGGGGACCGCACCGGTGGCGAGCTCGAGCTCCGCGAGCCGTTGGGACAGCGCCCGGCCCAAGCCGTCCTGGCCGAGCGAGCGGTCGCGCAGGTGTGCGACGTCGCCGCGGAGCCGGTCGGCTTCGGCGGCGAGCCGGTCGGTGGCCGCCGTACGCTCCCGCACGTCGGTGACGAGGCCTGCGCGCGCCGCGTCGACGTCTCGCGCGTGGCGGCGCACCTGGGCCGTCACCACGCCGGTGCCGAGCCCCACCAGGAGCACGGCCGTCAGAAGCCGGACGGGAAGCCCTCGCCGGGGCCCCGCGGGCGGCTGCCCGGCGCGACGTGCCGCCGCGTCTGCGTACGACGGGTCGAGCGCTGCCCCCGTCATGTCGACAAGCAGACTCATCGAGCTGTCGACACGGCTAGGCCGGGGTGCGTCGACGTGCGGCATGCAGCCATCCTGCCCCAGGTCGGCAGCGGCGAGGCTCAGGCGCATGGTGCGAATCGGCGCGCGTCGGGCACACCGCAGGCTCAGGTGGCGAGGCGGTCGGCCCGTACCAGGTCGCGCACCTGCACCACGTAGAGCACGCCGGCCAGCAGGTACAGCACGCTCCCCCAGGTCGCGAACGCCCATCCGAGGGGCCGCATGAGGGTGGGGAACCAGCCCTCGTGCCCCGGAGTGGCGAGCAGCAGCATGGGGAAGGCGTACAGGAGGTTGAACGTGGCCGCCTTGCCGAGGAAGTGCACCGGCAGCGGTCCGTAGCCGTGCCGACGCAGCACCGGAAGGGTGAGCGCGAGCGCGACATCTCGCCCTACCAGGATCGCGGCCCACCACCACGGCAGGCCGTCGCGGGCCACGAGCGCGATGAGCGTCGCGGCGATGTAGAGACGGTCGGCGGCCGGGTCGAGCAGCTGGCCGAGCCGGGAGTACTGGTGGAAGCGGCGCGCGATGGTGCCGTCGAGCCAGTCGCTGATGCCTGCGGCGGCGAGCAGGAGGACGGCTGCGCCGTCCTGGTGGGTGACGAGCGCGAGATACAGGAAGACCGGCACACCCAGCAGCCGGAGGGCGGACAGGGCGTTCGGGACGGTCCAGATCCGGTCCGGTGGCGACCCGGCCGGCTCGGCGGTCACGGGCGGTGACCCGGCTGGTCGCTCCTGGCCACGCCCGGTTGCCTCCTCCACGGCTGCGGCACACGCCTCGTCGTACCGGCTTCACGACGGTCGACTGCCCGTGCAGTCGGGCTGACAGGATTTGAACCTGCGACCCCTTGACCCCCAGTCAAGTGCGCTACCAAGCTGCGCCACAGCCCGCCTCCTCGGTGCTACCCGAGGTGGGCGAAGACTAGCAGGCTCAGGGCTTCCGGTTCGCTGCAGCGCTCGCTCGCCGAAGCGAGCTCGCTCCTCCGCTCAGGGCTTCCGGCTCTTCTCGCGCACCCGCACGCTGATCTCGACCGGGGTGCCCGCGAACCCGAAGTCCTCCCGCAGGCGGCGTTCGACGAAGCGGCGGTACCCCGCCTCGAGGAAGCCGGTGGTGAACAGGACGAAACGGGGCGGGCGGGTGCCCGCCTGGGTCGCGAAGAGCACCTTCGGCTGCCGGCCCCCACGGACGGGGGGTGGCGTGGCCGCCACCAGGTCGGAGACCCAGGCGTTGAGGCGCGCCGTGGGGATGCGGGTCTCCCAGCCCTGCAGCGCGGTGTGCAGTGCCGGCGTCAGCTTGTCGACGGCGCGGCCGGTCTTGGCGCTGACGTTGAGCCGGGGTGCCCACGCCACTCGACTCAGCTCCCGCTCGATCTCCTTGGCGAGCACGGGGCGACGGTCCTCGTCGACCAGGTCCCACTTGTTGAACGCCAGGACGAGGGCGCGGCCCGCCTCGACCACCATGCCGATGACGCGCTGGTCCTGCTCGCTGATCGGCTCGCTCGCGTCGAGGAGCACGACGGCCACCTCGGCGGCGTCCAGGGCGCTCTTGGTCCGCAGGCTCGAGTAGTACTCGGCGCCGCTCGCGTGGCTCACGCGCTTGCGCAGTCCGGCCGTGTCGACGAACCGCCAGGTCTCGCCACCGACGTCCACCAGCGAGTCGACGGGGTCGCGAGTCGTGCCGGCGACGTGGTCGACGAGCACCCGCGTCTCGCCGCTGAGGCGGTTGAGCAGGGAGCTCTTCCCGACGTTGGGACGGCCCAGCAGCGCCACGCGGCGCGGGCCCTCCTCCTCGTCGAAGCGCTCACCGGGCGCCTCGGGCAGGGCGTCGAGCACGGCGTCCAGGAGGTCACCGCTCCCCCGCCCGTGCAGGGCGCTCACGACGTACGGCTCGCCCAGGCCGAGCGACCAGAGCGACGCGGCGTCCGGCTCCCCCCGCTCGTCGTCGACCTTGTTAGCCGCGAGGACGACGGGCTTGCCGGCCTTGCGCAGGACGCGCACGACGGACTCGTCGGCGTCGGTGGCCCCCACGGTGCTGTCCACCACGAACAGGACGGCATCCGCCGCGGCCACCGCGATCTCGGCCTGGGCGCTCACCGCGACCTGCAGGCCCTCCGCATCCGGGTCCCAGCCGCCGGTGTCGACGACGGTGAAGCGCCGCCCGCGCCAGGTCGCGTCGTACGTCACGCGGTCCCGCGTCACGCCAGGCACGTCCTCCACGACCGCCTCGCGACGGCCGATGATGCGGTTGACGAGGGTCGACTTGCCGACATTGGGCCGCCCCACGACGGCGAGCACCGGCTGCGCGGTCTCGCTGGTGGTCATGCGGACTCCTCTACCTCGTCCTGGAACGGCACGCCCGCTGTGGGCACCGGGTCACGGCCGGCCGTGACGGCGGTGAGGTGAGCCCGGAGCGCGGTCGCCAGCTGCTCGCCTGCGGCAGCCACGGTACGGCGTGCGTAGGGGTCCCCCTCCACCGTGACCCGCACCGGCGCCCCGTAGGCGATGGTCACCGGTGTCCGGAAACGAGGCCGGCGGGCCCCTCGCGGCAGGGCCGCGGCCGTGCCGTCCACCGCGACCGGGACGACCACGGCCCCGCTGCGCACGGCGAGGTAGGCCAGTCCGTCGTTGAGCTCGGCGAGGTCGCCGGTCCCGCGGGTGCCCTCCGGGAAGACGCCAACCGCGCCGCGTCGCTCGAGCACGTCCAGCGCAGCACGCAGCGCGACCCGGTCCGGCGTGCCGCGATGCACCGCGATTTGCCCGAGCCAGCCCAGGGCACGCGCCAGCGGCCCTACGAACAGCTCGGACTTGGTGAGCACGCTGGCCCGGCGCGGGCTGAGCAGGAACACGAGCGGGCCGTCCAGGAAGCCGGTGTGGTTGGCCGCGAGCACCACCGGCCCGGATCGGGGGACGTGGTGTCGTCCGTCGACCCGGAGGTCGAAGACGGCGTGGGCCAGCAGCGTGCCCAGCCCTCGTGCGAGGACGACAGCTAGCCCGCGACGGGGGGCGGTGGCCCGGCGGTCGGACGGACGATCCGGTACGACGGGCTGCGCCGTGCTCGGCGGCTCGCCCGGCGCGGGGCTGCTCATACGAGCCCCTGCACGAGACCGGCCGCCTCCACGAACCCGACGATGACCCCGACGACCTCCTCCAGGCTGAGCTCCGAAGTATCGAGGTGAACTGCACCGTCACTCGCGCGGAGCACGTTCGTCTGGTTGTCGAGGGTGTCTCGACGGATGAGGGACTGCAGAACGCGGTGCTCGAGCCGCTCGTCCGCCTCCTCGTGAACCGCGACCGACGGCTCCGGCGTGCCGACGGGGGCCCTCAGCGTCGCCCCGCGCGACGGGTTCACCCCCACGTGAGAGTCCCCTGCCCGCCGGCGGGCGCGGACCTCGGGACGGGCGTCGAGATAGACCTTCACCGCAGCGTTCGGCGCCACCACTGTCGCGATGTCCCTGCCCTCCACGACAGCCGGACCGGCACCGATGGCGCGCCGCTGCAGCTCCACGAGCACGGTCCGCACCGCCGGGACGGCGCTGACCGCGCTCACCGCGGCCGTGACCGCCGGTCCCCGGATCTCGACGCTGACGTCCTCGCCGTCCAGCCGGACGGCCGGCTCGTCCGCCGTCCCTCCCAGCACCACCTCCGCGCGGCGCGCCACCTCTGCCACGGCGCCCTCGTCCTCAAGGGGGACGCCCTGGCGCAGCACGGCGAGCGTTACGGCGCGGTAGGTCGCTCCGGTGTCCACGAAACGCCACCCGAGGACCTCCGCCACCCGACGCGCCACCGTGCTCTTGCCGGAGCCGGCGGGGCCGTCGAGAGCGACGACACGCGTCAGCTCCTCCACCGAGGACGAGGTCACGTCAGGCCTCGTCCTGCGCACCTGGGAGCGAAGCGGAGCAGGCGGCCTGGCGATCCGGACGCCAGGATGCGCCCCTCCGTGTCCGGCACCTGCCTCCCCCGTTCCGTCGTGCGCCGCGCGTTCGGTCCTGCGCCTCACGCGTTCCGTCGGGAAGCGTACCGAGCATGCGTCGGGGTGAGCGGCAGCCGCCGACTGCCTCGATAAGTCGACAAGTGTCCCTCGTGCCTCGAGTGAAGGTGTGCTGCTGACCGCGCTCGGCGGGCGCGCGTCAGACGCTCTACCCGCTCGCAGATGTCAGGCATCGCTTCACGCTTCATCTGCAAGTCGACAAAGCGATTCAGGGCTCAGATGACGTGCCAGCCGTCCCGCTCGAGGGCCGCGCGCATCGGGCCGAGCGTCTCCGGCGCGACGAGCAGCTCGATGACGCCGCGCGGCCGTCCGGGGACGTGCTCCACGCGCACGTCCTCGACGTTCAGGTGGGCTCGTCCGGCGGAGGCGAGCAGGGCGGCCAGCTGCCCCGGCTCGTCCGCCACCGAGACCCGAACCCCGGCGAACGCCCCAGCGGCCTCCCCGCGCTTCAGCGGCACCAGAGCCCGCCCTGCGTTTCCCTCCTCCAGAAGCGCGCGCAGCGAAGCCTCGGCCCGACTGTCGCCCGGTTCCGCGGCGAGCTGCTCGAGCGCTGCGGCCGCGCCCAGGAGCCTGTCCCCCAGGAGGCGTACCGGGCCGGCAACCTGCCTGGCGTTCGCGGAAAGGATCTCGAGCCACAGGCGAGGATCGCCAGCTGCCAGCCGCGTCGTGTCCGCAAGCCCAGGGCCTGCGAGTCGCAGGTCCACCGGCCCGTGAGGGGTGTCGCTCAACATGGCTGCCAGCGCGCTGGCAGCCACCTGCGGCAGGTGGCTGGACAACGCCACGGCGGCGTCGTGCTCCTCGGGCGGCACCAGGAGCGGGGAGGCCCCGCAGCCTCGCGCCAACGCCGAGACCGCCTCGACGGCATCGGGTGCGCTCACCGTGCTCGGACAGACCGCCCACGGCCGCCCGACGAACAGGTCGGCCAACGCTGCAGAGGGACCGGACAGCTCGCGGCCCGCGAGAGGGTGTCCCCCGACGACGCGTGACGGATCAGGGCTCAGAGTTTGAACCTCACGCTGAACATGAGACTGAACCGAGCTCACATGTGTATAGGTCTGTGCGACATTGCGGCTTTGAAGCTCGATCAGAGCGGATCCCGTCTGGCCGGGCGGCACCGCGACCACCGCCAGGTCCACGCGCTCGCGCCCGTCCCACGAACGGCCGGCCCCCCGCGCCACGGCCGCTTCGACGGAGTGATGGTCCCGATCGGTCAGCAGGGCCTCTTCGGCGCCGCCGTGCAGCGCTAGACCGATGCTCGTGCCGATGAGGCCGCAGCCCACGACAAGGACCCGAGACACAACCGTCTACTGGGGCAGGTCGGTGCGCAGAGACGCGGCACCGCGAAGGTAGACGTGGCGCAGGTCGTGCCGCGAGGCCTCGGTCTCCACGTGAGCCAGCAGACGAAGCACGCGCGGCATCGCTCCTGGGACAGCGATCTCACTGGCACACAGCAACGGCACGTCGGTGATGCCCATCTGACGGGCCGCGTAGGCCGGGAACTCGGACCTCAGGTCCGGCGTCGCCGTGAAGATCACGCTGATGAGGTCCTCTGTGGACAGCGCGTTGCGCTCCAGCACCGCCGCCAGCAGCTCCGTCGTGGCATCCAGCACCTGTGCTCGCTCGTCGGCGTCCACCTGGATGGCACCCCGGATCGCTCTGACCGCCACTCACTCCTCCTCCGTGATCGTCGCTTGAGCACCCTATCCATCCGGCGTCTTGGCCGCGAAGCGACACCACGGCGTGTCGCTGAGGGGGCTGCTAGAGAAATCGAGATCACCACAGGAAGGCTTGCAACTAAATCCTTTTCTCGATAAAGCGCCGCACGATCTCCTGGCCCCCACGTCCTCGGGCGCATTGATCTACCGGTTTATCGATATGCGGCAGCGTGGACAACCCCATAACAGCGACGTGCGTCCAGCACCTCCGCTGTCGCCCACTGTGCACGCACTACCAGCAACTCGGCAACAAGGGC
>JBKOVB010000084.1:0-6830 GCA_046723735.1 Actinomycetota bacterium | reverse complement strand
ACGTCTGTCGAGCGGGGATCCGGCACGCCGTACGGTGACGAGGTGGCGACCTCGGGTCGCACGCCCCTGTAGTCCAACTGGCAGAGACCGGGGTCTTAAAAACCTCGTCAGTGTGGGTTCGACTCCCACCGGGGGCACGCTGGCGGGCCACAACCTGACGCGCAGGTGTCAAACTGCGGCCGTGATCGTTTGGCCGCCTGCTTCCCGGGGTGCATCGGCATGAACGCGCTTCAGGAGCTTCTCGACGGGCGAAGAGGGACCACTCGGCAGGGCCCAAGATGCTGTTCGAGGTTGTGGACGCGGGGTCGCTCCAGGACCAAGGGATACAGCAGCTGCAGCGAGTTTCGAACGCACGAACGGCGGTTGCCGCCTCTCGTACAGCCGATGGCTTGCTCTGGGCGCGTGAACTTCCAGGCCATCGAAGCGCCCTCCGCGACTAGTTGGGTCCTAATGCGGGTACGAGCCGTGGCTGAGGGCTGCGAGGCCACGTTGACTGCGTAGCCCTCAGCGACTGCCGTTCGTCCAGCGTCGCCTTCAGTACAACCTGAACTCAGACACCACCGGGGGCGCCTGCGGTGGGCGTGAAAGGCTTGTGGGGTGAGGGGCGCACCGGGGAGGCGGGTTGCCGTCGTGGCGGCGCTCGTGCTCGGGCTGCCCGTCGTGCTGGTCGGCTGCTCGCGCTCGGGCCACCCGAGCGCGCGACCCTCAGCCGTCCTCGTCACGCCCACCCCTTCACCCACGCCGTCGCCGACGCCCATGCCCAGCCCGACGAGTCCCCCGGTGCTCCTGCACCTGCTCGGCAGCTTCCGATCCCCGGTCTGGGCGGGTCCGGTCCCGGGTGCGCCGGCCTCCCTCTTCCTGGCCCAGCGCAACGGCGTCGTGCTGGAGCTCGACGAGACCGGTCAGCGGCTCGGGGTGGTGCTCAACATCGGGCGTCAGGTCAGCACCGGCAACGAGCAGGGGCTGCTGTCCATGGCGTTCGACCCGGCGTACCGCAGGAACGGCCGGATCTACGTCGACTACACCGCCCGCGACGGCACCATCCACGTCGACGCCTTCACCGTGCGCGACGGGCGAGCGGTGCGGCAGCAGCAGCTGCTGACCGTCGCCCACCCCTACCGCAACCACAACGGCGGCCAGCTGCTGTTCGACCGGACGGGCATGCTTCTCGTCGGTGTGGGGGACGGCGGCAACGCCGGCGACCCGCAGAACCGCGCGCAGGACCTCACCTCGCTGTCGGGCAAGATCCTGCGCATCGACCCGGCGACCGGGCAGCCCGCCAAAGGCAACCCGTACCCGCAGAACGCCTACGTCTGGGCCCTCGGCCTGCGCAACCCGTGGCGGTTCTCGTTCGGGCCGGCCGGGGAGCTGTACCTCGGCGACATCGGGCAGAACAAGGTCGAGGAGCTCGACGTGGTACCGCCCGCTGTGCAGCGGGGCGCCAACTACGGGTGGTCGGTGTTCGAGGGCGACGAGCGCTTCAAGGAGCACGAGACGCTGACCCCAGGTGGGCCGCTGGTGGTCCCGGCGCTCACGTACCCGCACGCCGACGGCGGCTGCGCCATCACGGCCGGGGAGGTCTACCGCGGGCGGCAGCTGCCGTGGTTGCGAGGGCAGTTCGTGTACGGCGACTACTGCCTCGGTCGGGTCATGGCCGTCTCTCGGACCCCCACGGGGATGGGCGTGCCCGTCAACCTGCAGGTCAAGGTGGCTGGGCTCCAGGCCTTCGGGCACGACGCACGCGGCGAGCTGCTCGTGATGTCCCTGGACAGCCTCTACCGGTTGGTCCCCGGTGCCTGACGTCCTCGCCAAGGAGGTCACCAGCCTCGTCCGGCGGCTGCGGCTGTGGACGCCGGCCCGGTGGGCAGCCCTCGCGGACCCCTGGGGCACCCGGGCCGACCTCGGACGGCACCTGGCGCAGTGGCTCGCGGATCGTGCCGCCGAGGTTGAGAATGGGCCACGGCGCGAGCTGCCCGTGCTGCACCCCGACCTGCTGGTCGCCGACCAGATCGCCGTGATGGGTGACGACCTGGTGCGCGCGGGGCCAGGTCCCGAGGTGGTTGCGGACGCGGTGGCGCACCTGCTCGCGCACCGCTTCGACCTGCTCGCGGAAGAGCCGCCGGCCTCCCTGGGAGGCGCGGCGGCTCTTCGACGCGGTCGCGGGGTTTGCGGCCTCTAGCCCAGGCGCTCGATCACCATCGCCATGCCCATGCCCCCGCCCACGCACATCGACTCCACGCCGTACCGCTTGTCGAGCGTCTGCAGGCCGTTGAGGAGCGTGCCGGTGATGCGTGCGCCGGTCATGCCGAACGGGTGGCCGACGGCGATGGCACCACCGAACACGTTGAGCTTGTCCAGCGGGATGCCGACGTCCTTGTAGCTCGGGATGACCTGGGCGGCGAAGGCCTCGTTGATCTCGAAGAGGTCGATGTCGTCGACCGTCAGGTTGGCGCGCTTCAGGGCGAGCTTGATGGCCTCGGCCGGGCCGTACCCCATGATCTCGGGCGACAGACCGGTGACGGCCGTCGACACGATGCGGGCGAGCGGAGTGAGGCCCAGCTCCCGGGCCTTCGTGTCGCTGGTGATGATGACCGCCGCAGCGCCGTCGTTCAGCGGGCAGGCGTTGCCGGCCGTCACGAGGCCGTCGGGCCGGAAGACCGGCTTGAGGCCGGAGATGCCCTCGTACGTCGTGCCGGGGCGCGGGCAGTCGTCCGCAGCGATGACGGTGCCGTCGGGCGCCGTGATCGGGGTGATCTCGCGCTCCCAGAAGCCGTCCGCGATGGCCTTCTCGGTGAGGTTCTGCGAGCGGACCGCGAACTCGTCCATCTCCTGGCGGGAGACGTTCTTCCACCGGGCGACGTTCTCGGCGGTCTGGCCCATCGCGATGTAGACGTCAGGAAGGCTGCCGGCCTCCCGCGGGTCGGTCCAGGTCGTGACGCCGCCCTCGGCCGCCTTCGCCGTACGGGCCATGGCCTCGTCGTAGACCGGGTTGTGGGCGGCGCCGTTGTCGGCCATGCCCCCGACCATGAAGCGCGAGACGGTCTCGACACCGGCGGAGATGAAGGCGTCGCCCTCGCCGGTCTTGATGGCGTGGAAGGCCATGCGCGTGGTCTGCAGCGACGACGAGCAGTAGCGGTTGACGGTGGTGCCGGGGAGGTGGTCGAACCCGAGGTTGACCGCCACGACGCGACCGACGTTGAAGCCGGACTCGCCGGCCGGCTGACCGCAGCCCAGCATCAGGTCGTCGATGTCGGTGGCCTGCAGCGCGGGCACCTTGTCGAGCGCGGCCTTGACGATGGTCGCCGCCAGGTCGTCGGGACGGAACTCGGTCATCGAGCCCTTGCCGGCACGGCCGATGGGGGAACGGGCGGTCGAGACGATCACGGCCTCGGTCATGTCGAGGGCTCCTTCACTCCGAACGTGGTTCGGTCAACGCTAACGGTCCGTCACATGTGCCTCCGGGGGGGCCTCCGGCGTGATCTACGACACCCCGCCGGCGGCCCCGGGGTCGGCGCCCTCCACGACACGCGTGTCCGGCTCCCGCCGACCCACCCGTGGGAGGTGCCGGACCAGGCGCGCGAGACGTCCGGCGCCACCGGCCGCGATCGCCTCGCCGGGCACCATCTCCACCGTGACGCCCGACTCGCGCGCGGCCACGCCCGCGGCGACTGCGACGTCCTGCACGGTGCCCTGCTCGACGAGCACGGCCTCGTCGGCGAGCAGCGCGGGCAGCAGGACGTCAGCGACCCGCCGGTAGCCGTGGTGGGAGGGGTGGAAGCGGTCGTCGGACCACAGGTGCTTCTGCACGCTGAACTCCGGCCCGAGCAGCGACCCCAACGACACGGCCACGCCGTCGCTCTCCGCGACCGCGACCGTCTGGGCGGCAGCCATCCTGCGGCTCCAGTAGGCCGCCACCGAGCGCAGCGGTTCCAGCAGCGGCTCGACCGTCCCGAGGTCGGGGCAGGTCCCGACCACCACCTTCGCCCCGGACGCGCGCAACGCGCGGACCGCCCGACCGAGGTCCCGGCTCGCCGTGCCGGGGCGCACCCGGTGAGTGACGTCGTTGGCGCCGATCATGATCACCGCGAGGTCCGCGGGCTCCTCGAGCGCCCGCTCCACCTGGCTCTCCAGGTCCGCAGAGCGGGCGCCGACGAACGCGACGACGTCGAGCCGCACCCGCCGGCCCTGCTCCGCAGCCACACCGCCGGCCAGCAGCGCGCCGGGCGTCTGGTCGGGGGTCTCGCAGCCCAGGCCGGTCGCGCTGGAGTCCCCGAGCACCACCATGCGCAGCGGCGGCCCGGGGTAGGTCCCGTAGACGCCGGTAGGGTCCGGCGGCACGTCGGACGGGACGCCGATGGTACGACGGGCGAGGAACGCCTCCAGCCGTACGACGACCCAGCCTGTCGCCCCGAGCGCGCCGAGCACGCCTCCGCCGTACGCCCCTCGTACCGCCACCCACTGGGCGCGGCGGCCTGGGCGCTGCAGCCGGACGTCCATCTCCCGAGAGCACCTCCCGCTCGTTACCCGTCAGTAGGGGACAGTAACGCCGGAGGCGCGCCTACCCTGCCCTATGGAGATCAGCGCGTCGGTCCTGGACCTGATCGGCAACACCCCGCTGGTGCGTCTCAACCGCGTCACGGAGGGCATCGCCGCGACGGTCGTGGCGAAGGTCGAGTACCTCAACCCGGGCGGTTCGGTGAAGGACCGCATTGCGTTGCGCATGGTCGAGGAGGCCGAGCGAACGGGCGCGATCAAGCCGGGCGGCACCATCGTCGAGCCCACGTCCGGCAACACCGGCGTGGGGCTCGCGCTGGTGGCCCAGACCCGTGGGTACGCGTGCATCTTCGTGTGCCCTGACAAGGTGGCGAAGGACAAGATCGACGTCCTGCGCGCCTACGGGGCCCAGGTCGAGGTCTGCCCCACCGCCGTCGACCCCGACGACCCGCGCAGCTACTACTCGGTGAGCGACCGCCTCGCCCGTGAGATCCCGGGAGCCTGGAAGCCTGACCAGTACTCGAACCCCGCGAACCCCCGGTCGCACTACGAGACCACCGGCCCGGAGCTCTGGACCCAGACCGACGGGCACATCACGCACTTCGTGGCGGGGGTCGGCACCGGCGGCACCATCGCGGGCACCGGGCGGTACCTGAAGGAGGTCTCAGGCGGCGCGGTCCGCATCGTCGGCGCCGATCCCGTCGGGTCGGTCTACTCGGGGGGCAGCGGCAGGCCGTACCTCGTCGAGGGAGTCGGCGAGGACTTCTGGCCGACGACGTACGACCCGTCTGCCGTCGACGAGGTCATAGCGGTCAGCGACCGGGACTCTTTCGCGATGACGCGGCGGCTGGCCCGCGAGGAGGGGCTGCTGGTCGGCGGGTCCTGCGGCATGGCCGTCGTGGCGGCGCTCCAGGTGGCGCGCGAGGCGCCGGCGGACGCGGTCGTCGTGGTCCTGCTCCCCGACAGCGGCCGCGGTTACCTGTCGAAGATCTTCAACGACGACTGGATGGCCGACTACGGCTTCCTCTCGGCGCGGGGTCAGACGACGGTCGGTGACGTGATGAGCCGCAAGAAGGGCTCTGTCCCGGAGTTCGTGCACACGCACCCGACCGAGACGGTCCGCGACGCCATCGACATCCTCCGGGAGTACGGCGTGTCGCAGATGCCCGTCGTCCGCGCGGAGCCCCCCGTGATGACCGCAGAGATCGTCGGGGCGGTCCACGACCGCGACCTGCTCGACGCGCTGTTCAGCGGGCGGGCGCAGCTCGCCGACTCGCTCGCGCAGCACATGGGCCCCTCCCTGCCGCTCGTCGGTGCGGGTGAGCCGGTGAGCGCCGCGATCGTGGCGCTCGAGAAGGCGGACGCGGCCGTCGTGGTCGAGGACGGTCGGCCTCGCGGGGTCGTGACTCGCCAGGACGTGCTCACGTTCCTGTCAGAGACCTGACCGCGCTTCCCGCGCACACGCGACCCGCCCGCGCGGCACGAGCCACCAGGCGCCGACGTCTGGTGGCCCCTCGGACCCGGGGCACCGTTCCGAGCAGATCGCAGGTGCGAAAGCGGCCACTCCTCGGACCCGGGGCACCGTTCCGAGCAGATCGCAGGTGCGAAAGCGGCCACGCCTCGAACCCGGGGCACCGTTCCGAGCAGATCGCAGGTGCGAAAGCGGCCACTCCTCGAACCCGGAGCCCGCTCCCGAGCAGATCGCAGGTGCGAAAGCGGCCACTCCTCGAACCCGGAGCCCGCTCCCGAGCAGATCGCATGTGCGAAAGCACATCCGTATGCGTTATCGCACATACGAGTGCGAGCGAGAGGGCTCGCCGGTCGGCGGGCGGCCCCAGGTCCACAGCCAGCCGGAGCCTGCCCCCGCACGGGAGTCGGACACGGCAGGATCCGCCGGGTGCTCCTGGACGCCGCGGCCCTTCTTGCTGAGGCGCGCGAGCGGGCAGGTCTCAACCAGGCGCAGCTCGCCGCACGAGCCGGCACGTCCCAAGCTCAGGTGTCCCGCTACGAGCGCGGTACCACCGCGCCGACCACGTCGACGCTGACGCGGCTGCTCGCGGCAGCCGGGTTGCAGCTCCGGTGCGAGCTGGAACCGCTGCTGGCCGACGTCGACGACCGGGTCGACGCCCTGCTGGCGGGCGAGCCGACGGTCGACCTCCGGCAGCTGCAGTCGGCGATCGCCTCGTTCGAGACGGTCGTGACAGGGCAGGTCCGTTGGGCGCTCGACCGCATGTCGGCGCTGGCGTGCCACGGGCTCGGTCCCGGCGCCGACGGGATCGAGTGCTTCGTCCTCGCCTTCGACGACGCCGCCCGGAGCTGGCTGTACGGGCATGTGC
>JBKOVB010000061.1:0-22312 GCA_046723735.1 Actinomycetota bacterium | reverse complement strand
GGCCCAGACCGCGAGCGCCAGAGTACGGGCGTCGCGGCTGCGGGCGGTCCAGCAGGCCAGCAGCACGAGCGCGGCCAGGAGCAGGGGTCCGAGGGCGCCGGCGTAGAACGTGGCGAAGCCGTGCAGCCAGCCGGTGTCGGTGGCCAGCTCGTTGACGGTGCGGAAGAGGTCGGTGTCCACGCCACCAAGAGTGCCTCAGGTCGCGGTCGCCCCGGCAGCGGTTCCGGCGGCGGTCAGCGTGTCGTACTCGTCGTCGGTGAGCACGACCTCGGCGGCGGCGCAGTTCTCCTCCACGTGCGCCACGGAGCCGGTGCCCGGGATCGGCAGCATCGCCGGCGAGCGGCGCAGCAGCCAGGCCAGCGCCAGCTGCGCATGTGTCGCGTGGTGCTGCTCGGCGATCGCGTCGAGCAGCCCCCCGGGCTGGGCGAGGCTGCCCGCCTGGACCGGGAACCAGGGGATGAAGGCGATGCCCTCGCGCTCGCAGTGGGCGAGGACGTCCTCGGACTGGCGGTTGGCCAGGTTGTAGAGGTTCTGGACGCTGACGACAGGCAGGATGGTGCGCGCCAGCTCGACCTGCTCGACGCTGACCTCCGAGAGCCCGACGTGCCGGATGAGCCCCTCGTCCTGCATCTCCTTGACCGCGCCGAGCGTCTCCTCGGCGGGGACCTTCCGGTCGAACCGGTGCAGCTGCCACAGGTCGATGCGCTCGACCCCGAGTCGCCGCAGCGACATGTGCACGCACTGGCGCAGGTACTCCGGCCGGGCCAGCTGCTCCCACACCCCAGGACCGGGCCGGGTGAGCCCGCCCTTCGTGGCGACCACCACCCCGTCGTACGGGTGCAGGGCCTCCCGGATGAGGTCCTCACTGACGTAGGGGCCGTACGAGTCGGCCGTATCGATGAAGTCGACGCCCAGCTCGACCGCGCGCCGCAGCACCCGCAGCGCGTTGTCGTGGTCCTCGGGCGGGCCCCAGATGCCCTCGCCGGTGATGCGCATGGCCCCGAACCCCAGACGGTGGACGGGGAGGTCGCCGCCGAGCAACCAGGTGCCGCTCGCGTGGACGGGCAGGGTCACCGGGTCGCTCCTCGGTACGGCGGTCAGGTCGCCCCTTGTTCTACCCGGTCGTCCTGTTGCCCGCCCTGCGCGGGCACCCCCGGGCCACCCGCCGGCGCGAGGAACGGCGCTGGCCGCGCGTACAGGAAGCCCTGGGCGTAGCGGCAGCCGATCGCCCGGAGCAGGTCGCGCTGCTGGCGCGTCTCGACGCCCTCGCCGACCATGTCGACCCCGAGGGCGTCGGCCATCCGCACCATCCCCTCCACGATCGCGCGGTCGCGGGCGGAGGTCGTGAGGTCCGCCACGAAGCTCTTGTCGATCTTCAGCAGGTCGACGGGGAAGCGCCGCAGGTGCGAGAACGAGGAGAATCCGGTCCCGAAGTCGTCCACGGCGATACGGACGCCCAGGTGTCGGAGCTCTTGGAAGCTGCGGGCTGCGACGTCGAACGCTTCGACCAGCGCGCTCTCGGTGAGCTCCAGCCACAGCCGTTCGGGCGGCAGCCCCGACTCGGCCAGCGCCTCCTCCACGACCGCCCGGAAGTCCTCGCGGACGAACTGACGCGCCGAGACGTTGATGCTGACGGCCGGGCCTCCTGGCACCGCGGCGGCCTGCTGCAGCGCCTGGTGCAGCACCGACGTACCGACGTCCTTGATGAGGCCGACCTCCTCGGCCACGTGGATGAACTCCTGCGGCAGCACCAGACCGCGTCCCGGCCGGCTCCACCGTGCCAGCGCCTCGGCCGCGACGACCTGCTCGGTCTCGAGCTCGACGATCGGCTGGAACCAGGTGACGACCTCGCCGCGTTCGACCGCGCCGCGCAACGCGAGCTCGGTGTCGAGGCGCTGCGTGATGAGGGTGCGGAGGTCGTCGTCGAACACCTCTGCGCGGGCGCGGCCGCGGTCCTTCGCGCTGTACATCGCCTGGTCGGCGTGGCGCAGCAGCACCTCGGGGTCCTCGTGCCCGACGCCGAAGGCGATGCCGACGCTGGCATCGACGTCTGTGTCGAGCCCGGCGAGCGACATGGGCCGGGACACCACCTCGCGCAGGACGTCCGCGAGCTTCACCACGTCGTCGGCGGAGGCGACGTCGGTGACCAGCACCACGAACTCGTCGCCACCGAGCCGGGCCACGGTGTCGACGGTGCGCGCCGTGCGGCTCAGTCGCCGCGCGACCTCCTTGAGCACCATGTCTCCCACGTGGTGGCCGAGGCTGTCGTTGACGACCTTGAACCGGTCGAGGTCGATGAACAGGACGCCGACCCCGTGCCGCGTGCGGGCAGCGTGGGCCAGCGCCTGGCGGAGCCGGTCCATGAGCAGCACCCGGTTGGGGAGGTCCGTGAGCGGGTCGTGCAGCGCCATGTGCTCGGCACGGTCCTCGGCGAGCCGCCGGGCAGTGATGTCCTCGAGCTGGTGGATGAGGGCCTGCGCGCCGGCGTCGTCGCGAACCAGCGCCACGCTGGTCTGCACCCACACCGGGGTGCCGTCCCGCTTGAGCCGGCGCTCCAGGAAGTAGCTGCCCGACCTGCCGCCCAGCAGCTCGGCGCGCAGCTCGGCGTCGTCGGCCGTGAGGTCGTCGTCGAAGAGGTCGGCGACGTCGAGCCCGACCAGCTCGGTGCGAGGCCGGCCGGTGAGCAGCGGCACCAGCCGGTTGACCTCCTCGACCGTGCCGTCGAGCGAGGTCAGGACAGCGCCGAGCGGGGATGAGGCGAACGCGGCCTCGAAGCGCGCACGGGCGGCGGACAGCTCCTCCGTGCGCGCCTCGACAAGTCGTTCGAGGTCCTCGTTGACCGTGCTCAGGCGGTCCAGCGCAGCGGCGCGGGAGGCGTCGGCACGGCGCACGTGCAAGGCCGTGCGCACGAGCAGCGCCGTGGTCGCCACCGTCATCACGGTGACCTGGATGCCGATGCCGAACCGGGTGTCGTAGAAGCCGTGCAGCTGCCCCTCGAGGCGCAGCCAGCCGACCACCGGGGGAACCAGGAGGAGCACGGGCAGGAGGCTGCGCACGAGCCGGCCGGCATTGCCCTTGTCAGCAAGCAGCTGCGTCAGCGGCGACCCCTGGGAGCCCAGGAGCACGGCGACCGACAGCATGCAGAGCGAGAGCGCCGTCGGCAGGGCCATGCTGGTCAGGCCCCCGAGGGTCGTGAGCCGCGAGGTGCCGAGGACGTAGCCCAGGACCGCCACGTAGCCGCCCAGGAGCGCCAGCACGCCGAGCAGCTGCACGAGCCGCTCCCGACGGCGCTGTGCCGCCAGCAGCGCCAGGGAGATCAGCAGCAGCGCGAGCGGGGTGGCGCGGGCCATCTGCGGGCTGTGCTCGTGCAGGTCGACCCCGGGCAGCAGCTTCTCCGGTTTCATGGTCAAGGACGTGCCCTGCTCGACCAGCACCGAGAGGCTGAACAGCGCCACGACGAGGGTCGTCAGGGCGGCAACCCGTGGGAACCGGTCACGGGCGAGGTACGACGAGGCGAGCAGCAACAGGCTGACCACCGTGTTCGGCACCATCACCTGGCCCTCTGGGACGAGCGAGGCCAGCTGGTGCCAGTTGCCGTACCAGCCGACGAGGGCGAACAGCGGCAGCACCAGTGCCAGGCCCGCGAGCGCGCGCCCGGTCCACCGGGCAGGGGCCACGCCCGGCGTGTGCGCAGTACGCGTCACACCTATCACTGTGCGTGATCGTCGGCCTCGCGGCCAGAGGTCTCCGGCCCCCAAGTCCTGGTCATCCCGGACTACTCCCGAAAGACATGACCAGGATGTCCAATTTTGCCTGCCGCGGGTCCGTGGAACTCCACCCGGCCGGGGTGCGTAACGTGCTCGACACGTGCCGGCGCGATGCTGGTGGGGACGGACGAGCAGCGGGAGTGGACGACGTGGACAAGCAGCAGGAGTTCGTGCTCCGCACGCTGGAGGAGCGTGACATCCGCTTCGTGCGGCTGTGGTTCACCGACGTGCTCGGCACGCTGAAGTCGGTCGCGATCGCGCCGGCCGAGCTCGAGGGCGCGTTCGCGGAGGGCATCGGGTTCGACGGCTCCGCGATCGAGGGTTTCGCCCGGGTCCAGGAGAGCGACATGCTCGCCAAGCCCGACCCCGCGACCTTCCAGGTGCTGCCGTGGAGGGGCGAGAACCCCGGGACCGCCCGGATGTTCTGTGACATCACGATGCCGGACGGCACGCCGTCGTGGGCCGACCCGCGGCACGTGCTGCGCCGCGCGCTCGGCAAGGCGGCCGACGCGGGATACACCTTCTACACGCACCCGGAGATCGAGTTCTTCCTGCTGCGCTCCGCCGAGCAGCCGCCGGTGCCGGTGGACTCCGGAGGCTACTTCGACCTGACCCCGCACGACGTGAGCCACGACTTCCGCCGTACGACGATCACGATGCTCGAGCGGCTCGGCATCTCCGTGGAGTTCAGCCACCACGAGGTCGCGCCCGGGCAGCAGGAGATCGACCTGCGGTACGCCGACGCGCTGAGCACCGCCGACAACATCCTCACCACCCGCCACGTGATCAAGGAGGTCGCGCTCACCCAGGGCGTCTACGCCTCCTTCATGCCGAAGCCCTTCAGCGACCAGCCCGGCAGCGGCATGCACACGCACCTGTCGCTGTTCGAGGGCGACCAGAACGCCTTCTACGACGGCAACGACCCGCTGCACCTCTCGAAGGTCGCCAAGAGCTTCATCGCCGGCCTGCTCCGGCACGCGCCCGAGTTCACCGCGGTGACCAACCAGTGGGTCAACTCCTACAAGCGGCTCACCTGGGGCGGCGAGGCGCCGCCGTACGTCTGCTGGGGCTCCAACAACCGCAGCGCGATGGTGCGGGTGCCGATGTACAAGCCGCTCAAGGGGCAGAGCACCCGCATCGAGGTGCGCAGCCCCGACAGCGCGACCAACCCGTACCTCTGCTTCGCCGTGCTGCTCGCGGCAGGCCTCAAGGGCGTCGAGGAGGGCTACGACCTCCCGCCGGGCGCCGAGGACGACGTGTGGGCGTTGTCGGACAACGAGCGGCGGGCCATGGGGCTCATGCCGCTGCCCGGCTCGCTGGCCGAGGCCATCAACCTCATGGAGCGCAGCGAGCTCGTGGCCGAGACCCTCGGCGAGCACGTGTTCGACTTCTTCCTGCGCAACAAGCGGGAGGAGTGGAAGGCGTACCGGCAGGAGGTCACGCCTTTCGAGCTGAACCGCTACCTGCCGGTCCTGTGACGGCACTGGTCGTCACGAACGTCGAGAGCGAGGGGCCGGGCTGGATCGCGGACTGGCTCGTCGACGAGGGCCTCGACGTGCGGGTCGTCGCGCCGTGGCGCGGTGAGGAGCTCCCGTCCCTCGAGGGCGTGTCTGCGCTGGTCGTCATGGGCGGGCCGCAGGACGCGTACGACGACACCACGGCGCCCTGGCTCGCCGCGACCAAGAACATCCTGAGAACCGCTGTGGCGCAGGGGATCCCGACGCTCGGCATCTGCCTCGGCGCGCAGCTGCTCGCGGTGGCGTGCGGCGGTCGCGTGGAGCCGGGGGAGCGCGGACCGGAGCTCGGGGCGCGCCTCGTGGCTCGCCGCGACGCGGCCGGGGCGGATCCGTTGTTCTGGGACCTTCCGCTGGCGCCCGTGGTCGTGCAGTGGCACTGGGACGCGATCACGGCGCTGCCCCCGGGGTCCACGCTCCTCATGGCCGGCACGGCGTACGAGAACCAGGCCTTCCGCGTGGGGGAGCGCGCCTGGGGGATGCAGTTCCACGTCGAGACCCCGCCGGACATGGTGCGGGCGTGGGTGGAGCAGGAGCGCCCGTCGTTGGAGGAGGCCGGCGTCGACGTCGACGCGGTGCTCAGCCGGACCCTGGACGAGCTCGATGAGGTGGCCGAGGTGTGGGGCGAGGTCGTGCGCCGGTTCGCGCGGCTAGCGCGGGCGCCGGAGCGAACCGGGGGCGCGGCCTGATGGAGCTGCGGTCCGCCGTGTACGACGAGGCCCGGCCGCTCGTCGACGCGATGACGGAGGAGATGGGGCTCCGGTACGGCGAGCCCGGGACCTCACCCGCCGACGGGAGCGACTTCCTCCCGCCGTACGGGATCTTCCTGGTCGGCAGCGAGGACGGCGTCGACGTCGCGTGCGGCGGCCTGCGCCTGCTCCGCGGTTTCGGCGACGGGCTCGGTGAGGTCAAGCGGATGTACGTCGTCCCGGAGGTGCGCGGTCAGGGGCTCTCCCGGGTGCTGCTGCGGGCGCTGCTCGACCAGGCTCGGTCCCTGGGCCTGCGCGAGGTGTGGTTGGAGACGGGAACCGAGCAGCCCGAGGCGATCTCGCTCTACGAGAGCGAGGGGTTCGTGGCCATCCCGCCGTACGGGCACTACAGGGACGATCCCCGATCGCGCTGCTTCGCCCTGCGGCTGTAGCTCGCTTGTGGCCGGTCCGACCAGGTGGGATCGTCGGTGCGTGGAGGTCCTCCTGCTCGGCGGTCTGGTCACGCTCCTGGCCGGCCTCGCTGCCTGGTACGTCAACAGGCTGGCGTCCGAGCGGGCCGACCGGGTCCGGCGCGCCGATCCGGCGGCGGCCGACAAGCTGGACCAGTACCGCTTCGACAGGGCCAACCGGGCGGCGCTGCCCATGAAGGTGCGGGGTTTCGACAAGCCTCGCTGAGGGGTTGCCCGCGCCAGCGCGGGTAGGCAGCCGTCATGGCTACCGCACGACAGAAGGAAGCGGCCCGGCAAAACCTCGAGAAGGCGCGGGCCGCGCAGAGCGCCCGAGCACACGGTGAGCAGGTCCCACGTCGCACCAGCGGCCTGAGCACGGCCGAGCAGAACGACCTGCCGGAGGAGGCGTTCGCCTTCCCGAAGCAGCGCAAGGAGCCGCTCACCGACGCCACGCACGTGCGCAACGCGATCGCCCGCTTCGACCAGGTCGAGGGCGTTTCGGACGCGGAGCGCGAGCAGGCCTGGAAGCGGATCAAGAAGGCGGCTGGGAAGTACGACGTGGAGGTGTCCGAGTCGAGCTGGCGTGAGCTCTTCGAGGGCGGCAAGGCCCGCAAGCGCTAGACGTGCGCTCCTAGGAACCGCACGTCGCCGGGTCGCAAGTCGTCCCAGCAGCTCAGGTCGTGACCGCCGGCCACGAAGGTGTGCTCCGCGTGCGGCAGGGCCTTCACGAGCGCCCTGTTGGTCCCGATGAACGGGTCCGATCTCCCGCATCCCACGCGCAGGGGCACGCTACGCAGGCGCTCGATGTGGCCGAGGACGTCGTGCCGCGCGAAGTCCTCGGGGCCGTCGAACGCTCCGGGCCGGGTGTCGCTCGCCCGGCGCCACAGCGCGGCCGCGTCGACGCTGACGGCGCTCATCCGGTCGGGGACGGTGGCCGCGAGCAGCAGCGCGCCGTAGCCGCCCATCGACCAGCCGGTGACTCCGAAGCGCTGCGTCCGCAGACCGCGTCGCGCCAGCAGCGGCAGCAGCTCGTCCAGCAGCATCGCCTGCGGGTCGTCCCCGTTCGCCCGCCGGTGCCAGTAGGTGTGGTCCCCGCCGTCCATCGCGACCAGCGCGTACGGCGGGGTGCCGGTGCGCACGGCGGCGGCGAGGAACCGGTCGAGGTGGTGGCTGCCGAAGGCCTGTGTGCTGTCCCCGCCACGGCCGTGCAGCACCAGCGCGAGGGGCAGGGCCGACCCGGGCCGGTGGCCCGGCGGGTAGGCGATCTGCCATCGCACCTGGCGGCCGCGGGCGTGCGACCACATGGTCCCCTGCACGACTGCCCCCGGCCTGTCGTGGGGGACTGGACCGCGCCTCGGGTGCAGCCGCCCTCGTTCGGTCGCCAGGCCCCCGACGACGGCTGCCGCGCCGACGCCGCCGCCCACCAGCAGGAGCTGTCGTCGGGACAGGTGCACGGGCGCATCCTGCGCGACGCCGGACGCCCCGGGTGGGAACCGCGCCGCTCACGTCGTCGGCGCCGGCGCGCGGTCCTACGCCGGCCGTCTCGTGGCGATGAGGATGCCGACGTTCGCGACCACGAAGGGCACAAGGTACGTCACGCCGCTCTTCACCCAGGTGACCCACGTGGCGTCCCCGCTGATGACCACGTCGAGCTGGTTGATGGCGAACAGCGCAGTGCCGACGATCAGAGCGGTGACCGAGCTACGACGCAGGTGCCGCGGCAGCAAGACGACCCGCAACGCCTCACGTGCCGTCGACCAGTGCACGCGCTGATCTTCGTCGCTGCACTCGCGCCCGTCACGCGATGGTTCTGCAGGTCTGGCAGGGTGGGGACGTGAGCGACCACGGGCGCACCGAGACGGAGACGGGCACCCTGGTGCGCCTCGGCTTCGCGGAGCCGCGCACAACGCTCGCCTCTCTGACCGAGGCGGGGATCTGGGACGACCAGGACCTCGTCGCGGCGGTCGCCGAGGCGGCCGACCCGGACCTCGCGGCAGCCACCCTCGCACGCCTGGCAGCGCGCCGGCCCGACCTGCCGGCCCTCCTCGCCGCCGACGGGGGCTTGCGGGGGCGCCTGCTCGCGGTCCTGGGCAGCAGCGCCGCGCTGGGCGACCACCTGGTGGCGCACCCCGACGACCTCGAGGTGCTCCGGACCGAGGACGAGCACCTGCCGCCGTACGACGGAGTGCTGGGCCACGCCGTCACGCACCCCGACCCGGTGGCGGGCCTGCGGCGCGCGTACCGCCGGTGCCTGCTCGACCTGGCCGCCCGCGACCTCACCGGCACCCTGCGGCTCGACGAGGTCGCCGAGGCGCTGGCCGACCTCGCCGGGGCGACCCTGCGGGCCGGGCTCGCGGTGGCGCAGCAGCAAACCGGGGCGAGCACAGTGCGCCTCGGTGTGGTCGCGATGGGAAAGTGCGGCGGTCGGGAGCTCAACTACGTCAGCGACGTCGACGTGCTCTTCGTCGCCGAGCCTGTCGAGGGAGCGGACGAGGACAAGGCGCTCAAGGAGGGAGCGGCACTCGCCGCGCGGATGATGCAGGTCTGCGGCGAGGTGGCCTGGCCGGTGGACGCCGCACTGCGCCCGGAGGGCAAGGCCGGCCCGCTCGTGCGGACCTTGGCCAGCCACGAGGCCTACTACCGCCGCTGGGCCAAGACCTGGGAGTTCCAGGCGCTCCTCAAGGCCCGCCCGATCGCCGGCGACCTCCAGCTCGCGCAGGCCCTCACCGACCTGGTCGCGCCGATGGTCTGGTCCGCGGGGGAGCGGCCCGGATTCGTCGAGGACGTCCAGGCGATGCGGCGCCGCGTCGAGTCGACGCTCGCGAGCGACCGGGCCGACCGCGAGGTGAAGCTCGGCCCGGGCGGGCTGCGCGACATCGAGTTCTCCGTGCAGCTGCTGCAGCTCGTGCACGGGCGGGCCGACGACACCATCCGCTCCGGCACCACGCTGCTCGCGCTCGAGCAGCTCGCCGCCGGCGGGTACGTCGGTCGCGAGGACGCCCGCCACCTGGCCGAGGCATACCGGTGGCTGCGCACCGTCGAGCACCGGCTGCAGCTGCACCGGCTGCGGCGCACCCACCTGCTGCCGCCCGACGACGACGTCCCGGCCGTACGACGGCTGGCGCGGGCTTGCGGCTACCGCGGCGACGTCGTACCGCTGTTCCTGCGCGAGCGGCACGGCTACCACCGCGAGGTGCGGCGCCTGCACGAGAAGCTGTTCTACCGACCGCTGCTCAACGCCGTCGCCCGGCTACCCGCCAGCGCCACCCGCCTCACTCCCGAAGCAGCACGGGAACGCCTGACAGCACTGGGTTTCGACGACCCGCCCACGGCGCTCCGGCACCTCGAGGCGCTCACCGAGGGCGTCACGCGGCGCGCCACCATCCAGCAGACGCTGCTGCCCGCGATGCTCGGTTGGTTCGCCGACGCCGCCGACCCCGACGCCGGGTTGCTCTCGTTCCGCCAGGTGTCGGACGCGCTCGGCACCACCCCCTGGTACCTCAGGCTGCTCCGTGACGAGGGCGAGGCGGCGGAGCGCCTGGCACGGCTGCTCGCCAGCTCGCGCTACGTCGCCGACCTGTTCGTCCGGGCCCCCGACGCGGTGAAAATGCTCGCCGACGACGAGGACCTGGCGCCCCGCGGCAGAGAGGCGCTCGAGACGGCGTTCGGCTCCGTGGCGCGGCGGCGTGAGGACTGGGAACCCGCGGTCGTCGCCGTACGCAGCCTGCGCCGGCACGAGCTGCTGCGCATCGCCTGCGCCGATCTGCTCGGCCTGGCCCCGGAGGTCGGTCAGGCGCTCACGGACGTCTCCGCGGCCACCATCTCCGCCGCCCTCGACGTCGCGACGCGCAAGGTCGAGTCCGAACGCGGCGGCTCGCTGCCGGTGCGCCTTGCGGTGGTGGCGATGGGCCGGTTCGGCGGCGGTGAGCAGGGCTACGGCTCCGACGCTGACGTGCTGTTCGTCCACGACCCCCTGCCGGGGGTCGCCGAGTCGGAGGCGGCGGCCGCCGCTCACGAGCTCGCCAACGAGCTGCGCCGGCTGCTGGCCCTGCCGGCCCCCGACCCGCCGCTGCTCGTCGACGCCGACCTTCGCCCCGAGGGACGTCAGGGCCCCCTGACGCGGAGCCTGTCGTCGTACGCCGCCTACTACGAGCGCTGGGCGCACGTATGGGAGTCGCAGGCGCTGTTGCGGGCGGCGCCGCTCGCGGGCGACGAGGAGGTGGCGCACCGCTTCCTCGAGGCGATCGCGCCGGTGCGTTACCCCGCGGGCGGCCTCACCCAGGCGCAGCTGGTCGAGATCCGACGGATCAAGGCGCGCGTCGAGAGCGAGCGTCTGCCGCGCGGCGCGGACCCGTCGCTGGCGATGAAGCTGGGCCGCGGCGGCATCGCTGACGTGGAGTGGACCGTGCAGTTGCTGCAGCTGCAGCACGGCCACGACGTGCCGGGGCTGCGAACCCCGCAGACGCTGCCGGCGCTGCGGGTCGCCGCCTCGGAGGGCCTTCTCGACGCCGCCGACGCCGCGGTGCTCGAGCGGGCCTGGCGGCTCGCCACCCGGGTGCGCGACGTGCTCATGCTCGTGCGTGGCCGGCCCACCGAGACGCTGCCGGCAAGCGGCCGGGACCTCGCGGGCGTCGCGCGTGCGCTTGGCTACCCTGCGGGTGCCCACGGTGACTTCCTCGACGACTTCCGCCGGGTGACCCGCCGGGCGCGCCTCGTCGTCGAGCGCGTCTTTTACCAGTGAGGAGCGGCACGTGGACGTCCGGAACGTGGCAGCGGCCGGCACCGGGTTCCTGCTGCGCGAGACCGGTGACGGCGACGGTGTCCCCGTGCTGCTGCTCCACGGCGTCCCCGAGACCTCGCGGGCCTGGCGTCACGTCGGCCCCGCGCTGGCTGACGGCCGGCGCGTCCTCGCTCCGGACCTCCCCGGCCTGGGCGGCTCGTCGTACGGCGGGCCGTACGACCTCGACTCCCTGACCCAGCAGCTCGTCGCCCTCGTGGAGAAGGAGGTCCCGGGGCAGCGGGTCGACGTGGTCGGCCACGACTGGGGCGGCGTGCTCGCCCTGCGCCTCACCGGCCGCCGTCCCGACCTGGTCAGGCGTCTGGCGGTGGCGAACACCGCGTTCCGCAAGAGCGACCCGCTGCGGGCGTTCCACGTCCCGCTGTTCGCGCTGCCCGGGCTGCCCGAGGCCGCCTTCCGCGTGGCCGCCGAGCCGCTGGTGCAGACGATGCTCCGCTACCCCTGGCGGGCCGACACACCCCGCGACCCCGAGACCGCTGCGGAGTACCTCGCGGCGTACACCGAGCCGGAGCGGGTCCGGGCCATGCTCGGCTACTACCGCGCGGTGGCCCGCCCGACGGTGCGTGCTCTCGTCCACCTCGGGCCGCCGCTTTCGCACCCCGAGGTCCACGCCGAGAAGATGATGGTCCTGTGGGGGACACGCGACCCGGTGCTGCCCGTCTGGGTGGGCGAAGCCATCGTCAAGGACCTCGGCCCCGCCTGCACGATGGTGTCCGTGCCGAGCGCGGGCCACTTCGTCGTGGAGGAGGCGCCGGAGGTGGCGCTCTCGGCGCTGCGCGACTTCCTGGCCTGATGCACCTGTTCCGCCGTCCGGAGTGGGCCGCCGGCCTGCTCGCACTCGTCCTCGGGCTGCTGCACCTGGCGCTTCGACCCGACAGCGGCACCGACCTCGCCGCCCAGCTGGCGCGCGCTTCGTTCGCCCGCGACCACCCCCTCACTCCCGTCGACCTGTCCTGGTACGGCGGGATGCACCCCTTCGCGTACTCACTGCTGGCGCCTTGGGTCATGGCGCTCCTGGGCGTCCCGCTCGCCGGCCTGCTCGCCGAGGTGTCCGGGTCGGTGCTGCTCGCGCGGCTGCTGCGCGGCACCGCCCGGCCCATGCTCGGGTCGCTGCTCGGGGCGGTGTTCCTCGTCGCCGACGTGGTGAGCGGGCGCATCACCTTCGCCCTCGGTGCGGTGGCGGGGCTGGCCTGCCTCGTGGTGCTGCCCCGACGGGTTCCGGCCGCGGTGCTCGCCGTGCTCACCGCGCTGCTGAGCCCGGTCGCGGCTGCCTTCCTGGGCCTGGCCGCGGCCGCGCTCGTGCTGCACCGCCGTCCCGGCGGCTGGACCGTCGGCCTCGCCGCGACCGTGCCGGTGCTGGTGCTGGCCTGGTGGTTCCCGGGCGGCGGCGTGCAGCCGTTCACGTCCTCGTCGGCCGTCCGAGGCGTCGTCGTGTGCCTGGTCGTGGCGGGGCTCACCTCCGTGCCGCTCGTGCGCACCGGCGCGCTGCTGTCGGCGCTCGGCATCGTGCTCTTCGCCTCCCACGGCAACCCCTTCGGCAGCAACGCGTTGCGGCTCGCGCTGCTCGTGGCGGCCCCCCTCGTGGTAGCCACCGCGCGCCGCAACGTGCTGGTCGTGCTGGCCGCTGCGCTGGGGCTCGTGTGGTGGCAGGCCGGCCCGACCTACGGCGACGTGCGCGCCGAGCAGGGGCCGCCGTACGACACCCTCGTGAAGGAGCTCACGGTGCTGGGCGCCGAGCGCGTCGAGGTGGTGGCCCCCCGCGACCACCGGGAGTCGGCCGAGGTGGCGCGTGAGGTGCCGTTGGCCCGGGGGTGGGCGCGGCAGCTGGACTACGACGCCAACCCCTTGTTCTACAAGGGTTCTCTCACCGCCGAGACGTACCTGGCCTGGCTGCAGCTCCACGCCGTCGACCACGTGGCGGTGCCCACCCGCGCCACCTTGGACTTCGGCTCCACCCGCGAGGGACAGCTGCTCCGACGGGGAACGGTTCCCGGCCTGCGCCAGGTCTGGCGGGACGCCGACTGGGTCGTGTACGCCGTCATCGAGCGGGCGCCGCTCGTGGAGTCACCCGCCCACGTCCAGCAGGCCGGGCGCAGCGCACTGCGGGTCCACACCGACGGACCCGCGGACGTGCTGCTCAACCTCGACTGGTCGCGCTGGCTCAGCGTCGACGGGCCCGCGTGCATCGCGCCCGCAGGCACCGGGGTGCGCCTCGTCGTCCAGGAGGCCGCGACCGTCACGGTCGGGAGCTCGCTCCGCCCGCACGGCCACTGCTAGGCCAGGGGCAGGAGTGCTTGCAGGTCAGGCGATCTCGAGCACCGCGACGTCATGGACAGGCGCAAACCCGAGCCGTCGGTAGAGCGCGTTGCTCGTCGGGTTGTTGAGGTCGGTGAACAGCACCACCTCCCAGGCACCGCGCTCGACGAGCCGCCGTGCCGCCGCGGCGGTCACCGCCCCGCCGTACCCGCGACCGCGGTGCTCCGGCGGCGTCCAGACGGGCCCGATGCGGCCCGCCCCGAACGCCACCCGGCTGTGCCCGGCGAGGGCCACCGGCGTTCCCTCGTCCTCCCACAGCACGAACCCGCCGTACGAGAGCCGGTCGGCGACCGACGCCTGCCCGTCGCCCGCGATCACGCCGGTCTCCGCCACGAACTCGTGGTGCCAGCCCAGGAGCAGCGATCTGTCCTGCTCCTCGGCGAGGCGCGGGGTGCCGGGCACGTCCGGGACAGTGAGCGTTCCCAGCCGGAAGAGCCTCTCTGCGAAGCGCACCGTGGCCGTCCGTCCGCAGCTGCGCGCCGCGGCGGCGGCCACCTGCACGGCGAGGTCGGTGCGTCCGGCGACCCTGGTCGGCGCGAGTTGCTCCACGAGCGGCGCGACCGCCTCGTCCGGCACGGCGGCCAGGAACAGCGGGTACGGCGACAGGTGCGACACCGCGCCGGTGACCTCGAGCGAGGGCTCCTGCCACCACGCGAAGCGGATGCCTGGCACGCCGGCGCGGGCGTTCTCGCAGGCGGACAGCACGATCGTGTGCACGCCGGGCTCGGCGAGCATCAGGTCACCGGCGGCGGCGAGGAACTGCTCCACATCCTCGGTCACGTGCCAGGTCATGCCGCCACTGTGCCCGAGCAGTGCGAGGCGAGCAGCCGGGTTTCAGACCTCGGAGTCCGGGCCGTCCGGCGCGTCGCCCATGAAGCCTGCCCCCGGGACGCCCCCGTCGCCCTTGGCCGGTCGACCGGTGGCCACCCGGCTGGCGTCCAGCGTGGTGCCGTCGTCCGCAACCGTGCCGACGGCGCGGACGAACGTGCCCTTGGTGACGATGCTCGCCGTCGCGGTGGCGCCGTCCTTGACGTAGGTCGTGCTGTCGCTCGTGCGCACCGTCCGCGTGAAGCCGGACGGGTCGGTGAGCGTGATCGTGCTGCCCGCGACCGACGTGACCCAGCCCACGACGTGCGCCGGCACCACGACGACCACCGACGCGACGGGGTTGGTCGCGCGCGGGTCGGCCAGGCGAACATGCACCACCTTGCCGACCTGCACCGCGCTCTTGGCCGACTTGGTGCGCCCGACGTAGTACGTCGTGCTGCGCGTGAGCGCCACGGTGCGAGTGCCGTCGGGGGTGCGAAGCGTGACGCTGTCGCTGTCGACTGCCGCGACGAGCCCGCCGGCACCGCGGAGGTGGTGGAGCCGCTCCTTCAGGTGGCCGAGATGCTTCCCCGGCCGGTCGAGCTGAGCTCCGGCGGAAGGGGACGGTGTCGGGTCGGCGGCCCCGGCGAAGCCGGTGACGCCCAGGGCGAGACCGGCGGCGAGGCCTGCGGCGCCAGCGGCGACCGCCCATCGGGTGCGAGTGCTCATGGCAGGCATCGTGATCTCCCAACCTGGGAGCAACCTGTCAGCGGGCTGGGAGTCTGTCCGGTGTCGACCGTTTCACGAGCGCTACGGGGGGAGCGGGTGCCCTCAGCCGGCGGCGCGCTCCTCCACCTGGCGCCGCACGTCGTCCATGTCGAGCCCCTTCACCGCCTGGATCACCTGCTCGAGAGCGGCGGGCGGGAGGGCGCCCGGCTGCGAGAAGACGAGGATGCCGTCCCGGAACGCCATGAGCGTCGGGATCGAGGTGATCTGCGCCATCGCGGCGAGCTGCTGCTGCGCCTCCGTGTCCACCTTGGCGAACGTGATGTCCGGGTGCTGCTCGCTGGCGGCCCCGAAGACGGGCGCGAACGTGCGGCAGGGTCCGCACCAGGACGCCCACCAGTCCACCAGGACGATCCCGTCTTGCAGGACCGTCTGCTCGAAAGTGGCGGCGGTCAGGTCGACAGTCGTCATGGGTGCTCCTGTGGTCGGGGGCCTTACCGTGGAGAACACCGGCCACGGCGGGCCGTGTTCCATCTACCCACAGTGGTCCGAGTCACCCGAGGAGCGAGTCATGTGCGTGGCGGTCCTGTGCCCCACCTGCCAGAAGGTCACCTGGGACGGGTGCGGGGCGCACGTCGAGCAGGCGCTGGCGCCGTACCCGCCTGAGAAGCGCTGCACGTGCGCGGAGCGTTCGTCGTCCTCCTGACGGGTGATCCGCGGCGGGGTGTATCCCGCCGAACAGGGGGCCATGAGCCCGTTCCTGCGTGCGGCCCCCGACCGTGCCTCCGTGACTGCCGTGTACGGCGGCGGAGGGGTGTTCGGGATCGCGTACGGGCTCGGTGTCGCCCACGGGCTGCAGCAGGCCGGTGTCCGACTCGGCTCGTGCGACGCCCTCGGGACCTCGGCCGGGTCCTGGGTCGCCGCGTGCCTCGCCACCGGCGTGGACGCGGAGACGCTGCTCGCGCTGCCTCGCGTGCGGGTGCCGGACCCGCGGCCTGGGCGGCTGCACGCGATCGCGCGTGAGATGTTCGGCGAGGCTCACGACGCCCGGGTCCGCGCCAGCGCGGTCCGGCTGCCGCACCTGCGCCGGAAGCTCCTGCAGGGCAGCGAGCACCGTCTCGCCGACCTGGTGGCGGCGTCCTCCGCCGTACCTGGCTTGTTCGCCCCGCACTTCGTCGGCGGCGTGCCCTACGTGGACGGCGGTGTGCGCTCGCTCGCGTCCGCCGACCGTGCGCCGGCAGCTGACCACCTCGTCCTCGTCGTCCCGATAGCCGGACCGCTGCTCGGGCTCGGGGGTCGGCTGCTCGGCCGTCAGGCGGTGGCGGAGATGCGTCGCTGGGAGGCGCGGACCGGGGGGCGGGCTCACGTCTTCCGTCCCAACCGGCAGATCGCGGCGATGGCCCGCGTGCCGCAGCATCTGTTCGACCAGTCCCGTGCCTCGGACGTCTACTGGCTGGCCCGGGAGCAGGCCCTCCACCTGCAGGCCACGCGTCCCGGTCTGGCTCCGCTCGCCGCCTGATCCGTTCAGCCGTCGCTGATCGGGATGCGCAGTCGTTCCAGCACCCTGGACAGCTTCTCCGGCGCACCGCGGACGACCAGCGTGCTGCCCGACCGGGAGGCCAGCCGGTGTGCGCGCAGGATCGCGTTCACCCACGGACGGCTGGCTTCCTCGGCCGTCATGCCGGTGAGGTCGAGCTCGACGACCGCTCCCCCCAGCCCGGCGTGCTGCAGCAGCTCGGACTCGACCTCCTTGAGGTCGGCCCACGTGAAGCGCAGCGCGCGGACGACGACGATGCCGTGGTCGACGTCGAGCGTCGTGCTGACGGCTGTCCGTCCTGAGGCCGACGAGGGGCGAGGGCGTCTGGGGCGCGAGGTCATGGAACCCCCAGAGGTTCGGGGTGCTGAGGCCCGAAGGGGAACCGGGCGCTAGAGGTCATACCCCGAGCCCCCCAACCGCGCACGGGTACTGCGCGTAGTCGAGCGGTGCGTGTCTTGTATCACTCCTGGCGCCGCGCCCAGGGTTGGGCCCAGTATCACGGGGTAGAGCCGTGTCGTCGGGTCGGGACCACTGCCGTCACGACGTATCGGTCGTCGGGGGACGCCTTGCTTGGGGGGGTGAGGCCATTGTCATCAGGGCGCGTTTGTCCATGCTCGGGCACGTGCCGTTGCGACGGCGCGGGCAGTGCCGTGGTTCGGGTGGTCGTCGGGGAGGTGAGGGAGTGCGGCTGAACCCGGAGCGGAGCGCGGAGCTCGTCGCGGCGGCGTCGCAAGGAGACCGGGGGGCGTGGGAAGGCCTGGTCGACGCTTACGCGGGTCTCGTATGGGCGATCACCCGCAACCACCGGCTCGACGCCAGTGACGCCGCTGACGTCTCCCAGACCACGTGGTTGCGGCTCATGGAGAACATCGGGCGGATCAGGGACCCGAGCCGCGTGGGAGCGTGGCTCGCCACGACGGCACGGCGGGAGTGCCTGCGCGTCATCGGGCAGGCTCGCCGGGTCGTCCTGCTGGCCAACGAGGAGGACTACGACGCCGCGACGGCGACTGAGCCCTCCGCGGACAGCGGTCTGCTGGCTGCTGAGCGCGACGAGGACGTGCGTCAGGCGCTCAGCCAGCTGTCTCCGCGATGCCAGCAGCTCATGAAGCTGCTGATGCTCGACCCGCCTCCGTCGTACGAGGAGGTGTCGGCCGCGATGGGCATCCCGATCGGCAGCATCGGGCCGACTCGGGGGCGCTGCCTCGCCAGACTTCACGAGATTCTTGGCACGAGAGGTACCTACGGGCCTGCTGGGCGCTCTCTCGATACGTGACCGGGGGGTCGCGCACGGTCCTTCGGTCGTGGCGCGAGGGAGACAGTGCCATCAACGAGGTGCCTCGTACGGTGCGGGAGGCGGCGCTCGCCGCCTTTGATCTGCGCCGTCCTGGCGTCGACGTGCTGAACCTCGTCGAGGACACCCGGACGCCGGAGGGCGACCGGTTCGTGCTCCGCTTCGCGAGCCGCCAGGCCGGCGTCCTCGCCACCGTGACGCCGCAGGAAGGCGGGCTCCGGGTGGAGGTCGCCGTACGGCCGGACGAACCCGGCCTGGTGCTCTCCCTCGAGCAGCTGGCCGACAACAACCTCCGGGTCGTGTCCCAGAAGCCCGTCCCCGCCGTCTTCGAGGGCGTCCGGGGCGGTTTCGTGACGATTACGGGCACCGTGGAGGAGGAGAGCACCCCGCGTTGGGTGACCGCGTGGGTCAAGCTCTGACGCGCCACCCAGTAACCGCTCGGTGACGCGAAAAGTCCATGAGTACCAGGCTGTATCAGCATCTGCACGGCAAGGCTCACCAGCATGACCCTGCTCTAAGGGGAGGAGCGCTGGGCCGTGCGTGCCGGCGTCCGAGTCCACACCAACTGCTCAGGGGGGAGAGGCACATGCTGGTGCGAGCACCGGGCCGGGCGTCGCTGCTCCGGGCCGATCGCTGGCTGATCGTCATGGACGCGCTGGCGCTCGCCGGCGCGTACGCGTTGGGCCTGGTCCTGCGCTTCGACTTCGACGTGCCGACCTGGTACTGGCAGCGCTTCCCGGCGGCGGTCGTCGTCGCCCTGCTCGTGTATCTCGGTTGCCACGTCTGGCGGGGGCTGTACGGCGCCGTGTGGCGCGAAGCGGGACCGACGGAGGCCTGGCACCTCGTGGTCGCCTCGTCCGCCGCCACGACGGGGCTCGTGCTGCTGACGGCGGTCCTGCCTGCCCCCCGGCCGGTGCCGCTGTCCGTGCCGATCATCGGTGGGGCGCTGGCGCTGCTGTTCTTCGGTGCGCTGCGGTTCGGCAACCGGGTGGTCGCAGGACGGACGTCCGGTCGTGGGGCCTCACCCGGGGTGCGCGTGGTCATCGTCGGTCCCGTCGACGCCGCGCGCGCCATGGTCCAGCAGATGAGGTCCGAGAGCGAGCTCGGGTACGTGCCGGTGGCCGTCGTGACGGACGACCCACAGGCGTGGCAGCGGGAGCTCTCCGGCGTCCCCGTGGTCGGGCCGGTGGACCAGCTCGGGAGTGCCGCCAGCCGCTACCGGGCCGGTCAGGTGCTGCTGGTCTTCGGCCACCAGGGCCGCGAGCAGGTACGCCGGGTGCTGGACCTCGTGAACGAGGCTGGTCTGGTTGCGAAGACCCTCCCTGGCCTCGACGAGACGATGGGCCGCGAGGCGCGGCTGCGGGACGTCCGCGACCTGTCCGTCGCGGACCTGCTCGGCCGCGAGCAGGTCCGCATCGACGACGAAGCTGTGCGCCGGATCATCAACGGACGCCGCGTCCTCATCACGGGCGCCGGCGGCTCGATCGGCAGCGAGATCGCGGCGCAGGTCTCGTGGTTCCGCCCCGAGCGGCTGGTCCTGCTCGACCACGACGAGACGCACCTGCACGACGCGATGAGCCGGCTGCACGGGCCCGCCGAGCCGCTCTTGGGCGACCTGCGGGAGGAGCGTTTCGTCGAGGCCGTCTTCGCCGACCTCGCCCCGGATGTGGTCTTCCACGCCGCCGCGCACAAGCACGTACCGGTCCTGGAGCGGTTCCCCTCGGAGGCCGTGCGCACCAACGTGCTCGCCACGAAGTCGCTCGTCGAGACCGCCCGGCGCCACGGCACGCAGACGTTCGTGTCGATCTCGACTGACAAGGCGGTCAGCCCCACCAGCGTGATGGGCGCGAGCAAGCGGCTCGCGGAGCAGGTCGTGCAGCACCTGCGTCCCTCCGGTGGCCGTTACTGCTGCGTGCGCTTCGGCAACGTGCTCGGCAGCCGGGGCAGCGTCGTGCCCACCTTTGTCAGGCAGGTCGAGGAGGGCGGGCCGGTCACCGTCACGCACCCCGACGTGGAGCGCTTCTTCATGACGACCGAGGAGGCCGTGCAGCTCGTGCTCCAGGCCGCGGCGCAGAGCGAGGGCGGCGAGGTCTTCATGCTCGACATGGGCGAGCCGGTCAGGATCGTGGACCTGGCGGAGCGCATCATCGGCCTGGCCGGGCGGGACGTCGACATCGTGTTCACCGGGTTGCGCCCGGGGGAGCGGCTCACGGAGCAGTTGCACAGCGAGGTCGAGGCCGTGTACGCGACGAGCCACCCGAAGCTGCACCTGGTGCGGGGCCCGGTGCCGCCCGCCCATCTGCTGTTCGCCGGCATCGAGGAGCTGCGCGAGCGCGCTGCCGTCCGTGACGAGGAGGGCACCCGGGTCCTGCTGCACGAGCTGGCCAAGGTGCCGGAGGAGATCGACCTCGACGGTCTGGCGCTCACCGCGGCCCGTCGCTTCGGCACGCAGCACCGGCACGCGCCTGTGCTGCACACGGCGACCTGAGCCCTTGTGATGACACGCCTCGCCGAGCAGCCCACCACGACGGTCCCGTTCCACGTCGCCGACATCGACGACCAGGACGTGGCGGCGGTCGTGGAGGTGCTGCGCAGCGGGTGGCTCACCACGGGGCCGGTGTGCGCCGCGTTCGAGGCCGCGTTCGCGCGTCGCCTTGGCGGGGACGGCGACGGCGACCTCCAGGCGATCGCGGTGAACTCCGGCACCTCGGGCCTGCACCTCGCGCTCGAGGCCGTCGGGGTCAAGGGCGGCGACCTGGTGCTCGTCCCGTCGTACACGTTCACGGCCACGGCGGAGGTCGTGCGCTACCTGGGCGCGCATCCCGTGCTGGTGGATGTCGACCCGCACACGGGCAACGTGACCGAGGCGACCGTGGAGCTGGCTTACCACCGGCTGTCCGGGCACGAGCGGCGGCGCGTCAAGGCGGTGGTTCCGGTCCACTTCGCGGGCCTCCCGGTTGCCCTGGAGCAGCTCGTGGAGCAGACCGAGCGGCACGGCTGGGCGCTCGTCGACGACGCCGCGCACGCGCTGCCGGCCACCCGTCGCGGCCTGCCCGTCGGCCGGTACGGCGACGCCACCGCCTTCAGCTTCTACGCCACCAAGACGTTGTGCACGGGCGAGGGCGGCATGGTGGTGACCCGCGACCCGGCGCTCGCCGCCCGGATGCGGGTGATGAGGCTGCACGGCATCGACCACGACGTGTTCGACCGCTACGCGCAGCCCGACAAGTGGCGCTACGCCGTGGTGGCGCCGGGGTTCAAGTACAACCTCCCGGACACTGCGGCCGCCCTGGGGCTGTCGCAGCTGCGCCGGCTCGACGACATGCGCGACCGGCGGACCGCTGTCGCGGCGCGCTACTCGGCGGCCCTCGCCGGCGTGGAGGGGCTGGCGGTGCCGCCGCAGGCGCCGGAGGGTGACCTCCACGCCTGGCACCTCTACAGCCTGCGCGTGCTGGACGGACCCGAGGTGCGCGACCAGATGGTGCGCGAGCTGGCCTCGCTCGGCGTCGGGTCGAGCGTGCACTTCATCCCGCTGCACATGCAGCCCTACTACCGGGATGCCTACGGCCTCGACGACCGGCAGTTCCCCGGTGCGACGCGGCTGTTCGGCCAGGAGCTCAGCCTCCCGCTGTTCCCGGGCATGACGCCGGAGCAGGTGGAGCAGGTGGTGAGCGCCGTCCCGGAGGCGCTGGCGAGGGCCCGGGACTAGCCGTGCCGCGGTGGCTGGAGCTGGTGACGGCGGCGGTGCTGCTGGCGCTCCTGTCGCCGGTGCTCCTGCTCGTCGCCGTGGTGGTTCGGCTCCGGCAGGGTCGGCCCGTCCTCTACCGGCAGCTGCGGGTCGGCAAGGACGGAGAGACCTTCCGGCTGCTGAAGTTCCGCACCATGCGGCCGGACGCGGATCGTGAACGGCAGCTGACCGTCGGTGTGGACCAGCGCGTCACGCCTTTCGGAGCCTGGCTGCGCCGTCGTCGTCTCGACGAGCTGCCGCAGCTCGTCAACGTGCTGCGCGGCGACATGTCCTTCGTCGGGGCCCGGCCGGAGGTCCCGGAATACATCCTCCCGGACCTCCCTGACCAGGCCGAGGTGCTCCGCCACCGGCCGGGCGTCACCGACCCGGCGAGCCTGGCCTTCCGCGACGAGGCCGCGCTGCTGGCCGCTGCCGCCGACCCGGAGGAGTACTACCGCACCACGCTGCTGCCTGCGAAGGTGCACGTCTCGGCCGACTACCTGCGGCACCGGAATCTCGCCTCGGACGTGCACGTCATGCTGCGCACCGCCCGCTGCCTGGTCGCGCCATCTGCCGCCGCCACGCCGGAGGGCTTCCCTGCCGAGCGCGCCCGCTGACCTACGGTGCACGGAGTGGACGTCACGCTGGTCGGCGGCGGCTGGGAACCGGA
>JBKOVB010000141.1:0-5390 GCA_046723735.1 Actinomycetota bacterium | reverse complement strand
GGCCCGTGCTGGGTCCGGCAGTGACGAGCCTGCAGGAGACCGTGGCTCGGCTGCGGGAGGTGGACCCGTCCGCGCCGCCTGCTGGGCAGGCGCTCGCTGAAGCCGAGGTGCTGCTCGGGGTGGAGCAGGAGCTGCGGGTGCTCGGGTTGGCCCGCACCCGCGACGTGAGCAGTCGGCAGCTGTTCACGTTGGCCGGGTATCGCGGCACAACGGCCTGGCGGCGGACGGTGGCGCCGGACGCCGCCGACGCCGACCGGACGTTGGCCAACCAGCTGCCGCGTTGGCCGCACCTGCACAGCGCGGTCTTGGAAGGGCACGTGCCACTGACCGGGGCGGTGAAGGTCAAGAACGCGCTCGGCAAGGTCCGCCGGTATCTCGACCCCGCCGACGGCCTCATCGAGGGGCAGCCCGCCGAGAACGTGATCGGTGCGGTGGTGGAGCAGGTGGTGGAGCTGGTGGCCAAGGACCGGTTCGGCCTGGAAGACCGCGCCGAGGTCGATCCGGCGCCGGCCGCCGTGCTCGCCACGCTGGAAGCTGACGTTGCTCGGATCCAGGACTCCGGTGGCTCGCAGCGTGACCGGGTCGAGCAGGCCATGGTGCTGGTCGCCACCCACGTGCACCCCAGCCGGCTCGACCGGGGGCTGGAGGACCTCGTGCTCGCAATCGTGCCGTCGATGCTGGAGGAGCAGGACAAGGCCGCGCAGGACAACCGTGAGCTCGCCCTCACGCCCCGTGCGGATGGGATGTGGGACGTCCGCGGCAGGTTGACCTCGGAGGTCGGAGAACAGCTGGTCACCGCGCTCGCCGCCGAGGCCCGCCGCGACCCGGCCAACCCTGAGGACACCGCCGTCCGCGCGGCACGCCGAGCCGAAGCCGCCGAGGCCGCGGGCGGTGACGGCTGGGCTGACGCGGCCGCGCCGGAGCCGTGGGAGACAAACCCGGACCTGCTCAGCCCCGACGGCGACCAGCTGCTGCCGCGGACCCCCAGCAAGCGACTGCACGACGCGCTGGGTCGGCTGCTCACCCGCTACCTCAGCAGCGGCCTCGGTGGGGTGCACGGCAAGATCCCCGTGCAGCTCACCGCCACCATCAGCGAACGCACGCTGACCAACACCCCCGGCGCCCCGCCCGCCCGCGGCGGCAGCGGCCGACCGCTGGCGCGCAGCCTGCTCCGCCGCTGGTGGTGCGACGCGCAGGTCACCACCCTGCTCATGAGCCGCGGCTGGAAGCCGCTCGGCGTGGTCCACACCGCCCGTACCGTCACCGGTACCGAGCTCAGGGCCGTCCAGGTGCAGTTCGACAGCCGCTGCCCCGGCCTCGGCTGCTGCCCCGGCCAGCCGAGCCCGCTCATCCCGCTCGTGCCGCATCACGTCAAGAAGCACGCCCTGTTCGGCCGCACCAGCATCGACGAGACGCTGCTCGTCTGCGAACGGCTGCATGCCGACATTCACACCGGCAAGCGCACGATCCGGTTGCGCGACGGCCGCCTCATCAGCGAAGACGGCTGGCTCCTCGACAACGACTGACCAGACTGGCCAGATCGCCTCGATGGCGTGCTCGGCACCAACTGATACGCGATCAGTCAGGACAAGTTCGTGGCCGGTCCCTACACCTACGACTTCCAGAAAGATCTCTAAGGGCGAGCTCGCCGTCCTACCCCCGCGCGCGCGGTAGGACGCCCCTGGGTGGCTGTGCGGAGGTGGGGCCGCTGGCCCGATAGGCGCCGCTACCGGTGCATCAGAAGATCAGCGTGCGGGCGTGACGCAGGCGGGTTGAGCGTCGGGTCGGCACACTGATCTTGGGGTCCCAGTTGAGCGTGATCAGCGTGCCGGTTCAGCGCTTGCGGCTCCAACACCGTGCCCGCACGGCGATCTTGGGGAGCAGCGAATCGGCTCACGCGGGCTCGCAAGCCTCATCTGACAAGCTCGACCGAACGAATGGAAGGCCGTTCCCCTTCCCGCCGCGACGACGGGGTCAGCCCTCGAGGAGGTCCAGGCCTCGGATCCACGGGCTCCAGGGCGTCTTGCGCTCCGCCCGCTCGTCGAGCCCGAGGTCGTTCAGCTCGCAGATCGACGGGGCGCCGCGCACGAGATGGGAGAAGTGCAGCAGGCGCAGGGCCTCTCGCATGTCCTCGTGCTCCTCGCCGCACAGCAGCTGCCAGTCCTCGCCGTTCTCGTCATCACGGCTGCGCTCGACGAGCCGGATGGGCGCGCCCTCGTCCACCACGCAGGCGCACGAAAACACCATGCGGTCGGCCGGCACGGGGAAGGGCCAGTCCGGGTCGGGCGCCAGCGGCCCGACGCGGGGCACCTGCACCCGCCAGGAGTGCGGCTGGAGCGACGAGGCGTACGGCGACGCCCCGGGCTGCCAGGCAAAGATCCCCCGGGTGTCGGGCCACACGAGCTGCATGGCGTCGACCTCCCGGCGGTGGAACCAGCCCGACCACAGCGCGGTGCGCTCCACACCCTCGCGCGTCATGGCGTCTGCGACGACGGGGAAGCGACCGATGACGTTCTCGGCCGTCGTACCCGGATCGAAGCGGAAGCCGTCGAGCACGCGCCGGGCGGCCTCGTTCAGCGCGCAGTGCATGAGCTCTGGACGCTGCCCGCTCATCACCAGCTCTGGGTGACCCACCTGGTGCGGCAGGCCGATGGTGTACCCACGCACTTCCGGTCGTGCGGGTCGTCTAGCGGCTCAGGCAGGCAGACGTGGCACCGGCAGTCGGAGGAGGTCATGAGGCGACGTTAGGAACCTGCCGGGACAAGACCGGCGCTCCCTTCCACAGGCCTACAGCGCGACGACGAGCTCCGGCTCAGTGACGGCGCGAACCTCGTCGACCGTCACCCCGGGCGCGAGCTCCCGCAGCACGAGGCCGGCGTGCTCGACGTCCAGCACGGCCATGTCCGTGATGATGCGCTGGATGCAGCCCCTGCCGGTGTAGGGGAGCGAGCACTCCTTGACGATCTTGGGCGACCCGTCGCGCGCGGCGTGCTCCATCATCACGATGACCCGCTTGGCGCCGTGGACGAGGTCCATCGCGCCGCCCATGCCCTTCACCATCTTCCCGGGGATCATCCAGTTGGCGAGGTCGCCCCGCTCGGAGACCTGCATGGCACCCAGGATCGCGACGTCGATGTGGCCGCCGCGGATCATCCCGAAGCTGGTGGCGCTGTCGAAGAACGCCGCCCCCGGGTTGATCGTGACGGTCTCCTTGCCGGCGTTGATGAGGTCCGGGTCGACCTCGTTCTCGGTCGGGTACGGCCCCACGCCGAGGATGCCGTTCTCCGACTGCAGCACGACATGGACGCCGGCCGGCACGTAGTTCGGCACCAGCGTCGGCAGGCCGATGCCGAGGTTGACGTACTGCCCGTCGACGAGCTCCTGCGCCACCCGGGCGGCGAGCTGCTCCCTACTCAGCACGGACAGTCCTCCGCTCGATCCGCTTCTCCACCCCAGGCGTGTGCACCACGCGCTGCACGAAGACCCCGGGCGTGTGCACCAGCATCGGGTCCAGCTCGCCCGGCTCGACGAGCTCCTCGACCGAGGCGATCGTGACCCGGCCGGCGGCTGCGCACAGCGGGTTGAAGTTCTGCGCGCTCTTCTCGTAGACCAGGTTGCCGTGCCGGTCGCCGTACTTCGCGTGCACGAGCGCGAAGTCGCACACGATCGCCTTCTCGAGCACGTACGGCACGCCGTCGAACGTCCGGACCTCCTTGGGCTCGCTGGCGATCGCGACGCCGCCCTGCCCGTCGTACTTGATCGGGAGCCCGCCATCGGCGACCTGCGTGCCCACCCCGCCCGGCGTGTAGAACGCCGGGATGCCGGCGCCGCCTGCGCGCAGCCGCTCGGCGAGAGTGCCCTGGGGGACCAGCTCCACCTCGAGCTCGCCGGAGAGGAACTGCCGCTCGAACTCCTTGTTCTCCCCGACGTAGGACCCCGTCGTACGGCGGATCCGTCGGGCGGCGAGCAGCGAGCCAAGCCCCCACTCGTCAACGCCGCAGTTGTTCGAGACCGTGACCAGGTCCTTCGTGCCCGCCTCGAGCAGGGCCTGGATGAGCGCTTGCGGGATCCCGCACAGTCCGAAGCCGCCGACCGCCAGCGACGCCCCGTCCGGGATGTCGGCTACGGCCTCGGCGGCGCTGCCGACGACCTTGTCCACGCGCCCTCCTCGACGACTCCGGCCCCGTGGGTGAGGGACCGCTGATCAACCTACCGAGGCGCGGGAGGGGCATGCGACCGGCCTAGGTTGGGTGGCGTGCATCCGGTCGAGAGGACGTGGCGTCCTGGCCTGCCGGTCGACCTGCGACGCACCCTCGCCCCGCTGGCCCGTGGGCCGCTGGACCCGACGTACCGGCAGGAGCGGGACGGCACGGTGTGGCGCACCACTCTCACGCCGGACGGGCCCGCCACGGCGCGGCTGCATCAGCAGCGCGACGAGATCGCCTGCTGCGCCTGGGGTCCCGGGGCAGCCTGGTTCGTCGACGGGCTGCCGGAGCTGCTCGGCGTCGGCACCGACCTGAGCCCGTTCCAGCCCGGGCACCCGCTGCTCGAGCGCGTGCACCGGCTGCACCCCGGGCTGCGGATCCCGCGCACCCGTCGGGTGCTCGAGGCCCTCGTGCCGGCCGTGTTCGAGCAGAAGGTGACGGGCAAGCAGGCGTGGGCCGCCTTCCGCCTGCTCGTGCGCCGGTACGGCGAGCCGGCCCCCGGCCCGGCGCCCGCGGGCTTGCACGTGCCGCTGTCCGCGGAGCTCTGGGCGAAGCTCCCGAGCTGGGAGTGGCACCGCGCCGGCGTGGACCCCAAGCGGATGCGGACGGTGCAGGCTGTGGCGCGCGTCGCGGGCCGGCTCGAGGAGTGCGTGGATCTCGCGCCGACGGAGGCGCAGGCTCGGTTGCGGCTCGTGCCCGGGGTGGGGGAGTGGACGGCCGCCGAGGTCGCCGCCCGGGCGCTGGGTGACACCGACGCGCTCAGCGTGGGCGACTTCCACCTCGCGACGTATGTCGGGTGGGCGCTGGTGGGCCGGCCCCTCGACGACGACGGCATGGTGGAGCTGCTCGAGCCGTGGCGGCCGTACCGCGCGCTGGTCGTCCGGCTCGTCGAGTGCTCGAGGTCCACGTATCCACGCTTCGGTCCCCGGTTGGCGGTGCAGGACCACCGTCGTCACTAGCTGGCTGTAGGGCGCGTCAAGCCTCTGCATGGGCGCGCGGCACCTGCCGGGTCGGAGAGCCAGAGTCCGATGCCGAGGTCGATCAGGGCGCCGCGGAGTTCGACGCTGCCCTCGCGGCTGATGACGCTGTCGCGCCGCTTGCCGGCCGACTCGTACTGGATCGGGTTCAGCCGGCGGTCCGGTAGATCTGCCGTGGGTTGTCGAATCGGTTCGGGTCGCCGAGCGC
>JBKOVB010000064.1:0-49350 GCA_046723735.1 Actinomycetota bacterium | reverse complement strand
ACGCGTCCAGCGACGCCATCATCGCCGCCACGTCCGCGACCGGACCGTGCGCATACAGCTGCGCCGACCCCGGAGCGTCGCAGTGAATGGTCACGTCCCGATCCGCCTTGGCCCGCTCCGCCCTCTTGGCGGCATGGTCGGGGAACAGCACCACCACCGCGGTGCGCACCGCGACCTTCAGCTCGTACGGCGTCCGCTGCACGTTGCGGGACAGCACCAGGTCCAGCACGGCTTGCTGCTCGACGTGCCCGGGCAGCCCCGACGCGAGCAGCTCACCGAGCACCGCGTCGGCGTGATCCATCAGCCAGGTGCCGTTCTCGACCAGCGCATGCACGCACGGGAAGTCCACGAACACCCGAGCGTCGTCCAACCGGCCCTGCGCCTGTCGCCGGGACCGACCCCAGGCCAGCGCCAGCTCGTCGACCACGAACCGCTCGCTCATCCCCGCGCGGTCCTCGGCGTACAACGCCGCCACGTCCAGCCGCTGCTGGGCCTGCAACCACGCGATGTGCCGCTCCCGGGCCTCGATCGCGTCGAGCCGCTGCCGCCGCCGCACGTACGGGTGCGGCAGCGGGGCGAGCTCCGAAGACATGCTCGAAACGTACCTGGCAGGTCCGACAGAACAGAGACGAAAACCCTTGCTGTGCAAGGAGAAACCAGGCTGTGGAGGGCGCCGGGACCAAGCGGCGCCGACGCCGACCGCAGCGCGTCAGCCGAGCATGTGCCGCACCGCGCGGTAGCCGAACACCATCGCGGTGCCGATCGGCGTGCCGGGCGCGGGGTAGACCGGCCCGGTCACCGACGCCATCGTGTTGCCCGCGGCGTAGAGCCCCGGGATGCGGGTGCCGTCCTCGCGCAGCACGTTGGCGTCCGCGTCGGTGAGCAGCCCGCCCTTGGTACCGAGGTCGCCGAGCACGACCTTGGCGGCGAAGAAGGGCCCCTGCGCCAGGGGCACCAGCGCCGGATTGACCTCCTCGTTCGGGAAGATCCACCGCCGGTCGAACTCGTCCTCGCCGCGGTGGAAGTCCTCGTCCACGCCGGCGGCGGCGAAGCCGTTCCACCGGGCGACGGTGTCCTCCAGCGAGTCCGCCGGCACGCCCATCAGGTCGGCCAGCTCGTTCACCGTCTCGGCCGTGACCCAGGCACCGGCAGCGAGGTAGTCCTGGCGACGGGCACCGGGCACGCACCGGATCGCGGGCACCCGTCCTCCCTCGCGGCTGTCGAAGACGTACCACGCCTGCGTTGCGTCGGCCGCCGCCATCTCGCGCCCGAAGCGGTCATAGGGCAGCGACTCGTTGGCGAAGCGGCGCCCCTTCCCGTCCACGATCACGCCGCCCCGGAAGCCGATGAGGAAGCCCGCCGATCCGTCCGGCTCGAGCAGCGCCGGGCAGAACCACGCTTCGCGCAGATGCGCGGTCGCGGCGCCCGCCTCGATGCCGGCGAGCAGCGCCTCGCCGGTGTTGGTCTCGCGGGGGGCCATGGAGTGCGCGGCGAGGCCGGGGACGCCGAAGCGCTCCCGCAGCTCCTGGCTGCGCTCGAAGCCGCCCGAGGCGAGGAGCACCCCGCGCCGCGCGCGCACGGTGAGCCGACCGTCGGCGGTCTGCGCCTCCACGCCCACGACCCGGCGGTCCTCGACGAGGAGCCCGTCGACCGTCGTACCGGTGCGCACCTGGCCGCCGACGTCGACGAAGGCCATGAGCAGCCGTCCTATGAGCGCCTGGCCACCGTGCAGCACGTCGCGTGGCGCCTCGGTCCCCCACCGGTCCGCGCCAATTGCCGGGCGCACGAGCGCGAGCAGCTCCGGGCCGATCTCCTCGGCCGGCAGCGGCTCGCAGCCCACCTGGTTCCCGCCGGGCAGCCTGCCGGGCGCCTCGTAGTACTCCGGCATCGGCTCGAGCTGCCAGCGCACCGCAGGGTGCTGCTCGAGGAACGGCACGATCTGGGGGGCGGTCTCGAGGAACGCCTCCCGCCGCGCCACGTCGTCGTCGCCGAGGAGCGCCTGCAGGTACGTGCGGCCGCGCTCGGGAGAGTCGGGCAGGCCGGCCGCGACGGCCAGCGGGTTGCCCGGGAACCAGATGTTGCCGCCGGAGTACGCCGTGGTGCCGCCGCACACGGCGGCCTTCTCCAGCACCAGGGTGGACAGCCCGGCCGCGGCGGCGGTGTATGCACCCGCGAGCGCACCCGCGCCCGACCCGACCACGACGACGTCGTACTCCACGAGGCCTCCCAGAACGAGAACGTGTTCTAGTTCATAGCGCATCTGGCTCTCAGGCACCATGGAGGGGTGACCGCCGCCGTACCGCTGGACCCGCGCCGCGGCCTGGTGCGGGGTGTCCGGGCCGCGGTGCTGACCGTGCCCGCGGTCACGACAGCGGCCCTCGCCCACCGCAGCGTGGACACCTGCCTGGAGCTCCCGGGTGTCCTGCTCGCGCTCGGCGCCTGCTGGTCCGGGGCGGTCGCCGTGCTGGGTGCGCGCCGGAGGATGCCCGCCCTGCTCCTCTGGCTGCTCGCCGCGCAGGTGGCCACGCACCTGCTCCTGCAGGCGACGTGCGCACACCCCGGCGCGACCCTGCCGAGCACCCGCGGCCTCGCGGCGCACCTGCTCGCCGTGGTCGCCGTCGCGGCCCTGCTGCACCGCGCCGACAGCGACCTGTGGGTCGCGCACGCACTCCTTCGCGCGCTCCGGCGGCTGCTGCTGCCGGTCGTGCAGCCCCCGTCGATACCGATCCGCCACGTCGCGGCCCCGCCCGCCGAGCAGCACCCGCTGCCCGGCGTACCCGCTTCTGCGCTCGTCCGTCGAGGACCGCCGTCGCCGGCTCACGCCTGACGACCCGTCCGCCTCGACCCGGAGCCCCTGCATGCACACCCTCCTGCCCTTCGCGCACGCCTTCGGCGAGCGCTACGAGCTGCCGCTGCCCCTGTGGCTGTTCGTCGCCGGCGGCGCCGCCGTGGTGCTGCTCTCCTTCCTCCTCGTCCTGCGCCGCCCGACCACGCCGCTCCCGCCCGACATGCCCGAGGACGTCGTCCCGCCCGGTCGGTTGCACCCGGTGGCCGGGACGCTCGCCGTGCTCGTCACGCTGGGCGTGGCCTGGACCGGCCTGGCCGGCAGCCAGGAGACCGCGGAGAACATCGCGCCCACGTTCTTCTGGCTCGTGCTCTGGATCGTGGTGCCTCTGACGGTCGGGCTGGTGGGCGACTGGACCCGACCGGTCAACCCCTTCGCCGCCCTGGGCCGCCTGGGGGCCTCCCCGCGGCTGCGCAAGCTGGTGCTGGCGCGCACCCAGCCGCTCCCCTGGCGCCTCGGCTGGTGGCCGGCCGTCGGGCTGTTCGTGCTGCTGGTGCTCGGCGAGCTCGTCTTCAACCTCGACACGACCGTCCCGTCCTTCGTGGGCTCGATGCTCGTCGGCTACTCGGCCGCCTGCCTGTTCCTCGGCCTGCTGTTCGGCGAGGGCTTCCTCCAGCGGGGCGAGGTCTTCTCCGGGCTGTACGACGCGTGGGGCCGCCTGGGGGTCTTCCGGTTCGGCGCCCCCGGCCGGCGCGGGTTCGCGGGGGGCCTCGAGCTGCCCTTCGCGCCGAGCGCGGACCGGATCGTCTTCGTGCTGCTCCTGCTGGTGAGCATCAACTTCGACGGCCTGCTCTCGACGCCGCAGTGGGCGTCCTACGAGCGCCGCACGCTCGGCACCAACGCCTCGCACCTCGAAGCGCTGCGCACACTGTCGCTGGGGCTCCTGGTCATCGTGCTGCTCGCCGTGTTCATGGCGTTCGCGTTCGCCTCGGCCCGGGCCGGCCGGGTGCGCAACACGCCGCTGGCCGCGCTCGCGTTCCTGCTGCCCAGCCTCGTGCCCATCGCCTTCGGCTACCTGGTGGCGCACTACCTGCAGTACGTCATCACCAACGGCCAGCTGCTCCTGCCCCTCATCGGCAACCCGGGCTTTTCCGGCTGGCCGATCCACCTGCCGTACCCGTTCAACGACGACTTCGACCCCCACCCCACGGTGCTGCCGTTGAAGTTCTTCTGGTACGTCTCGGTCGCCGTCATCGTCGCCGTGCACGTGGTGGCCGTGGTGATCGCCAACCGGCGGCTGGCGACGCGGACGTCGAGCCCCGTCCTCGCCCGGCGCAGCGAGTACCCGTGGCTTGCCGCGATGGTGGCCTACACCGCGTTCAGCCTCTTCCTCATCGCGCAGCCGCTCACGCAGGAGAAGGGCACCGCGACGCAGGTCAGCACTCCGGCGCCGGAGGTCCAGCAGACGCCCGGGGCGGAGCATTGAGGCGCCTGGCAGCCGCGCTCGTGCTGGTCGGGCTCGGCTGGCTGGCCAGCCCGTCCGCCGTACCGGTGTACGACGGGGTGGGCCAGCCCGACGAGCCCTACAAGTACGTCGGGACGCGCAACGCCCCCGTGCCGGTGGGCGTGACGGTCAAGACGCAGGACGGCGCCTCGGCGGCGCTGCAGCTCCGGAGCCCCGAGAACGGTCCGCAGGTGCTGGTCGACCTGGCCGCCGGCGCCCTCACCGCCCCGACCCCCACGATGACGCTGACCGCGACGCCGCTGAAGGGCGACGGGGAGGCGGTGCCGCAGGGGACCGTCGACGGCAACGTCTACCGCGTCACCGCGAGCCCGGGGGCGACCCTGCAGCCCGCGGTGGCGCAGGGGTTCCTCTTCCTGCGCGCGGCGGTGATGACCCGCCCCGACCCCGTGATCGTGCACCGTGCGCGGCCCACCGACCCCTGGGCGCAGGTCAAGACCACGCGCACCGGCCGGGACATCCTGAGCACCCCCTTTCGCGCCCTGGGCGACTACGCCGTCGTCGACCGACCCGGCTCCGAGCCGCTCGCGAGCGGCGGCGGGGTGAGCGGCGTGCGGTGGCTGCTCCTTGCCGGTGGCGTGCTCGTGCTGGTCGTCATCACCGTGCTGGTCCTGCGCCGGTCCGGCGGCGAGGAGTCGTGACGTAGCGCTCACGAGCGGTCACAGGTTCGGCTGTTGCCCGCCCGACAGCCCAGGAGTACCAAGGGGTCACAGACCGTCGGCCCAGGGGGTGCGTGTCATGGCATGGAGGATCAAGGCCAAGTACTACGAAGCGTGCAACTGCGCCTATGGATGCCCCTGCAACATGAGCGGCTTCCCGACCCACGGGTTCTGCGAGGGCAGCATCGCCTTCCAGATCACAGAGGGCGAACGCGACGGCGTCGACCTCACCGGGGCGAAGGTCGCAGGTTCCGTGAAGTGGCCGGGTGCGATCCACGAGGGCAACGGCGTGATGGCCGCCTTCATCGACGCGACGGAGGAGCAGTCCGCCGCCCTCGGTCCCATCCTCATGGCGGAGGACCCAGGGCTGCCCTGGGAGATCCTGGCCGCCACCATCGCGGAGATCCACGGGCCGTTCGCGGAGCCGATCGAGATCGTCGACGCCGGCACCGACTCGCGGGTCAAGGTCGGGGAGCGGTTCGAGATCCAGATGCAGAGCTTCACGAACCCGGTGAACAACGAGAAGCACGTGCCGCACATGGTGCTGAAGGACGGCTTCATCTTCACGGACGGGGCGATCGGCACAACCTCCGTGAACATGGTCGACGCGGACGGTGTCACGTTCAGCCACCCGGGCAACAACGCCTACTACTCCGAGGTGGAGTGGTCGAGCGAGAACCGGATGGCGCCTGACACCGCGGCCGGCCGCTTCTAGCGCCCGCGCCTCATGGCCGACGTCGCGCTACCCATACGCGGCCAGGACACGCCGCGCCTCGCGTACCGCGCGCTCGAGCGCCGTGCCACGCTGGTCACCGTCGCGATCCTGGTGGCGCTCGCAGCGCTCGCCTGGTGGTCGACGGTGGCCAACGCCCGTGACATGGAGGACATGGTCCAGGGCCTCGCGCAGGTGGGGCAGGCCATGCCGTACGACATGGGCGCCCTGGTGTTCATGGGCATGTGGCTCACGATGATGGTCGCGATGATGTTCCCCACCATCGCGCCCATCGTGCTGCTGCACCGCATGGTGCTCCGCCGTCGGGGCGAGGGCATCCTGCCCACCGGCGTGTTCGCGGGCGGCTACCTCGCCGTCTGGACCGCGGTCGGCGCCGTGCCGCTGCTTGCGCTCTTCGCCTTCCGGGACGTGAGCGGGGAGGCGACCTGGGTGAACCGGCTCGGCGGTCTCGTGCTCGTGGTTGCCGGGGCCTACCAGTTCACGCATTGGAAGGACACATGCGCGCGTGCCTGCCGCAGCCCGTTGACCTTCCTGGCCACGCACGACTTCGGCGGTGGGCTCCGCGGGGCGTTCAGGGTCGGCGGGTCGCACGGCCTCTACTGCCTGGGCTGCTGCTGGGCCCTCATGGCCGTGCTGCTCGTCGTCGGTCTGATGAACCTGGCGTGGATGGCCGCGATCGCCGTCGTCTTCCTCGCCGAGAAGAACTGGAGCCATGGGCTCGGCCTGGCGAGGGTGGTGGGCTCGGTGCTGCTCGTCCTCGGCATCGCCGTGCTCGTCGACCCGTCGTTGCTCGGCTCGGTGACCGTGAGCCCCGGCTCGGACATGACCACCGACATGCCGATGGCTTCTTAGCGGACGAACCAGCCGACCAGGTCGGCCCCCACGTGCGTGACTGCGGGGGCCGCTGCGGTGCCGCTCTCGACCCGCAGGCCTCCGAGGACCAGCCCCACCGCGAGGTCCAGCGGGAGCACATGCCAGCCGTAGAGGGGCACGTGCAGGAGGGCGAAGCACCCCGCACCCACGACGACGGCCCAGGCGGCCGACCACCGCGCAGCCACGGCGTCGTGCAGCGTGCCTCGCAGGAAGAGCTCCTCGGCGGTCGCGACGACAGCAACCGCGGCCGCCCACGGAGCGAAGCCCGTCGTACCCCGCAGCGGGCGCAGGCTCACGAGCTGCTCGAGCCCCACCGGGAGGCAGACCACCACCACGCCGCCGAGGCCCAGCGCCACGGCACGCCACGACAGCGGCACGCGCGTCCGCGCGGCGACGACCAGCACCAGCAGCGCCGCCGCGAAGACCAGCGCGGCGGGCACCGAACGCGCCACGTCGGGCGCCCCGACCACCACGCGCAGCCCCACGGCGACGGCGAAGCCGACGAGCAGGGCCGCGACTCTCACCCCGCGGCTCGGAGCCGGACCACCACGACGACCGCGACGAGCAGGACGACTCCGCCCAGCAGCAGGTACGGCGTGGTCGAGGCCCCCTTGCGGTGACCGCCCTCGACGAACGCCAGCGCGTACTGCCCGGGTGCGTGGAAGGCGGCGTAGTAGACGTCCAGGCCCGCCCGCGTGGTCGGCAGCGGCGTCCAGCGCGCACCGGGCCCGGTCCGGTGCTCGAACACCGGCCCCGGCTGACGCGCCGTCGTGGCCCGCATCGACAGCGTGGCGAGCGCCGCCTGCGGCGTCATCGTGACCGGACCTGTCGAGGAGAAGGTGATCTCGTAGGCGTTCCCGTCGAAGCGAGCGCCCTTGGGCGGCTCCGTCGGCGCCATCGGCGTGGCGCGCACCTCGACCTTCGTGCCACTCGTCGCGAGCGCCCTGGGCGGCAGGTACAGCGACACCTGCGGGCCCGCCTCGGCCGACGTCAGCGCCAGCCCCTGCGCCGTCTTCCCGGCCACCACCAGCAGGCTGTCCTGCCCGCCCGTCGGCTCCGCCGTCCTCGGCGCGCCGGGCGGGGGTGAGACGTAGCGGTAGGGCTCGTCGGGCTGGCCGAGGCCGTCGTAGACCGGTACGGCGGTCGGGCTGAGCAGCCGGCCGATCGCGACCAGGACCAGCGCCGCGCCCGCCCGCCTCGCGAGCCGGGTCACGGGCTGCTCACGCGCGCTTGCGCCGGCGGCGGCGGCGGCGCAGCAGCAGCAGCCCGAACAGCGCGGCACCGCCGATCGCCAGGTGCTCCTTCTTGATCGGGACGCCGGGCACCGGCTCGGGCAGAGAGAGCGTGGACGCGTGCGGCGCCGCCCACGAGCGCTCCGGCGCGGGGACGACGGGGGCGGAGGTCGTCGCGCCGGGTGGGACCTTCTCGGCAGCCCGGGGCGTCGGCGCCTTCTTGACGGCGGCCTTCGTCGGGGTCGCCTTCGTCGGGGTCGCCTTCGTCGGCGCGGCACCCGGCGTGGCCTTCGTGGCCGCCGCCTTCTTCGCGGGCGCCTTCTTCGCCGTACCGGCCGTCTTGCTGGGCGCCTTCGCGGGCGCCTTGCGGGCCGGTGCGCCCGTGCCCTCGCCGGCCTCGGTACTGCCGTCGGTGTCCGCCACTGGGTGCTCCTGTCGTTCGTCGCGTGCCGCCTCGCATGATCCCTCACCTGCCCGTGGCCTCACCCGCGGGGTCACGGAACGGAGCGCACCCGATACGTTGTTGCAAGTTGTTTGCAGGAGCGACCCGCTCGTGCTTGAGTGACGAAGACCCCCGAGAGACCCCTCGAGGAGCCGCATGACCGCCACCCTGACCGCGCCGCCGGCCGGCAAGACCTCGCTGCGCGCGCGACTCAGCCACGCGGAGTGGCGGCGCCTCGGCGCGATGTTCGCCTTCATCGTCTTCCTGCACGTCGTGGGCGGACTGCTCCTCTTCCTCGGCGCGCGGGGCCACTACCACCTCGACGGGGCGACCACGTTCGGCCTCGGCACCGGAGCGCTCGCCTACACGCTCGGCCTGCGGCACGCCTTCGACGCCGACCACATCGCCGCCATCGACAACACGACCCGCAAGCTCATGGCGGAGGGCAAGCGGCCGCTGGGCGTCGGCTTCTTCTTCTCGCTGGGGCACTCGAGCGTGGTCATGGGGCTGACGATCCTGCTCGGGCTCGGGGCCAAGGCGCTCGGCTCCCAGGTGCGCGACGACAACAGCGCGCTGCACCACTACACCGGGCTGATCGGCACGTCGGTCTCGGGCACCTTCCTGCTGCTCATCGCGCTGCTCAACGTGATCGTGATGATCGGGATCCTCAAGGTCTTCCGCGACATGCGTCACGGGCTGTACGACGAGGACGAGCTCGAGCGGCAGCTGAACTCGCGCGGGCTGCTCATGCGGTTCTTCGGTCCCCTGGCGCGCTCGATCGACACGAGCTGGAAGATGTACCCGCTGGGCATCCTGTTCGGGCTGGGCTTCGACACCGCCACCGAGATCGCGCTGCTCGTCCTGGCCGGCTCCTCCGTCGCGGCGGGGCTGCCGTTCTGGGCGCTGCTGTCGCTGCCGTTCCTGTTCGCCGCCGGCATGAGCCTGCTCGACACGATCGACGGCTCGTTCATGAACTTCGCGTACGGCTGGGCGTTCTCCCGCCCGGTCCGGAAGGTCTACTACAACCTCACGATCACGGCGCTGTCGATCGTGGTCGCGGTGTTCATCGGCGGGCTCGAGGTCGCCCAGGTGCTGTCCGAGCAGCTCGAGCTGTCCGGGCCGTTCTGGAACTACGCCAGCCAGTTCGACCTCAACCATGCGGGCTTTCTCATCGTCGGGATCTTCGTGGCCGTCTGGGTCGTGGCGCTGTCCGTGTGGCGCTGGGGTCGCGTCGAGCACCGCTGGGAGACCGCGGCCGCGACCGCCCGCGCCGAGCGCGGCTACGATCCCGCCTGAGGGGTCAGCCCGGGCTTGGCACGGGACGATGGTCCCGACCTGAGCCCATCGCGTGACACCCGAGCGGTGAGGCGCAAGCATCACCGGTGGGACCGATCACAGGGGCGACCATGACGAGCCAGGGCACGCGGCTGGGGCTGCCGGCGGCGGTGCGCGCGGCGCTGTTCGACCTGGACGGGGTCCTGACCCGCACGGCGGTGGTGCACGAGGCTGCCTGGAAGGACGCCTTCGACGCCGTGCTGGCCCGCTACCCGGGCCAGCAGCCGTTCAGCCACCTCGACTACCTGCGCTACGTCGACGGCAAGCCCCGGGAGGCAGGTGTCCGGGACTTCTTCCGCAGCCGCGACATCGAGCTGCCCGAGGGCTCCCCCGACGACCCCGTCGACACGCCCAGCATCGCCGGGGTCGCGGACCGCAAGAACGAGGCGCTGCTCACGCGGCTGCGTGCCGACGGCGTCGAGGTGTACGACGGCAGCGCCCGCTACCTGCAGGCGTGCGCCGACGCGGGCATCCGCCGGGCGGTCGTGTCGAGCAGCGCCAACACGCACGAGGTGCTCGAGGCGGCCGGCCTGACCCCGCTCGTCGAGACCGAGGTGGACGGGCTCGTGGCCAAACGGGAAGGCCTGCCCGGCAAGCCGGCGCCGGACACCTTCCTGGCCGCCGCCCGGGAGCTCGGGCTCGCGCCGGAGGCGTGCGCCGTCTTCGAGGACGCCCTGGCGGGGGTGGCCGCGGGCCGGGCCGGCGGGTTCGGCCTCGTGGTCGGTGTCGACCGGGTCGGCCAGGCCGACCAGCTGCGCGCGCACGGCGCGGACGTCGTCGTCTCCGACCTCGAAGAGCTGTTGTGAGACACCAGCAGGCAGTGCGAACGAACCAGCGAGCGCGAGGAGCAGCGTGACACCGGATCTCGAGGCCGCCTTCCCGGTCGAGCCCTGGTGCATCCGCGAGAGCTCCCTGGACCTCGCGGTGCTGGCGCAGGCCGAGTCGGCCTTCGCCCTGTCCAACGGTCACATCGGGCTGCGCGGCAACCTCGACGAGGGCGAGCCGCACGGCATCCCGGGCACCTATCTCGCGGGCTTCCACGAGCTGCGCCCCCTGCCCTACGCCGAAGCCGGCTACGGCTACCCCGAGTCAGGCCAGAACGTCGTCGACGTCACCAACGGCAAGCTCATCCGCCTGCTGGTGGACGACGAGCCCTTCGACGTCCGGTACGGCGAGCTGCAGCACCACGAGCGGGTGCTCGACATGCAGGCCGGGACGCTGAGCCGCGAGGTCGAGTGGAAGTCCCCGGCGGGCCAGCGGATCGCCGTACGCTCCCAGCGGCTCGTCTCCTTCACGCACCGGGCCGTGGCGGCCGTCCGCTACGAGGTGGAGACGCTGGACCAGGAGGCGCGGATCATCCTCCAGTCCGAGCTGGTGGCGAACGAGGCCCAGCCGGCGCCCTCCAGCGACCCGCGGGTCGCGGCGGTGCTCACCGCGCCGCTGGAGGCGGTGAGCGGCGGGCAGGAGCGCAACGGCGCGATCCTGCTCCACCGCACCAGGCGGAGCAGGCTGCTGCTCGGCGCGGGCATGGAGCACCTCGTCACGGGCGCCGACGTCAGCCTGGAGCACGACGTCCGGGAGGACTGGGCGCGCACGACCATCGCGACCGTGCTCCGCCCGGGGCAGCGCCTGGTCGTCACGAAGCTCATCGCCTACGGGTGGTCGGGGGTGCGCTCCGAGCCGGCCATCCGGGACCAGGTCGGCGCCGCGCTGTCGGGGGCACGCGCGGTCGGCTGGGACGGGCTGCTGCGCGACCAGCGGGCGTTCCTCGACGAGTTCTGGCACACCGCCGACGTGGAGCTCTCCGGCGACGACGCGCTGCAGCAGGCGGTGCGCTTCGGACTGTTCCACGTGCTGCAGGCGGGAGCCCGCACCGAGCGGCGCGCCATCGGCTCCAAGGGGCTGACCGGACCGGGGTACGACGGCCACGCGTTCTGGGACACCGAGGGCTTCGTGCTCCCGGTGCTCATGTCGACCTACCCGCGGGCAGCGCGGGACGCCCTGCTGTGGCGGTTCGACACGCTCGACCAGGCCCGGGCACGTGCGGCGACCCTGGGGCTGCAGGGGGCCGCCTTCCCGTGGCGCACCATCGACGGCGACGAGTGCTCGGCGTACTGGCCGGCCGGCACCGCGGCGTTCCACATCAACGCCGACATCGCCTACGCCGTCGAGCGCTACAACGCCGCCACCGGGGACGAGGCGTTCGACCACGACTACGGCACCGAGCTGCTCGTGGAGACGGCGCGGCTGTGGCGGTCGCTGGGCCACCACGACTGGCAGGGCGTGTGGCACATCGACGGCGTGACGGGTCCGGACGAGTACTCCGCCGTGGCTGACGACAACGTCTTCACCAACCTCATGGCGGCGCGCAACATGCGGGCCGCCGCGGCGGCGTGCGCGCGCCACCCCGACAAGGCCGAGCAGCTCGAGGTCACGACCGAGGAGATCGCGGCCTGGGAGCGGGCGGCGGACGCGGTCGCGGTCCCCTTCGACGAGCAGCTGGGCGTGCACGAGCAGTCCCGGGGCTTCACCCGCTACCGCGAGCTGTCGCTCGACAAGGCGCGCTACCCGTTGTTCCTCCACGTCCCCTACGTCGAGCTGTACCGCAGCCAGGTGCTCAAGCAGCCGGACCTGGTGCTCGCGCTGCACTGGTGCGGGGAGTACTTCACCCCGGAGGAGAAGGCCCGCAACCTCAGCTACTACGAGGCCCGGACCGTGCGCGACTCCTCCCTGTCGGCCTGCACCCAGGCCGTGGTGTGCGCAGAGATGGGACACCTGGAACTGGCCCACGACTACGCGGCGGAGGCGGCCTTCATCGACCTGCGCGACCTGCACCGCAACAGTCGTGACGGGCTGCACATGGCCTCGCTCGCCGGGGCGTGGACCGCGCTCGTGGAGGGCTTCGGCGGGATGCGCCCGCAGGGCCACGTGCTGCACTTCGACCCCGCGCTGCCACCCGGCATCACGCGGCTGAAGTTCCACGTCCGCTGGCGGGGCGCCGGCCTGCACGTCCACGTCACGCACGACGAGGTGGCCTACCACAGCGAGGGCGGCTCGATCGAGCTCGACCTCGGCGGCGAGCGCCTCACCCTCGAAGTGGGGAACCCGATCACGCGTCCGGTCCGCAAGCGCGTCCCGCTGCTGCCCACCCCGAGCCAGCCGCCGGGCCGGGCGCCGCGGACGCACGCCGCGACGGCCGCCCTGCGCGAGGGGCTCGAGCCGCAACCCTAGGCTTGCGGGCATGGCCGCCACCCCTCGACTGTCCCCGGGCGACGTCGCCCCTGCCTTCTCGCTCCCGGACGACGCCGGCAGCACGGTGTCGCTTTCGGACCTGAAGGGGCGCAAGGTGGTCCTCTACGTCTACCCGGCGGCCATGACCCCGGGGTGCACGAAGCAGGCCTGCGACTTCCGCGACAACCTGCAGCGGTTCGTCGACGCCGGCTGGGCCGTGGTCGGGCTGTCCCCCGACAAGCCCGAGAAGCTCGCCGCCTTCCGGGCGAAGGAGGGTCTGACCTTCCCTCTGCTGTCGGACGCGACGAAGGAGACGCTCACGGCGTACGGCGCCTACGGGGAGAAGCAGCTCTACGGCAAGACGGTGGTCGGGGTGATCCGGTCCACGTTCCTGCTCGACGAGAAGGGTGTCGTCACCCAGGCGTCGTACGGCGTGAAGGCCACCGGCCACGTGGCCAAGCTGCTGAAGGACCTCGGCCTGTAGGACCTGCCGGCGGCGAGAGGCGGCTCTCACCCTGGGGCCACTTCTGGTATCAGGGGGAGGCGTCGACAGCACGAGGGAGTCCTGACCCCGCTTCCTGGGAGCCCTGCCTGCCGTGCTGGTCCGTCGCCTCGCCCCCGTCGTCCTCTCCGCCCTCCTCGTCATCGCGCCCTATGTGCTCGACGCACCTGCCCACGCCTCGGTCATGCCGGCGCCGACGGCCCTCGTGAACGGCGGCGACGTCTCGTGGCCGAACTGCCCGAAGGGCATGGGGATCCCGTCGCGTCCGGCGCTCGGCCTGCCCATGCCGACCCGGAGCGCCCGGTTCGTGGTGCTCGGTGCCACGAACGGGCCGGCCTTCACGCGCAACCCCTGCCTCGCGAGCCAGGCGCGCTGGGTCAAGGCCCGCCACCTCTGGGTCTCGGCCTACGCGGTGATCCACTACCCCAGCTCGGCCGAGCTGCGCCAGTACGGCGGGACCGGCAGCATCACGCGCCGGCTGGCCAGGGTCGGTGCCGCCGAGGCCCGCCACGCGATGGCGACCCTCAAGCGCGCGGGCGTGCCCCGGCGCATGGTCTGGGTGGACGTCGAGACGGTCGGTGGCCGGCCGTGGTCCAGCCGCCCGACGTACAACAACGCGGTCCTTTCCGGCGTGCTGGCGCAGTACCGGGCCTACGGGGTGCGGACCGGCGTCTACTCCTACGCCTATGCCTGGAAGAAGATCACCGGCGGCCGGGCCTCCACGCTCCCGACGTGGGTGCCTAGTGGCACGAACTCCCGCACCAAGGCGCTGGCCCGCTGCTCGCAGCGCAGCTTCAGCGGCGGGCGCGTCCTGATGGGCCAGTGGTCCGACGGCACCCGCGACTACGACGTGACGTGCCGCGGCGTGGCTCGCTCGATGCGCACCTGGTTCACCTCGACCTGAGCCACACTCGGGGCATGTCAACCGCCGACGTCGACGTCTACCTCGCTGCTGTCGAGGAGCCCGAGAGAGCCACGCTCGAGGCGCTGCGCCGGTCCATCCTCGCGGTGGTGCCCGAGGCAGAGCAGTGCATCTCGTACGGCATGCCCGCCTTCCGGGTGGACGGCAAGGTCGTCGCGGGCTTCGCCGCCTTCAAGAACCATCTCAGCTACCTCCCGCACAGCGGCACGACGCTGCAGACGCTGGCGGCCGACCTCGACGGCTTCACCTGTACGACGGGGTCGCTGCACTTCCCGGTCGACGAGCCGTTGCCGGACGCGCTGGTGGCGAAGCTCGTGACGACCAAGATGCACGAGCTCGGGCTCTAGCAGGGTGCAGCTGTCCACAACAGGACCCGCGGAGGTGACGCGGGGTAGGCGCGCGCCGCTGTGGGCGAGCCTCGACCAGCTCCAGATCGACGCTGGAAGTACGCGCCCGACGTCCTCGCTCAGGCAGTCGCCACCTCGACGTCTGTCGCCGCGGTGCTCGGACAGCTCGGGATCAAGCCAGCGGGCGGCGCTCACCACCACATCAGCCGGCTGACCTACGCTTCCCTGTGCCCGAACTGCCACGCTCAGACCTCGACGTGGCGTCGGCGCAAGGGGTCGTAGCCCAACTGGCAGGAGGCACGCGGTTTAGGTCCGCGACAGTGCGAGTTCGAATCTCGCCGGCCCTACCAACACCAAGATCTTCGGAACATCACCCGCACCCCGCTACGAGTGCGGCTACGGGTGATCCTCCGAAGATCTTGAGCGAGCTCAGGACGCGGACCGCGTCCAGCGGAAGCGGCGCCGCGCCCGCACGTCGCGGACGGTGCCCCGCTGCTCGCGCCGCGCCCGGTCCAGGAAGAACGCCTCACGCTCGTGCATGTCGAGTGCCCGCAGGCCCCCGCTCAGGTCGTTCATGATCTTTCCTCGATCCCGCCGGCCTCTCCGGCGTCGAGGACAACGTTCGTGCTGAGGGGTGCGCCCGCACATCGGGCGACCAGGCACACCCCGACCTCAGGGAAGCCGTAAGGCCCCTTACTCCCTGACGAGCGCCCGCACCGCCTTGCGGTCCGTCTTGCCGACGCTGGTCAGAGGTACGGCGGGAAGCACCCGCACCTCGCGCGGGTACTTGTACGCGGACAGCCGCTGCTGCGACCACGCGACGAGCTCCTCACCGGTCACGGAGGCGCCCGGCTGCACGGCGACGACCGCCACGACCTCCTCGCCGCTGTGCTCGTCAGGCCGTCCGACCACCGCTGCCTGGACCACCTCGGGGTGCTGGAGCAGCACCTCCTCGACGTCGCGCGGATAGACGTTGAACCCGCCGCGGATGATGAGGTCCTTGATCCGGTCGACGACGTACAGATAGCCGTCCTCGTCGACGTGCCCCACGTCCCCGGTGTGCAGCCAGCCGCCGCGCAGGGTCTGCGCGGTCTGCTCTGGCGACTTCCAGTAGCCCTTCATGACGCCCGGGCCACGGACGCAGATCTCGCCATCCGTGCCCGTGGGCACCGGGCTGCCGTCCTCGTCGAGCACCTCCACCTCGACGTCGCTGAGCGGCCGTCCGACACTGCCCGGGCGGTAGGCCTCGACGCGGTTGGCGGTGACGCCGGCGCTGGCCTCGGTGCAGCCGTACCCCTCATAGATCTCGACACCGAGCCGGTCGTTCACCTGCTGGCGCAGCGCCGCGGGCAGCGGCGCTCCGCCGCACCCGAACGACACCAGGCTCGACAGGTCGTGCTCCTCGAGCGGCAGCGCCAGCAGCATCGTGAGCATCGACGGCACGACCGCGCTCGTCTCCAGCCGGTGCTCCTCCACCAGGCGCACCCAGCCCTGGGCGTCGAACCACCGCTGCATGGCGGCGAGGTGCGGCTTCTGGGCGTGCAGCGCGGCGACCGAGACCATCAGCCCGAAGGCGTGCGACAGCGGCAGCGACAGCACCGAGCGGGTGAGGTCCTTGTTGCTCGTGTCGTGGAGCGAGTGGCCGCCGTACCAGAGCCCCTGGTGCGTGAGCATCACGCCCTTCGAACGCCCCGTGGTCCCGCCGGTGTAGAGCAGCGCCGCGAGGTCGTCGTCGGCGCGCGGCGTCACGGGCAGCGGGTCGGCCTGCTCGAGCTCCGCGAACGGCGTCCCGACGTCGGACGAGCCCACCACGAGCACGTGGAGGTCCAGCCCCTCCGAGGCCGACTGCAGGAGCGGCAGCAGCTCGGGCGTGACGACGACCGCGACCGCCTCCGAGTCCACCAGGATGTGGCGCAGCTCCGGCGGACTGATGAGGAAGATCACCGGCGTCGCGACCGCGCCCGCCCGCCAGACGGCGTGATAGGTGATGCCGACCTCGGGGGTGTTCATCATGAGCACCACGACGCGGTCCCCGGGCTGCACACCGATCTCCCGCAGCCCGCCGGCGACGCGCTCGGCCCGGGCGTGCAGCTCGGCGCGACGGAACCACCGCCCCTCGAACAGCAGCGACTCGTGGTCGCCCAGCCGCTCCAGCGCCTGCTCCGCGAGCACCGCGAGGTGGTGCGCGCCGACCGTCACGCGACCCCCGTGAATCCGCTACCGCCGTGCACCTGGATCACCGTCTCCCTCGCCGCTCGAGCGACAAGGGCGCGAGCTGGCGCGAACGTATCCGGGGCGTCGGCGGATGTCACGCCGTGTCGCCTCACGACATGCCCGCGAGCGCCTTCGCCAGCAGCGGCGCCAGCGCCCGGAACGCCTGGCCCCGATGGCTGATCGCGTCCTTCTCGTCGGGGTCCAGCTCGGCCGAGGTGAGCGTCCGGCCCTCCGGCAGGAAGATCGGGTCGTAGCCGAAGCCGTTGGTGCCCCGCGGCTCCCGGACGATCGTGCCGCGCAGCTCCCGGATGACCACCTCCTCGCGCCCGTCGGGCAGCGCGTAGGCCGCCGCGCACACGAACGCCGCTCCCCGCCGCTCGTCCGGCACGTCCTCGATCTGGCCGAGCACGAGGTCGAGGTTGGCCTGGTCGTCGCCGTGCCGTCCGGCCCAGCGGGCCGAGAGGATCCCCGGCATGCCGTTGAGGGCGTCCACCGCGAGCCCGCTGTCGTCCGCCAGCGCCGGCAGCCCGGTCTCGCGCACGCCCTCGCGGGCCTTCGCGAGCGCGTTCTCCGCGAAGGTCGCGCCCGTCTCCGGCCCCGGGTCGTAGCTCGCGCCCTGCAGCTCCACGCCGTACGGCGTCAGGATCCTTGCGAGCTCCCGGACCTTGCCCTGGTTGCGGGTGGCCAGCAGGACGAGGCTCATGCGGGCAACGGCTGCGCCAGCACGGCCTGCTGCAGCGCGGTCAGCTGGGCGCAGCCCGCGAGGCCCAGGTCGAGCAGCGCGTCGAGCTCCTTGCGCGAGAAGGGGGCGCCCTCCGCCGTACCTTGCACCTCGATCACGTCGCCGTCGCCGGTGGCGACGACGTTCATGTCGGTGTCCGCCCGTACGTCCTCGGTGTAGGCCAGGTCGAGCAGCGGCTCGCCACCGACGATGCCCACCGACACGGCGGAGACGGACCGTACGACGGCCTGCGGGCGCCCCAGGAACGCACACGCGTCCGAGACCGCCACGAAGGCGCCCGTGATGGCCGCAGTGCGCGTGCCGCCGTCGGCCTGGAGCACGTCGCAGTCGACGGCGAGCGTGTTCTCCCCCAGCAGCGAGAGGTCCACGGCCGCGCGCAGCGAGCGCCCGACCAGCCGGCTGATCTCGTGGGTGCGACCGCCGAGCCGGCCCTTGACGGACTCCCGGTCGGAGCGGGTGTGGGTGGCGCGCGGAAGCATGGCGTACTCGGCAGTGACCCAGCCCAGGCCCGAGCCCTTGCGCCACCGCGGGACGCCCTCGGTCGCCGACACGGCGACGAGCACCCGTGTGCGGCCGAACTCCACGAGGCAGGACCCCTCGGCGTGGTCCAGCCAACGACGGGTCATCGTCACCGGGCGGAGCTGGTCTGCGGTCCTACCGTCCTCGCGCGTCATGGCCGAAACCCTAATGGGGCCAGGCTCGGCGCCGGACGCCTCAGTCCCTCGGCCCGCGGAGCCGGCCCGAGGGCGCGTCAGACCGAGTACACGGCCCCCGGCGAGACGAGGTCGATGTGACCGTCGTAGGCCTCCTTGGCCTCGGCCAAGATCTCCTGCGGGTCGTGGAACGGCATGAGGTGCGTGAGCAGCAGCCGCTTCGCGCCCGCGGCCGCGGCCGCCTCCCCCGCCTCACGACCCGTGAGGTGGATGCCCTCCGGCGGCGTGGGGACGGACGGCCAGCTCGCCTCGCACAAGAACAGGTCGGCGTCGCGTGCCAGCTCGACGAGCTCCGGGCACGTGGCGGTGTCGCCGGAGTAGGTGAGTACCTTGCCGCCCGCCTGGATGCGCAGGCCGTGGCACTCCACGGGGTGCCGGACCACGACGCTGCTCACCGTGAACGGGCCGAGCTGATAGGTGCCCGGACCCGGCTCACGGAAGTCGTAGACCTGCTCGAAGCCGTCGACCGGCGGCTCCTCGAACGCCGCGGTGATGCGGTGCGCGCTGCCCTTCGGGCCGTACACCGGCAGCCGAGCCGGGACGCCCCCCGGGTGGTAGCGCCGCGCGTAGAAGTAGGCCACCAGGTCGATGCAGTGGTCGGCGTGCAGGTGCGTGACGTACACCGCGTCCACGTCGAGCAGGTCGATGTGCCGCTGCAGGTTGCCGAGCGCGCCCGCGCCGAGGTCGAGCACCAACCGGTAGCCGTCGTGCTCCAGCAGGTACCCGGAGCACGGTGAGGACGGGCCCGGGAACGTGCCCGCACACCCCAGCACGGTCAGATGCACAGCTTCTCCTGACCTCCGACGGCGAAGACCTGCCCGATCTGCGGACCGATGAACCTCCGGCCGACCTTCTCGAACGGCGCGGGATCGCCGGTGGCGAAGAACCGGTGCTGCGGCTCGGGGAGGTCGTCCGGGCGCTCGAGGCCCTCCCGCACGAGCACGCGGTAGACGTCCTTGGCCGTCTCCTCGGCGCTGCTCACGAGCGTCACGCCCTCGCCCATCACGAGCGAGATCATCCCGGTCAGCAGCGGGTAGTGCGTGCACCCGAGCACCAGGGTGTCGACACCGGCCTGCTGCACCGGCGCGAGGTAGTGCGTGGCGAGCTGCAGCAGCTGCCGACCGGTCGTCACGCCGCGCTCCACGAAGTCCACGAACCGCGGACAGGCGGCGCTCGTCAGCTGCACCTGCGGCGCGGCGGCGAAGGCGTCGTCGTACGCCCCGCTCGCGACCGTCATGGCGGTTGCGATGAGCCCCACGCGGTCGTTGCGGGTGGCGGCCACGGCCCGGCGTACGGCGGGGGCGATCACCTCCACGACGGGCACGTCGTAGCGCTCCTTGGCATCGCGGTACGCGGCGCTGCTGGCGCTGTTGCAGGCGATCACCAGCATCTTGACGCCGCTGCCCACGAGCTCGTCCATCGCCGCGAGGGCGTGCCGGCGGACGTCCGCGATGGCGAGCGGCCCGTAGGGCCCGTGCGCGGTGTCGCCGACGTACCGGAGCTCCTCGTGCGGGAGCTGGTCGAGCAGGGCGCGCGCGACGGTCAGACCGCCTACGCCGGAGTCGAAGACGCCGATCGGCGCCGCTGCTGAGCTCTCACGCACGGTGCCACCCTACGGGCGCCCAGTGATCATGATGTCGGCTCGCCGACACTCCGGGCGATTGTGGCCGTTCGGCTGATACCGAGCTCCGTGCTACGCCCAGAGCTGGCCCTCGAGCGCGTGCTCGGCCTCCTCGAGCGTCCCGGCGTACGCCCCCGTCGACAGGTACTTCCAACCGCCGTCCGCGACGATGAACGCGATGTCGGCGCGCTCGCCGGCCTTGACGCACTTCATCGCCTCGCCGAGCGCGGCATGCAGGATCGCACCGGTGGAGATGCCGGCGAAGATCCCCTCCTCCTCGACGAGCTGCCGCGTGCGGCGCAGCGCCTCGCGCGGGCCGACGCTGAAGCGCGAGGTGAGCACCGACCCGTCGTACAGCTCGGGGACGAAGCCCTCGTCGATGTTGCGGAGGCCGTAGACGAGCTCGCCGTACCGCGGCTCGGCCGCGATGACGCGTACGCCGGGCACGTTCTCCCTGAGGAACCGGCCGGTGCCCATCAGCGTGCCCGTCGTGCCGAGGCCGGCCACGAAGTGCGTGATCGTGGGCAGGTCCTCGAGCAGCTCCGGCCCGGTCGTCTCGTAGTGGGCCTGAGCGTTCGCCGGGTTGCCGTACTGGTAGAGCATGACCCAGTCGGGGTTCTCGGCGGCGAGCTGTTTCGCGACGGCCACCGCCTGGTTCGACCCACCCGCGGCCGGCGAGGTGACGATCTCGGCGCCGTACATGGTGAGCAGCTGCCGACGCTCCACGCTGGTGTTCTCCGGCATCACACAGATGAGCCGGTAGCCGCGCATGCGGCACACCATGGCAAGGCTGATGCCGGTGTTGCCGGACGTGGGTTCGAGCACCGTCACGCCGGGCCGGAGCAGCCCCTCCTTCTCAGCCTGCGCGACCATGTAGAGCGCCGCCCGGTCCTTGACCGAGCCGGTGGGGTTGGCCGTCTCCAGCTTGGCCCACAGCCGCACGTCCGGGGACGGCGACAGCCGAGGGAGCCCGACGAGCGGCGTGCGCCCGAGGGACTCGATCAGCGAGTCGTACCGGGTCACCCTCCTGCGACCGCCGGCAGGACCGTGACGCTGTCGCCGTCCTTGAGGGGCGTCTCGAGCGCGCCCAGGAAGCGGACGTCCTCGTCGTTGACGTAGATGTTCACGAACCGGTGCAGCGCGCCGTCCTCGGTGATGAGGCGGCCCTTGATGCCGGCGTGGCGGCTCTCCAGGTCGTCGATGAGCCCGGCGAGCGTGTCACCCTTCGCCTCGACGGCCTTCTCCCCACCCGTGTAGGTGCGGAGGATGGTCGGGATGCGGACCTCGATCGACATGCTGCTCCAGTGCTCGTAGGACTGCTTCCAGTGAACACGATCTGGCGACGGCGCTGTTCCGCGGGCCGCCGGGAGGTGACCCGCGCCACACCTCAGGTGATCTCGACGGGCTCCTCGGCGACCACGCCGTCGGTGATCGTGAAGCTCCGCACCTCGTCCTCCTCGGCCCGCGTGGAGACCAGCAGCCAGTGCTCGAACTCGTTGTGCTCGGCCCACAGGATGTCCGTCCGCGACGGGTAGGCCTCGGTCGCGGTGTGGGAGTGGTAGACGGCCAGGAGCTCCTCGTCCGCGTCGTCGATCTCCCGGTAGACCTTCAACCACTCGGCGCTGTCGAAGGTGAAGCCTGTCGGTGACCGCTCGGCGTTCTCCATCTCGAACACCCGCGTCGCCAGGCCGCCCTTGCCCGCGATGATGCCGCAGCACTCGTCGGGGTGGTCCCGACGGGCGTGGGCGAGCACCTGGTCCAGGAAAGCCTGCGGCAGCGACAGCACGCGACGAGCCTAGTGAGCCTGTCCTGGTACGACGGCCCGCTGGCCTTCACCGCCGCGGGCGTGTGTCCGGGCAGCCCTGCGAGCCCCAGGGTGGCTGGGGCTCAGGGGCAGGGGCGTGGTCGCGGCGGGGGTGGGTCGAAAGCGGTGTCGCGGTAGCCCTCCGGAGTGAGCAGCCGGTCGTCGTGGGTAACCAGCCAGGCGCCACGGTCATGCAGGTCGTGGTGGTGGGCGTGGCAGACGAGCGCGTAGTTGTCGATGTCGCTGGTGCCGCCGGCGGACCACCAGATCACGTGGTGGGCCTGGCAGGCGCTCGGTGGCCGGTGGCAGCCTTTGACGACGCAGTGCCGGTCCCGCGCGACGAGCGCAAGCCACTGGGCCTTGGTCACCGTGCGCGTCGAGCGGCCGAGGTCGACGCGCTCGAGGTCCTCGGACAGGGTGACCGTGCTGATGTCCGCGTCGCACATGAGGCGCATGAGCTGGCGCCGGGTCAGCAGCCCGCACCGGGTGCCGATCACCCGGGCGGGGGCGGCACCCGGCGTACCGGCGACTGCGTCGCCGCTCGCGACGATGATCAGCTGGGCTCGGTTGCTGCCCTGGCCGGGCACCTGTTCGTCGCGGCAGTCGGCGTAGTGCCGGATGACGTCCATGAACGCCTGCCGGCGGCGCTGCGGCAGCCCCCGGGTGTCGCCGTCGACCCGGCCGGCCGCCAGGCGCTTGTTGATGACGTCCTGCAGCAGCGCGCCGTCTTCGCCGTCCAGGGTGCCCTCGACGTGCCAGCCGCCGTCGAACGTCTCGTTCATCCGGAACTCGGTGCGCGCCTCGAGGCGGCGGCGCTGCTCCTCGGCGAGCTGCGGGCTGACGGCCTCGGCGCGCTCGCGCAGCCGCTTGGCCAGCGCGCTCGGGTCGGCGCTCAGGGCCGCCTGGCAGACCGCCTCCAGGCTGCTGGCCACGGTCTCCGGGTCCAGGCCGCGCAAGCCGTGCACCACGGCGGCCGCGTGCGCGCGGGTGATGCGGCCAGCGCGCAGCAGGTCCCCGACCGGGGCGAGGTCCTCCTCCAACCGGCGGGCCAGCCGCACCGTGGCGCGGGAGTGCTCGACGGTGCAGCCCAGAGCGTTCTGCACGAGCTGGTGCGTGCCGTGGGGCGCCACCGCGATCCACGTGCCGGAGAGGTCGACCTGGGCGACCTGCCGCAGCGCCAAGCCCTCCACCTGCTGCGCCTGGCCCAGGAGCGCGGTCATGGTGCCGACCTGGCAGTCGCCCCCGCGCGCGAGGAAGAGCGCGACCGCGTCGATCGCCTCCTGCAGCGCGACGACCTCGGGCGGCAGCCCGCAAGGGGCTGGTACGTCGAGCACGTCGGTCGTCATCCCGCCCCCTTCCGGACAGGAACATACATTCGCCCTACGACGAGCTGGCGGGTCCGACCAAGGATGTGGATGACCCCGCATGACTCTGACGTGGACTTCGGGGACGCGCCGTGCTGCGAGGAGCCGTTCTTCGACGCGGTCGTCCGGATAGCGTGGCGCGGTGCGAGTCGCTTCCCTCGCCCTCGTGGCTCTGGCAGTAGCAGGTGGTCTCGTCGCCTGCGAGGAAGACGACCGCACACCGCCCAGAACGGCACCGGGTCTCGCGACCGCCGCGAGTCCACCCGCTGCGCCCCACGAAGACGATCCCTGCGCGACGCCGAACACGGTGGTAACGCGCCGGTCCACGCCTCGGCCATTGAACGCCCGTGACCGGACGGCGGGGCTCGGACCCTTCGCGGGTCATTGGGCAGTCCATGGCTCGCGCATGGACCTGCGTCCTCGCGGACGCAGCGAGGTGAGTACGTCTTTCAACAGCGTCGGGCCTAACGGCACTGTTGAGACCGACACGGTGAGGTGGAAGCGGTACCGAAACCCGGACCGGCTTCTGCTCGTGGTGACGGACGTCCGCTATGAGGACGGCACGGGTAGGCCCTTCCCGGAGCCGAGCGATGCGTGTTGGCTCGCGGACGGCTCCGTTCGGCCCGGTGACTCGTCCCTACTGTGGATCGCCGCGCCTCACCTCCTGGAGGAGATGAGCCTGGTCAGCCACGTAGCGCCCATCAATGTCCAAGGCGAGAACGGCTTCTGGTGCGGTGAAGGTCTCGCCACGCGGTACCAGTACAACTGCGGGGCATAGAGCACCGACCGAGAAGGGTCGCTCTGGCGAGGACGCGGCGTTCCCCTCTCCTGCGGACGTGCGAGCTAGCCTCCGCGACGTGTCTTCTCAGCGGGCGAGCAGCGGAGCGGGTCTATGGACACGCCTGGCTCTGTTCTTCGCATTCAGCGTCGCGTGTGGTGCCACGATGCTGCTTGCCGCAGCCGCCAAGCACGACGCGCCCTCGTGGTCCATCCTGGCCGTCCTCCCATTGGCGAGCGGGGCAGTGACGGCAGGGTTGTTCCTCCGATCAGGCACCTTCTACGGCAGCGGCTCCGAGCTGGTGGCGTCCGGACGAAGCCGTGCCACAAGGCGCTCGACCGTGGGCGCCGCGACGGTGCTGGCCCTTCTATTGCTTCGCAGCCAAGGCCTGGCAGCCTCGATCGCCCTCGCCCTGGCCGCTGGCATGCTTCTCGGCCTCGGCCTCGCCCTGCTGGTGAATCTCAGCATCCCAGCTCGTCGGGCGACTGTGCGCGGGCGTTTCGAGGACCGGAGTGAGGCCAAGGGCTCGCCCAGCGTCTTCTACCGAGGTCGACACCACTAGACACTCACGAGGAGAAGGGCCGCTCCCTCGGCATCGTGCGGTACTGCTGGGGTGAGGCAGCCGTCACGCATCAGGACTTCTTGCGGGCACGTGAGCGCCACGGGCAGTACCCCGGTCAGCGACAGTCCGAATGAGGCTTTCGCGCACCTGGCCTCCGACCTGCAAGGCGTCGCCGCGGACCTTCTGACGATGACCCATCAAGATTTCGTGGAGGTCGCCGCTGCTGCTGGCGCGATGTCGAAGCCCCGCCTTCCGTAGAGCGGAGAGATGCCGCTCCTCGAGCCTCGGAACTCGGCCTTCCTCGCGAGGCGCTCGCGTCTGAAACGATCGCCTTGTGGGCACCGTGCAGGACACAGCTGCGTCGCTGTTGATCGAGGTCGAAGCCGAACGTCGGAAGCCAGGCTCCGAGAGGGAGTCGCAGGCTAGCGACGAGAGCCTTGAACTTGTGGCTGCACTACTGGATGCAGCGATGCGGCCCGATCGGAGCGATTCCGGTGCCGCGCTCTCTGGGCGCATCGGTCGCGAAGTCACAGACTCGTGATCGTTGACGAGCGCACTAGCCGAGCGCCTCTGCGCCTTCGATCAAGAGTTGCCGACCAGCGGATAAGGCCGTTCCACCACCCTGGGACGTAAGACTGCGACGGGCACCTTGGAGTGGGTCCCTCCCAGCGAGAGGCGTCACCGCCCGACTCGGATGAGCCCCGCGGCTCGATGAACTGCACGCGTCAGCAGGTGCTCACGGGCGGCACCCCCGCGAAGCGCGCGGACAGGAACGCGGCCGCCTGCGGCATGAAGGCGATCCCCGTCTGGGTGTGCTCGCCGTGCTGGACCTCCTCGAAGTCCACCGGCACGCCCTGCGCGCAGTACTGAGCGGCCAGCGCCCGCTGGTCCGCCACGACCGTCACGCCGTCGCCCGTGCCGTCGAGGTTGCCGGCCACCATGAGCAGCGGCATCCGGGGGCTGCCCGGCGCCGAACCCATGACGAGCCTGTCGAGGACCCGCTTCAGCACCGGGATGCGCAGCGGGTCGCCGTACCGGGACTGGAACAGCGACGCCAGCCGGTAGGTGCCGCTGAACTCGCCGATGCACTGGTCCGCCACCCGCGCGAGGGCCTTCCTCCCGAGCGGAGTCAGGTACGGCGAGAGGTCCAGCCGGAACGCTCGGGCGAGCCCCGCGAGCGCCCCGGGCGTGATGCTGGACCAGCTCGCGCTGCCGTCGACGTACCTCAGCATGTGGGCGAGGTCGACCGGGACCCCGCCCATGGCGGTGCCGACGAGGTTCAGCTGGGGCGCGTACCGCGGCGCGAGCTCGCTCGCCCAGTCCGCAGCGATCGAGCCGCCGGAGAAGCCCAGCAGTCCGACCGGTGTGCTGCTGCCCAGCCCCAGCACGCGCAGCGTGGCCTTCACCCCGTCGAGGGCGCTCATGCCGTACTCGTTGCCGGCGACGAAGTGGGCGCCCTCGTTCTCGACGTCGGGCACCGTCACGACGAAGCCGGACTGGTGCAGCCAGTGCACGACGAGCTGCTCCGCGTAGGAGTTCTGGACGTTGGCGGCACCGGCGTCACCGCCGCGCAACGTGTAGCTGGGGTCGCACCGCGAGGTGAGCGCGTCGTAGAAGCTGAGGTACCCGACGACCCGCGGCGCGGCGGTGCCGGTCACCGGGAGGACGATCGTGGTGACGCTGAGCGCGGGGCGCCCGGTCGCGTCCGTGGTTCGGTAGAGGACCTGCTGCGCGGGTAGCGGCGTCTGGCTCGTCGTCGCGCCCAGCGTCACGTCGCGGGTGCGCAACGGCGTGCCGGGCGCGATCCGCTCCAGCGGCCCGGCGTACCGGTAGAAGGGGTCCTTCGCGGGTGGCACCATCCCGGGGGCGGCCGAGGCTCCGACCGCCAGGGAGGCCAGTGTCACGACCGCGAGGGCAGCAGCGAGAGCACGACGCACGCGGGGAGACTAGCGGCCGCGCTCAGGGGGTGCGCGGCTCCACGCAGGAGAGCAGCGACTCCTGGAGCCAGCCGAGCCAGCCGTAGACCTGCAACGCCTGGTACGCCGGGTCCTCAGGCTCGACGTCCTCGACGTACGTCTCCTCGGTCACCTCCAGCACCGTGCCCAGTGCGAGCCGCACGTCGTTCAGGAACCCCAGCCACCTGTCCACCGCGTCGCGGTCGAGCTCCATCCGCCCACCACCGTCCGGCAGCGACGAGAGCACGTGCTGGGCGTCGCCCCGCTTGCGCGCCCGAAGTTCCCCATCGGTGTAACGACGGAAGTCACCCGCCGCCGCCTCATCGTCGCGATAGGCGGCAGGGAAGAGGCGAGACAGCACAGGGTCCTGCGGCGGCGTCACGTCCGAGGGCAGGCCCACCAGGGCCGCAAGTGGGTCGTCGTCGGTCGACGGCGGCTCCACCAGGGCCAGCACCTGCTCGGCGAGGTCGGTGAGCACCTGCGCCTCGACCGCGTCGATGTCGGCGCGCACCTTGCCCCGGTGCCGTGTGAACCGCATGGTCAGCGTCAGTCCTGCTGCAGCGTGGCCCAGAGGCCCTTGGCGTGCAGGCGGGCGACGTCAGCCTCCATCTGCTCGCGCGTCCCGTTGCTCACGACCGCCTTTCCCTCGTGGTGCACGGCGAGCATGAGCTGGGTGGCCTTGTCCCGGCTGTACCCGAACAGCTCCATCAGCACGTGCGTCACGTAGCTCATCAGGTTGATCGGGTCGTTCCACACGATCGCCACCCACGGCCGGTCGAGGCGCTCCTCGACGTCCGGGCGGTCGAGCTGCGCGGGCGCCGTCATGCCAGCTCCCTCTTGAGGACCTTGCCGGTGGCGTTGCGCGGGAGCGCCTCGTGGAACCGCACCTCGCGCGGCACCGCGAAGCGGGCCAGCTCTCGGCGTACGAGGTCCTGCAGCTCCTCAGCCGGCACGTCCCCCACCACGTGCGCGACGAGCCGCACCCCGAACGACGGATCCGGCTCGGCCGTCACCGCGACCTCGGCGACGGCGGGATGCCGCAGCAGCACGTCCTCCACCTGGTTCGGGTACACGTTCTCGCCTCCGATGACGACCATGTCGTCGTCCCGGCCCAGCACCGTGAGCCACCCCTCCGTGTTGACCGTACCCAGGTCTCCGGTCGCCACCAGCCCGTCCAGGCGGTCCTTGTCGGAGCCGTCCGTGTAGCCGCTGAAGGCCAGGCCGTTCCCGACGAAGATCCGCCCCACCCGACCCGCGGGGACATCCGCACCCGTGTCGTCCACGACCCGCAGGCGGACCCCGTACGGCGGCCGTCCGGCCGTGTGCGGGTCGGCGGCGAGCTCCTCGGGGCCGGCCACCGCGGCGTACGCGACCTCCGTCGAGCCGTAGAGGTTGTAGAGCACCGGACCGAAGGTCTCGAGCACGCGGGTGGCGAGCTCCCCCGGCAGTGCGCTGCCGCTCGAGGCGACGACCCGCAGCGACGACGTGTCGGCGACCGGCTGAGGAAGCTGCAGCATCTTGTCGAGCATCACCGGTACGACGACCAGCACGTCCGCCCGGTGCTCCTCGACCGCGTGCAGCACGCGGGCCGGGTCGAAGCGGCGCTGGGTCACGAGCGTGCAGCCCATGAGGACGGCCAGGCCGAGGTGCGCCAACCCCCAGGAGTGGAACATCGGCGAGGCGACGTACCTCGTCTCCTCCGTGCGCAAGGGAATGCGCGACAGGAAGGCCACCACGTCGTCGATCGACGCGCCGCCCCGGGCAGCCCCTCGGGGCGCACCGGTGGTGCCGCTGGTGAGCACCACCAGCCGCGGCTGCACGCCCGGCTTCGGCGGGGCGGTGCACGTGCTGCTCGTCGCGAGCGCGTCGAGCTCCTCCGTCGTCATCACCAGGCGGCCCGCGAGGCCCTCCGCGACGAGCTCCGCCAGCTCGGTGTCGTGCAGCACGGCCACGGCCTGCTCGCGGTCGAGCACGGCGGAGACCTGGGAGGCCGCCGAACCGGTGTTCAGCAGCAGGGCATCTGCGCCGCACTTGCCCAGCGCCACAAGCGATTCCACGAAGCCGCGGCCGTTGCGCGCCAGAAGGCCCACCGCCGTCCCGGGCATCACCCCACGGGCGCGCAGCTCGCCTGCCAGCCGGTCCGTGCGCTGGTCGACCTCCCTGTAGGTGAGCGACCCGCGGTCGTCCACCAGAGCGACCCGCTGCGGCCAGCGCGACGCGGCCGCGGCGTACCCGGTAGCGGGTGTCATCCCCCAGCGCGCCATCGCCAGCGCCATGCCCAGCATCCGGTCGGGTCGGGCCGGTCGGAGCAGGCCCGCCTCGAGCAGCAGACGCGCCCCCGTCAGGTCCATGCCCCTACCGTGCCACGCGGGTCGGACCTGCCACGAAAGGGGTCACTCCTACAGGCCCGGCAGGCCGTCGACGCTCACCGCGTTCTTCCCCGCCCGGTAGGCAACGATCCCGTCCACACCCTTGGCGGCCTCCCACCGCGGCAGCTGGTCCCGTTCTCCCACGAGGTCCATCAGTGGCACGCCGTACCCGCACGAGTCGCTCACCCGGTCCACGTCGACCACCACCACCGCCCGCGTGCCGATGGTCGCGACGTGCCGGGCCACGACGTGGTCGTACTCGGCACTGCCGGGCAGGCAGACCCGACCGCGACCGTGCAGCCGCACGATCTTCGGCGGACCGCTGAAGGCGCAGAACATGAGCACGATGCGACCGTTCTCACGGAGATGGGCGATCGTCTCGACGCCGCTGCCGGTGCGGTCCACCCACGCCACCTGCCGGGGACCCAGCACGGAGAAGCAGTCCAGCCCGCGTGGGGACAGGTTGAGGTGCCCGTCCTCGGCCAGCGGCGCCGTCGCCACGAAGAACACCGGCTGTGCCTCGAGCCACGTCGCGAGGGCCTCGTCGATGCCGTCGTGGACCTTGGCCATGCGAGCACCGTACGGCGGTCAGCCGGCCGCCACGTCGAGGCCCACCATGCGCGCGTTGCGGAACCGGTCGTCGACCAGCACGACCTCACGTCCAGCCCGGGCCAGCAGCGACGCCGCGACTGAGGCGCGGTACCCGATCTCGCAGTGCACCCACACCTCTCCCGGGGGCACGTCGTCGAGGCGCCCGGGCAGCTCGTGCACCGGAACGTGGATGCTTCCGACCAGGTGCTCGTCGCTCCGCTCGTCGTGCCGCCGGACGTCCAGCACCCACACCGGCTCGCCCACGTCGAGCCGCTCGCGCAGCCCCGCGAAGTCCGTACGACGGAACGACCTCAGGCGTCCCGCCTCGGCGAGCTGCTCGACAGGCCCGACCGCCGTCCCCGCGATCCGGTCGACCCCGATGCGTGCCAGCTCCCGGCGGGCGACCGCAACGTCCTCGGTGGTCGGGGCCACCAGCGTCAGCGGGCTGCCCCAGGGGTGCAACCAGCCCAGGTACGTGGCGAAGCTGCCGCCCAGCCCGAACGACAGCGTGCCGGGCAGGTGGGCGTCCGCGAAGGAACGGCGGTCGCGCAGGTCGACGACCCACTCCCCCTCGGCAACACGCCACCGGAGCTCGTCGGCGTCGACGACCCGTGGCGCGCGGAGGTCCAGCGGCTCAGGGCCGGCGCGGTTGAGCGGTGCCATCCGCGCGTAGTAGGCCGGGTAGGCGTCGAGACCCTCGAGCAGCGTGCGGACGAACGCCTCCTCATCCTGGGTGAGGGCGGGGTTGACGCGCCGCTGCTCGGCGACCGTCGACGCGGCGCCCGAGGCCGGGGCCGCGGAGCAGAAGCTGCCGAAGCCGTGGGTGGGCAGCACCGCGGCCTCGCCGGGGAGGCCGGCCAACCGCCGTACGGACCGGAACTGCAGATGCGTCAGCGCGTCGGTGTCCTGCGAGGCCACGAGGTCGGTGCGACCCACGGTCCCGAAGAGCAGCGATCCTCCAGTGAGGACGACTCCGTCGCCGTCGTCGTCGACGACGAGGTAGCTGGTGTGGTGATACGTGTGCCCCGGCGTCCGGATGGCGGTGAGCCGCAGGCCTCCAGCCCCCAGCACGTCACCGTCGTGCGCCACCACGTGCGAGAACGCGGCGCCGCTGCCCTCCGGGAGCACATAGGCCGCGCCCGTGATGCGCGAGAGCTCGAGGCCGCCGCTGACGTAGTCGTTGTGCACGTGGGTCTCGAGGACGTGGGTGAGGTGCAACCGCTGCTCCGAGAGCACCGACAGGATCCGGTCGACGTCGCGCTGCGGATCGACGACCACCGCGAGGTCGCCGCTCGCCAGCACATAGCTCCGGTCGCCCAGGGAGGGCGTCTCGAGCGTGACGACGGCGGTCACCAGGCCCGCCCCTAGTACCGGGCTCCCACCGGCTCGGGCAGCCGGGCCAGCGCGGCCAGGTCGTGCTCCGTGAGGCGCAGCTCGTGGGCCGCGACGTTCTGCTCGAGGTGGCGCAGGCTCGTCGTGCCCGGGATCGGGACGACGTGCGGCCCGAGCGACAGCAGCCAGGCGAGCGCGACCTGGGCCGGCGTCACGCCGTAGTGCCCGGCGACCTCCTCGAGGGTCTCGACGATGCCCTGGTTGGCCCGCATCGCCTCCTCGGTGAAACGGGGGTTGCGCGCCCGGAAGTCGTCGGAGCCGAACGACCCGGGGGCGAGCGTGCCCGTGAGGAATCCGCGTCCCAGCGGGGCGAAGGGCAGGAAGCCAACCCCGTGCTCCTGGCACCACGGGAGCACCTCCACCAGCGCGTCACGGGTCCAGAGCGACAATTCGCTCTGGACCGTGGTCACGGGGTGGATGGCATGCGCACGGGCGAGCTCGTCGACGCCGACCTCCGACAGGCCCAGGTGCCTGACCTTGCCCGCGCCCACCAGCTCGGCCATGGCCCCCCAGGTGTCCTCCAGCGGCACGGCCTCGTCGACCCGGTGCAGCTGGTACAGGTCCACGCGGTCGGTCCGCAGCCGTCGCAGCGAGGCGTCGATGCCTGCGCGGACATGCTCCGGACGGCCGTCACGGGCCACGCCGCCGTCCCGTACGACGAGCCCCACCTTGGTCGCCAGGACGACCCCCTCACGCCGCCCCTCGAGCGCTCGACCGACGAGCTCCTCGTTGGTGAACGGCCCGTAGACGTCGGCCGTGTCGACCAGGGTCACGCCGAGGTCGAGCGCCCGATGGATGACGGCGACCGAGGTGTCGTCGTCGCGGTCGGAGCCGCCGTACGCCCACGACATCCCCATGCAGCCCAGGCCGACCGGCCCGACCAGCGGCCCACGTGTCCCGAGGCTGCGCACGGGCCCATCCTGCCTCCGAAAGGGCCCGCACGGCAGGGGGACGTCACATCATGGGCGCGCTGGGCTCGCCCTTCTCCTTGGCCTGACCTGCCGCGTCGCGAGCTGTGGACCCCACGTCCTGCGCGGCGCCGCGTGCCTGCTCACCTGTACGCGATGCCGCCTCGGCGGCGGTCTCCTTGACCTCCTCCATCGCCTGCTGCGCGGTCGGCTTGAGGTGGTCGGCGACCTGCTGCGCCGACTCCTTTGCCGCGTCCGCCACCGGCTGCGCGAGGTCCCGTGCGCGCTCCTTCGCCTGCTCGGCCATCTGCTCCTCGGTGCGCGTCGGTGGGACGAGCGCAGCCGTGAGCAGCCCGGCACCGAAGGCGATCAGCCCCGCCGCCAGCGGGTTGCCCTGCGTCTGGCTGCGGACCCGCTTCGGGGCGTCCTGCAGCGTGTCCTTCGCGGTAGAGGTCATGTCGCTGATGCCTCCGCTTGCCGTGTCCATGGTGTCGCTGACCGAACCCATGACGCGCTCCTTCGCCGACGTCATGCTCGCCTTCACCGCCGTCGTGCGCCGTCGCACGACGTTCGAGGGCCGCACCCGCTCGGCCAACGTGTCCACGTCAGAGGCGAGCTCAGCCTGCGTACGACGGATCTCGGCCTTCAGCTGATCGGGTGTCGCACCCATGCCAGGTCCTCCTTGACGGTCTCGACGGTGCGCTCCGGGGTGAGGTCGACCTTGCGCAGCTGCGCGCGGCCGCGCACGGCCAGGACGGCCGCCACGACGGCCCACACGCCGGTCATGATCAGCGCTGCCCAGCCGTACCCGATCTGGCTCCCGACGCCGAAGACGACAGCGAGAGTGCCGAACAGCAAGGTCATGTGCAGGCCGTATGCCCCGGCTCCCAGCAAGCCGCCCGCTCGCGCGGCCTTGACCGCCTCCTCGCGCAGCTCCACCCGCGCCAGCTCGACCTCCTGGCGCAGCAGGGTGGACAGGTCCGTGGCGATCTCGCTCATGAGCTGGCCGACGCTGGCCTGGCTCGTGTCGATCCCGAACCGGCCGGACACCCGTGCTTGCACGCCGTCGCCCCGGCTGGTCGTCGTGGTCATCGCTGCTCCCCCGTCGCGTACGGGTCACGACCCTGGCTGGCGAGGGCCTCGACCGTGGGCTCCACGGTGCGCGCCCCGGAGGTCAGGTCGATGACGCCTTCGGGCTCCTGCATGCCAGGCAGCGGCCGCGCCCCGGCGGTCGCGCTCAGGGCCGCGGTGTCCTCCCGGTCGCTCGACGCCTTGCGGGCGGCGTTCCCCAGACGACCGAGCGCGAAGCCGGCGGCTGCCGCGCCCATCAGGAACACACCTGGGCGCCGGCGTGCGAAGTCCTGCAGGTCGTCGAGCATGTCACCGGGCCGCTTGCGGTCGACGTACCCGGCGACTCGGTCGCTGGTCTGCGCGAGCCGGGACACGATCGTCTGCGCCGGCGTCCCCTGCTCGACGTTGCTCGCCATCTGCGACAGCTGCGCGGCGACGCGGTGCAGGTTCTCCGCCAGCCGCCTGGCCTGCTGCCCTGCCTGCTCGTTCAGCTCCTGCTGCGCCTGCGAGAGCAGTCGCTGCGCCTGGTCCGTGGCCTCGCGGGCCACCATGCCGGCCTGCTGGGCCGCGGTGCTCGCGACGTCCCCGGCCGCCTGTGTCGCACGGCCGGCGACCTCCGCGGCCGCCTGGCCCGCCGTGCCGCCGGTGCCTGTGCTCGCGCCCTGCCGGAGCGGGTCGGAGGTTGTCACGGGTGCCTCCCTCTCGTGTCTGGGTCGTGGTTCGGTCCCGTGACTGGCTCGTGCCCCGAACCGCCCTGCTCCAAGAGCCGCGGCGCACAACTGTGGCGTCGAGGTGCGGGGAGGGTGGGGGAAGGTTTCGATCGGCGTGCAGGCCCGCCGTACCGGCGGACTGGCCCAACACCGGTGACGCTCAGTGCCGGGGTAGACAAGCAGGAGTAATCGGCGCCTCGAAGGGGAAAGCAACCACCTGGGGTCCAGGAGGTATCGGTGGGGCAGCCGAGCAGTGTGTCGCGCGTGAGCACGCGATGACGCGCGAGCCCGATGCGCTCAACGGCGCCGCCGAGATCGTGCTGCGCGGCGAGCCCGACGCCGTGCCGAGGGCGCGCGGCTTCGCCGCTTCGGTGCTTCCCCACCAACCGGATCAGATCATGGCCGACGTCGAGCTGGTTGTCGCCGAGCTGGTCACGAACGCCCTGCTCCACGGCGCGCTGCCGGTGACCCTGCGCCTGGCACCGCTTCACGACGGCGTGCGCATCGAGGTGGAGGACACCGGTCGCGCCGTGCCCGTCAAGCCGCAGCGCAGCTTCGACGCCATGACCGGCCGGGGGCTCGAGCTCGTGTCCGCCGTGTGCAACGCCTGGGGGGTCGAGCCCTCCCCCAACGGCAAGGTCGTCTGGGCGGTGGTCGGCAGGAACACAGAGGACCGGCCGACTGTGGACCCCTTCGTGGACATGGAGGCGCTGCTGTCCGCGTGGGACCACGAGGCGAAAGCCGAGCGTCGCTACACGGTGCGCCTCGGCGCCGTCCCGACGGACCTGCTCCTCGCTGCGAAGGCGCACAGCGACAACGTGGTCCGGGAGCTCATGCTGGTGCGGGCGGAGGAGGCGGTCAGCGGCATCAGCCTTCCGGCGCCGATGGCCGCCCTCGTGACGGCGGTCACGCAGGACTTTGCCGAGGCCCGCGCCGACATCAAGCGACAGGCGCTCGACGCCGCGCGCCGCGACGAGCCGTTCGTGGAGCTGGTGCTCCAGCTCCCGCTGTCTGCCGCCGACGCCGGGGAGCGCTACCTGTCCGCGCTGGCCGAGGCCGACAAGCACGCCCGGGCCGCCAGGATGCTCACGCTCGCCCCGCCGCGCTCTCACCAGGCCTTCAGGGAGTGGTACGTGCAGGGCATCGTCGACCAGCTGCGCGCGGCTGCCCAGGGCGAGCCGCCGAAGCGTCCGCAGCCGTTCCCCCAGGTCATGGCCGCGGAGGTCGACCGGCTGTCCTCCCTCGAGGACAGCTGGGAGCGGCTGCAGCTGCTCCAGAAGATCACCGCGGAGCTGACGGGCGCGCGATCGGTCCAGGAGATCGCGAAGACCGTTGTCGACAACGCCAGCGCGCACCCTGGCGTGGAGACGGCCAGCGTGGACGTGCTCACCGAGCATCGGATGCTGCGCCCCATCGCCTGGCACGGCGGCCACCGTCGCGCTGGCAACGCGTCCCAGGAGATCCCGCTCGACGCCGAGGTCCCAGCGGCGGTCGTCGCACGAACGGGCCAGCCCCTGTTCCTTCGCCGGACGACCGACATCCGTCAGCACCCTCCCCCGCTCGCCGGCTCCTTCCCGAGCGCGCGCAGCCTGCACGTGGTGCCGCTGAGCATCAGCGGCCACACCCTCGGGGTCCTCAGCCTGTCGTTCATCGGGGACGAGGTGGCGGACGAGGCTCAGCTGTCCTACGTGCGCGCGATGGCGGACGTGCTGGCGCAGGCCGTGCAGCGGGTGCTCGCCAGCGAACGGGCAGAGGCCGAGCGCGGACGGGACCTCCGGCTGCTCAGCGCCCAGCTCGACGTCCTCGCGGGCATCGTCGCCGGGCAGCCGCTGGAGGCGGTCCTCACCTCACTGCTGCTCGCTGTGGAGGCGGTGTCACCCGACGGGATGGTCGGGTGCGTCATGCTGCTTGACGACGACGGGCAGCGTCTGCGATGTAGTGCCGCGCCCAGCCTCCCGAGTGGGTACCTCGACGGGATCGACGGCTTGCCTGTCGGCCCGTCGTCCGCCTCCGCAGGCACTGCCGCCTGGACACGGCAGCAGGTCGTCGTGCCGGACGTGATGCTCGACCCACGCTGGGCCGAGCACCGCCACCTCGCCCTGGCTGCCGGGCTGCATGCCTGCTGGTCCACGCCCGTGCTCGCGACCGGCGGACGGGTGCTGGGCACGTTCGACCTCTACTACCCCCAGGCGCAGCAACCGACCCCGGCGGACCGTGCCCTCATCGCGGTGCTCGTACGGACCCTCTCGATGGTGATCGAACGAAGCCGCGCCGACGAGGAGCGCGAGCGCGAGCTCGCCTCGGAGCGCGCAGCGGCGCTCACGCTGCAGCACAGCCTGCTGCCCGCCGTACCCCCTGCTGTGGGGCCGCTGCGGCTGGAGGCGCGGTACCGCGCGGGCGACCCCGGCGTGGAGGTGGGTGGCGACTGGTTCGACGCGATCCCGGTGGAGGGGGGTGCCGTTCTCGTCGTCGGTGACGTCCAGGGGCACGACCTGCAGGCAGCGGCGCTGATGGGACAGCTGCGCACCGTCGCACGCGCCAGCGCCGCCGACGGGCACTCGCCCGAGCGCGTCCTCACGGCCCTGAACCGGTACCTGCTGCACCTCGAAACGGAGCTGCTCACCACCGCGGTGGTCGTGCACCTCGACGCGGAGGAGGGTCGTGCCACCGCAGCGACCGCTGGTCACCTGCCTCCACTCGTCGTGGCGCCGGACGGCCGGGGTGGTTGGGAGGCCTGGGACCTCGACGTCGACGCCGGGCCTCCGCTCGGCCTCGACCACGCATGGGAGGAGCGCTCCACGCAGCTCCCCGCGGGCGCAATCCTGTTGCTCTACACCGACGGCCTGGTGGAGTCGCGCAGCTGGCCGCTCGACCACGGCCTGTCGCTGCTGCGCAAGACGGTCGAGGCGCAGCCGCCCGACGCGGACCTGAGCGCCTTTCTCGACGCCGCGCTCGAGCTGCTGCCGACAGGATCGCGCGGTGACGACGTGGCTGCGCTCGGTGTCCTGACCCCGTCAGGACGAGCCATCGAGGTCACCCACTTCGGGTGAGGCCCTGCCTCCGCTCGCTCCGTAGCGTGACGGACGACGGAGGTGAGGCAGATGGCGGACAGCCCGGTCGAGGTGTTCATCGCCACGTTCGCCGACACGACGCACGCCAAGCAGGCGCTCGAGGACTTCCGCGCCATGGACCGCGAGGGCTCGATCGAGCTCGTCGACGCCGCAGTCATCGTGCACGACCTCGAGGGGAAGGTGACGTTCGAGGAGACCGCGGACCCGAGCGGCAAGAAGATGGCCAAGCGCGGCGCGATCGCAGGCGGGCTGGTCGGCCTCATCTTCCCGCCGAGCATCATCGCCGGCGCCATCGTGGGCGGCGCGGGCGGTGGCATCTGGGGCAAGATCCGTGACAAGGGCTTCAAGGACGAGGACCTGAAAGCGGTCGGCGAGAGCCTCCAGCCCGGTACGTCGGCGATCATCGCGATCGCCGAGGACCGCGTCCTCGCGCGGCTGCAGCAGGGCATCGAGGGGTACGACAAGATCAGCCGGCACGCCCTGAGTGCCGAGGCGTCGGCCGTGGTCGTCGCCGAGGCGGAGGAGACGGCCGAGTAGCACGCTGCCCGGCGGCCCCCTGCGCACTGGGGGGTGGCGAGGGGGCTGCGCAGCGTGCGGGGAAGACGCGGAGGGCCCGGTCGGGCCTTCCGCGTCTTTCATCGGGTCCGGTCGGTGGAGATGGCGGGAATCGAACCCGCGTCCTTCGGTACCAGAACAGGGCTTCTCCGGGCGCAGCTGGCTTCGCTTTTCTCGGCCCTCCCGATCGCGCCAGCACGTCGAGAACAGGCCCAGCCGCGTTAGGTCACCAGCGGCTCACGCGGCCACGACCACTGGTGTTCCTCCTAGCGATGCCAGGTCCTGGGCCGGAGGCTCTCCCAGGCTGACAGCCACGCCTTACTGCTTAGGCAGCGAGGGCGTAGGCGCGCGGACTGTTGTCGGCGCTTGATTTTTTTCCGACGGGTCGTTTACGAGATGATCGTCGGCTTCCTCGGCCCGCTTCCCCTGCCCCGACATCCGAAGTCGAGACCTGTCATCCCCTTGTTGAGTTGTGCCTCCAGCCTACGCGTTCAGCGCCGGCGACCGCGCGATGATTCCCGGCCCTTCAGCGCGCGGCCCATCGCGACCTGCATCTCGCGCTTGGCGTCGCGCTCCGAGAGCGCCTGCCGCTTGTCGTGCGCCTTCCGCCCACGCGCGAGGGCGATCTCGACCTTCGCGCGGCCGTCCTTGAAGTACAGCTGCAGCGGCACGAGCGCCAGGCCGCTCTCCTTGGTCTTGCCGATGAGCCGCAGGATCTCTTCCTTGTGCAGCAGCAGCTTGCGCTGCCGCCGGGGCGTGTGGTTGTTCCAGGTGCCCTCGGTGTACTCGGGGATGTGCGCGTTGAGCAGCCAGGCCTCGCCGTCCTGGATCACGGCGTACGCATCCACGAGCGAGGCACGACCCTGACGCAGCGACTTCACCTCGGTGCCCGTGAGCACCAGGCCGGCCTCGTAGGTGTCGAGGATCTCGTAGTCGTGCCGGGCCTTCTTGTTCTGCGCGACGAGCTTGCCCTTCCCGGTCTCCTTCGGGCTCACGCAGCCGTCACCCGCGCCCGCTCCCGGAGTCGGCCAGCAGCCCCGACAGCACCTCGACGGCACGCGACACGGCGTGGTCGTCCGCGTCCACCTGGATGTCCGGCTCGATGCCGACGCCTTCGACGGAGCGTCCGCTCGGCAGCACGTAGCGCGCCACTGTCAGCGCGAGCGAGCTGCCGTCGGTCAGCCGGTGCGGCTCCTGGACGGTGCCCTTGCCGAACGTGCGCGTCCCCACGACGACCGCCCGGCCACGGTCCTGGAGAGCGCCGGCCACGACCTCGGCAGCGCTCGCCGTACCGCCGTCGACCAGCACCACGAGCGGCGTGCGGGTGTCTCCGGACCCCGCGGCCTCGAGGTGCTGCGGCTCCTCGTCCCGACGCGCGTACGTGACGACCTGGCCACCGTCGAGGAAGTCCCCGGCCGTCTCGACCGCCTCGGACAGCAGCCCGCCCGGGTTGCCGCGCAGGTCGAGGACCAGCCCGGTGGCGTGCTGCTCGACCAGTGACCGGGCAACCTCACGCACCTCCCGCCCGGTCCCTCGGGCGAACGCCGGCACGACGATGCGGCCCACCCGCTGCGACACCATGCCTGCCGACACGCCGACCGCCGGTACGACGGCTCGCGTGAGCGTGAGGGTGTGGCGGGTGCCCTCGCGGTCGAGCCTGAGGACCACGCTCGAGCCGACCGCGCCCCGGAGGCGAGCGGCCGCGTCGGCGACCGTCAGGGCCGCGGCGGAGCGGCCGTCGATGGCCTCGAGAACGTCGCCGACACGAACGCCCGCATGGGCGGCCGGCCCGGAGGCGGCGACCTGCGACACCCGCAGCGTGCCACCGGTCCGGCGCAGCAGCAGCCCGACGCCGGCGTACGACTCGCCGGGCTGGCCGGCGCCCCAGCTGCCCCATTCGTCGTCTGCGGCAACGAGCATCGCGCGGATGGCCGCGGCGTCGAGCACCTGCCGCGAGACCGGATGCAGGCCGTCCTGGGCGATCTCGTCGGCCGCCTGGTCCAGCAGCGCCGGCGGGGACGCGGCGTGCACCGTCGTCCCTGCGGACAGCGCCCCGAGCGAGAAGGCACCGCCAAGCGCACCGAACACGCCCAGCACCAGCGCGATCCGGCGGGACGCGGAGCGCAAGGGGGGGTGCATCCGCCGATTCTAGATCTCCGGCAGGCGGTCCGCGGCGCGGTCAGACGCGCAGGTAGCGCCTGAGTGTGAGGAACGACGCCAGCCCGGACAGCACGACGCCGAGCAGGAGCAGCCGAGGCACGATCGAGGCGAACTCTCCCCAGCCCACGAACGTCGTGAACCTGATCGTGGACCGGAGCACGTGGTTGACGAGGAACGCCATGCCCGTGGCCAGGAACGACGAGGCGAGCACGGCGCCGACCAGACCGGCGATGACGCCCTCGAGCAGGAACGGCAGCTGGATGTACAGGTTGCTCGCGCCGACCAGCCGCATGATCGCGGTCTCGCGACGCCGGCTGAACGCCGCCACCCGCACCGCGTTGCTCACGAGCAGCACGGCGGCGATGAGGCTGAAGCCCGCGACGGCGAGCGCGATGAGCTGGAAGACCCCCAGCACCTTGAACAGCGGCTCGAGCAGCTTCTTGAGGTCCTGCACCACGTCCACGCCGGGGCGGTCCTGGAAGGCGCTGGCGACGACCTGGTACTGGCTGGGGTCCTTGAGCTTGACCCGGAAGGACTCCGGCAGCGCGTCCGGGGTCACGTTCGCGACCAGGTCCGGCGAGTCCTTGAACTGCTCCTTGAAGCGCTTGTAGGCGTCCGCCTGGGACTCGTAGTAGACCTTCTCGACCTGCGGGGTGGCCGCGAGGTCCTTGCTGATCTGGTCGCGCTGCTCCTGCGTCACCGACTTCCCGCCGCAGTTGGCGGAGGTCGAGGTGGTGCCGCAGAGGAACACGGTCACCTCGACCTTGTCGTACCAGTAGCCCTTCATGACGTCGACCTGCTTGCGCACGAGCAGGCCGGCGCCGACGAGCGTGAGGCTCACCGTCATCGTGACGACGACGGCGATCGTCATCGTCAGGTTGCGGCGCAGGCCGATGAAGATCTCGCTGAGGACGAACTGGGCGCGCACGGGGATTCCTTCGCGGACGGGGTCGGCGTACCGGGAGTCGGGGTCAGGCGCCGTAGCCGTAGACGCCGCGGGACTGGTCGCGCACGACCTTGCCCTGCGACAGCTCGACGACGCGACGGCGCATGGAGTCGACGATCTGGGCGTCGTGCGTGGCCATCACGACCGTCGTGCCGGTGCGGTTGATGCGGTCGAGCAGCTTCATGATCCCGACCGAGGTGGCGGGGTCGAGGTTGCCGGTCGGCTCGTCCGCGATGAGCAGCATCGGGCGGTTGACGAAGGCCCGCGCCACCGCGACGCGCTGCTGCTCACCGCCGGACAGCTCGTCGGGCATGCGGTGCCCCTTGCCCTCGAGGCCGACGAGCTCGAGCACCTCGGGAACAACGCTCTCGATCGCGGACTGGGGCTTGCCGATCACCTCGAGGGCGAACGCGACGTTCTGGTGCACGGTCTTGTTGGGCAGCAGCCGGAAGTCCTGGAACACGCAGCCGATCTGGCGGCGGAAGTAGGGGATCTTCCAGTGAGACAGCCGCGCGAGGTCCTTGCCGAGCACGTGCACGCGGCCGGTGGTGGGGGCGTCCTCCTTGAGCAGCAGCCGCAAGAACGTCGACTTGCCCGAGCCGGAAGAGCCGACGAGGAAGACGAACTCGCCCTTCTCGACCTCCACGTCCACCCCGTCGAGCGCAGGACGCGTGCTCGTCGGGTAGAGCTTGGTCACGTTATCGAGACGGATCACCGGGCCAGTCTAGGTGCGCGTTGCGTGCACGAGCCGGTACGACGGGCCCCTGGCCGCCCGGTGTCGCACGGTGTGCGAGGGACGCGACCTCACCCCTCAGTGACGGTCTCGTCACCCACCGTGCGGCCTACTCGTTGTCGTCCTTCGTGCGGCGCCACCGGATCGCCGCCTCGACGAGCTCGTCGATCTCCCCGTCGAGCACCGCCTGGGTCTGCGAGGTCTCCACGCCGGTACGCAGGTCCTTGACCATCTGGTACGGGTGCAGCACGTAGTTGCGGATCTGCGAGCCGAAGGCGTTCTCGACCTTGCCGCCTCGGATCGCGTCCATCTCGGCCTGCTCCTGCTCACGCTTCTTCTCGAGCAGCTTGGTCTGCAGCACCACCATCGCGGCGGCCCGGTTCTGGATCTGCGACCGCTCGTTCTGGCAGGACACCACGATGCCGGTCGGCAGGTGCGTGATGCGCACCGCCGAGTCGGTCGTGTTGACGCCCTGACCACCCGGTCCGCTGGAGCGGAACACGTCGACGCGGATGTCCTTCTCGTCCACCTCGACCGCGTCCGCGGTGTCGACCACCGGCGTCACGTCGACCGCTGCGAACGACGTCTGCCGCCGCGCCTGGTTGTCGAACGGGCTGATCCGCACCAGCCGGTGCACCCCGTGCTCACCGGCCAGCGTGCCGTAGGCGTACGGCACCTTGACCTGGAACACGACGCTCTTGACGCCGGCCTCCTCGGCCTCCTGCCATTCAAGGACGTCGAGGGGGTACTCGTGCCGCTCCGCCCAGCGGTAGTACATCCGCCACAGCATGAGCGCCCAGTCCTGCGAGTCCACGCCGCCCGCCCCGGGGCTGATCTGCACGAGGGCCTGGCGCTCGTCGTACTCGCCGGACAGCAGCGTCCGGACCTCGAAGCTGCTGATGTCCTTGGTCAGCGCCGCGAGCTCCGCGTCGGCTTCGGCTGCAGTCGCCTCGTCGCCCTCTTCCGCGGCCATCTCGTAGAGCACACCGAGGTCGTCCAGCCGCTGTCGGTACGACTCCATGCGCTTGAGATCCGCTTGTACGACGGACATCCGGCCCGTGATGCGCTGGGCCTTCTCCTGGTCGTCCCAGAGGCCCGGCATGGCGGCCTGCTCCCCGAGGTCCACGAGCTCCTCGCGCAGCTTGGGCACGTCCAGCACCTTCTCGATGCTGGTGAGGGTGCCGTCGAGGGCCTTGAGGTCTGCAGAGCGGTCGGCCACGACAGACCAGCCTAGTCAGCGGGTCCCGGGCTCGTCTCCAGGCAGCCCTGTGGGCCCCAGTGGTGCTGGGGCTCAGGGGCAGGGTGCTGGTCGTGGCGGGGGTGGGTCGAACGCGGTGTCGCCAGCCGCATCAGCTGCCCGCGGGTCAGCAGCCCGCATTTGCTGCCGCTGACCCGCGCCGGGGTGGCCCCGGGGGTGCCGACGGTCGCGTCGGCGCTGGCGACGATGATCACCTGAGCCCGGTTGCTGCCCTGCCCGGGCACGCCCCCTCCCGGCAGTCGGCGTGATGCCGCACCAGGTCCAGGAACGCGCCGCGGCGCCGCTGCGGCAGGCTGCGCGGGCCGCCGTCCTGCCGGTCGGCGGCCAGCCGCCGGTCCAATGCCTCCCGCAGCAGCGCGCCGTCCTCCGCGTTGAGGGTGGCCTCGACGTGCACCGCGCCATCGAGGTCTCGTTCAGCCGCAGCCCGGTGCGCGCCTCCAGCCGGCGGCGCTGCTCCTCCGCCAGCCTGCTGCTGATCGCCTCGGCCTTCTCCCGCAGCACCCGGGCCAACGTCACCGGATCACTGCTGAGCGCGGCGCGGCAGACCGCTTCCAGGCTGTCCGCGACCACGTCCGGGTCCAACCCCCGCAGCCCGTGCACCACCGCCGCCGCGTGCGCCCGCGTGATCCGCCCCTCCCGCAGCAGGTCCCCCCACCGGCGCCAGGTCGGTGTCCAGCCGATGCGCCAGGCGGACGGTCGCCCGCGCGTGCTCCACCGAACACCCCAGCGTGTCCTGCACCACCCGGCTGACGTGCGCGACCGGGTCCACCTCGAACGCCCCGGCCAGGTCCACCACGTGCGCCGCCTGCCGCAACACCAGGCCCTCCAGCCGCTGCTGCTCCGTGAGCAGCGCCCGCAACGTGTGGATCGCCAGGTGCGAGGGGTCGCCGGCTCAGCGGCCCGCAGGCTTGACCCAGCGGCGCCACTCGTTCTGGACCGTGTACCCGTCAGTGCGACGGCGTCCGCAGCCGCAAGGTCACCCGGGCCCCGCCGTCGGCGCGGTTCTCGGCCACCGCGTCCCCGCCGTGCGCCTGCGCCACAGCCCGCACGATGGCGAGCCCGAGGCCGGTGCCCTCGCCTTCACCACGGACGAAGGGCTCGAAGGCTTCCCCCAGCAGACCGTCCGGGAAGCCGGCCCCGGCATCCTCGACGACGACCGTGAGCACCCCGTCGTCGCGGCCGGCACTCACCGTGACGGGCGGCTCACCGTGGCGAAGCGCGTTGTCGACGAGGTCGGCAACCGCTCGCTGCACGGCCGAGGCGTGCAGGCGGGCGACACCCTGCCCCGCCACGGTCACCTGCTCCCGCCACGGCAGCACCGCCTCCGCCAGCAGGGCCGGCACGTCGCACTCGGTCGCAGGTGCCAGCACCCGGCTGTCACGGGCGCGGGCGAGCACCAGCAGGTCCTCGGCGAGCGTCACGAGCCGGTCGGTCTCCCCCGCCGCCCGCCGCAGCGTCGCCTCGAGCTCCGCTGCCGAGCGCGGCCGGGACAACGCCAGGTCGAGCTCGCCCTTCAGCAGGGCCAGCGGCGTGCGCAGCTCGTGGCTCGCGTCGTCGACGAACCGGTGCTCGTGCGACACCGCCGCCTCCAGCCCGGCGAGCAACCCGTTCAGCGTGTCGGCGAGCCGGGAGAGCTCGTCCCGCGTGCGGGGCACCTCGAGCCGGCGGTCGAGGTCGGACCCGTTGATCGCGGCCGCCTCGCGGCGCAGCCGCTCCACCGGCCGCAGCGCCAGGCCCGCCACGCCCCAGCCGGCCGCGGTGGCCAGCGCCAGCACCGCCGGGACGCCCACCCCGAGCTCGACCAGCAGCAGCCGCAGCGCCTCGTCGCGGTCCCCGAGCGTCGCACCCACCACCACGACGACCGGCTCGTCGCCGGCCCGTGCGGGTACGGCGAGCAGCCGGACCCTGTCGTCGACACCCGCCACCCGGCGTACGACGAAGGTGGGACGGTCGACGGGCGCCGTCAGCATCGGGGCCGCGGCGACCGCCCGGGTGGACGCCAGGACGTTCCCGTGCCGGTCCAGCACCTGGGCGAACGCCTCGTCCGGGTCGATGAAGACCTGCCGCGCAGCCAGCGGCAGCGGGTCACGTGCGGCCACCGCGGCCGTCAGCAGGTCGGCCCGGGCGCGCAGGTCCTGGTCCACGCCGTGGGTCAAGGCGTGCGCGGTGCCGATGTAGAGGGCGACGGACAGGGCGGCGAGCAGCACCGCCGTGACGGCACCGAAGGCGAGCGCGACCCTAGCCCGCAGCGGCACGTCCGGTCCCCAGCCGGTAGCCCGCGCCGCGTACGGTCACGAGCGGTCCGCAACCCTTGCGCCGCAGGTAGCCGACGTACACCTCCACCACGTTGGTGTCGACGTCGAGCGCCATGTCCCACACGTGCTCGACGAGGTAGGTCTTGGACAGCACCTCCCCCGGCCGACGCATGAAGACCTCGAGCAGCGCGAACTCCTTGGCCGTCAAGGCAATCGGCACGTCGGCTCTGGTGACCTGCCGCGTCGCCGGGTCGAGTGCGAGGTCGCCCACCCTCAGCACCGCGGGCCGTTCCGCCGGCGCCCGGCGCTGGAGCGCGCGCAGCCGTGCGAGCAGCTCGGGCAGCGCGAACGGCTTGGTGAGGTAGTCGTCGGCCCCCGCGTCCAGACCGGCAACCCGGGAAGGCACCGCGTCACGGGCGGTGAGGACCAGCACCGGGGTCCAGCAGCCGTCCGCGCGGAGTCGGTCCAGCACCTCGAGCCCGTCCAGGTCCGGCAGCCCGAGGTCGAGCACGACCGCGTCGTAGTCGTTCTCGGCGGCCAGCCACAGCCCGTCCCGGGCGTCGGCAGCGGTGTCCACCGCCATCCCGGCCTCGATGAGGCTGCGCCGCAGCAGGTCGGACATGCGCGGGTGGTCTTCGACGACGAGCACCCTCACGGACACCTCCGGGTCCCAGCGTGCGCAGCAGGTCCTGAGAGGAGCCTGAGAGCTTCAGGCTGCTCTTAGGCGTGCACCGCCAGTCTCCACCTGGGACGGAGGAGGACGCGATGACCAGGAACCTCGTCGCCCTGGCGACGGCAGGCGTGCTGTGCGCGGCCTGCGCGTCAGGAGGCGGCAGCTCGACCGCAGGGAGCCCGAGCCGCACACCGACGCCAGGCCCGACGGCCTACCACGTGGACCTGGACCCGGCGCAGTTCAGCGCCGACGTCACGAACCCGTGGTTCCCGCTGAAGCCTGGCACCACGCTGGTCTACGAGGGCCGCCTGGAGGAGGGGCCCGGGCGCGACGTGGTGGTGGTCTCCGACGAGACGCAGGAGGTCGGCGGCGTGCGCTGCCGGGTGGTGCTCGACAGGGTGTACGTCGGAGGGGTGCTCACCGAGACCACCCGCGACCTCTACGCCCAGGACAGGCAGGGCGACGTCTGGTACTTCGGGGAGGACACCGCCTCGCTCGGCGACGACCTGACCATGGAGTCCACCGAGGGGACCTGGCACACCGGGGAGGCAGGGGCGCTGCCGGGCATCGTCATGACCGCGACTCCAACCGTGGGCGACAGCCACCGGCAGGAGTACTACGCGGGCCACGCCGAGGACTTCTACGAGGTGGTCAGCACGACCGCGACGGTGACCACGCCGTACAAGACGTTCACGGGCGCGGTGCAGACCAAGGAGTGGACGCCGCTCGAGCCGGACGTGCTCGACGCCAAGTACTACGCCAAGGGCGTCGGGGAGGTCGCGGAGCAGACCGTCAAGGGCCCGACCGAGAAGCTAGCGCTGGTATCGGTGACGTACGAGGCGCCCTGACGCCGCGTCAGTAGCGCAGGAGCGCCGCGACGCCGTCCGGCGCATCCGCCTCGTCAGCACCGACGACAGTGACATCGGCGCCCTGTCCGAACGCCGCCCGCACCAGCACCTCTCGCAGCGGGGCCTTCTCCGCACCGGGCACCTCCGCGACCGGCGCGGTCGACGGTGCGATGCGCAGCGGGTCGTCCGCCCACATCCACGCCCACCGCTCGTCGCCCGGCCGGTCCTCGACGACCAACCGCGACACGGCGCCGCGCCGCAGCGCCTCGGACACCGGCTCCTCCCCGGCCGACAGGTGCTTGTTGCCGATGGCCGTCTCGAGCTCCGCGAGCACTTGCTCGCGCGCCCGTGCCGCCGCCTCGTGGACCTTGGTGGAGACGGTGGACCGCTGCAGCCGCACCCGCCCTTGGTCCTTCTGGTCGAGCCCCGTCGTGACGTGCTCGACGAGGTTGCGGACCTGCTCCGGCAACCGGTCGATGAGCTCCTGCGCGGCACGCACGTCACCGGCCACCAGCACCAGCCGGGCGCCGACCTCGGGGACGAGCCGCACGATGTGGTCGGCCACCTCGGCCGCGTTGTGCGCCCAGGAGTCCTCGGCGCGGTTCTTGAACCGCGTCTGCGACAGACCCGCCCAGCCCCCTGGGGCGTTGCGCTCGATCTCGTCGTCGGGCCCGACGACGGTCTCCTCCTTGACGGCCGGGCCGGCGCCCCGGTAGGCGGCGAGGTCCGCGCCGGCGCGGTCGACCATCGCGACGACGTACGGCACCCACTGCTGCCGCCACCGCAGGAGCGGCACCACCGTCGGCAGAGGGCCCAACGTCGCGAGGTCGGGGACGTCGCACTCCTCGCACTCCTCCGCCTCCATCCGACCGTCACGCACGAACGCAGCGAGCGTCCTGGGACGGGGTGCGGTGCTCGCGACCCGCTCGTCGAGCGGCGCGAGATCGGCCTCGGACGCGCCCTGCTCCAGGAGCGAGGCCCGCAGGGCCCGCCACCTGAGGCCCACCTCCCGGCCGTACCCGGTGCCCGACTCGGACAGCGCGAGGTACACCGTCACGACCGGCCCGGTCCCCTGGTACGACGGGAAGCTGCGCTGCGCTGACATGGTCCCCTCCCTCGTGGTTCAGACCGCGCCCGAGACGTGCCACACGACCTTGAGTGGCCTGGGCAGCACGGCCTCCACGTCCGCGGCCTCCTCCGGCACCAGGTGGTGCAGGTGTGCGAGCAGCGGCCCGGTGACCCGTTCGGCCTGTGCCGGGTCGAGCCCCGACGCGGCCGCGACCGCGTTGTAGAAGTCGTCAAGCCGGCGGATCCGGCGCGGCGGCTCACCGACCCGCACGGGTGGGCGCAGCAGCCCGCGCACGTCCTGGGGAAGGTGCGACCAGACGTGCCGCAGCTCGCCCACCGGGATCCTGCCGGCGAAGGTCGCGAGCACGCCCAGCACGGCCGCGTGGTCCCAGGGCGGCTGACAGCCCTGCTCCCGCACCAGCTCCAGCAGCTGCTGGAGGACGCGCGACGGCGGCCGGTGCTCGGAACGCAGCTCCAAGTAGGACTGCACGCCGCGCACACCCGGTACGGCGGCGACCAGCTGCTCGATGCGTTGCGCCTCCCCGATGCCCACCGCGCCGCGCAGGTAGACCACGTGCTCGAGGCAGGCGACGTGAAGGCCGTGCACGCCGAGCCGCTTGAGCTCGACCCCGAGGACCGCACGCACGCGCTCGGCGACGACGTGGTCCGGCGCATCAACCGCCGGGTGCCGGCGCGCAGCGCGGTAGGCCAGGCCCGCCCCTCGACCGCGGAGCCAGTGCAGCCGCGTCGCGCCACGGGCCGTGCCGGTGCGTCGGGCGCGACGGGCCTTCGTCGAAAGACCTGTCGCGAGCCGGCGGAGCCGGGTGTCCAGGTCGGCCGGGAGGTGCAGGTCGGAGAAGGTCCGTCGTGGCACAGCGGGCTCCCTGGTGGCCGGCGCGGGCGGCAGGCGCTGCTGGCGCTTCCGAAGTGCTGTCCAGATCGTTCCTACCCCTGCCGGAGCAAAAGGTCACTCCCCCTGCAGGGCTGCGCAGGGGCCATGATTGTGTGCGTCGCACACATAAGGGGCAGATGGTGGAAGCAGGGTTCGGGCAGGCCGTCATCACGCCGGTCGGGCCGGTCGTGCTGGCGGGCTTCGGCGCGCGCAAGGGCCCGGTGGACGAGGTGCACGACGACCTGGAGGCGCACGCCGTCGTGCTTCGGGACGGCGCCACGACGGTGTGCCTGCTGGTGCTCGACCTGCTGCTCATGGGCCCCGACTTCGCCGACCCGGTCCGCACGGCGGTCGGTGCCACGCTCGGCATCCCGCCCGCCCACGTGCTGACCTCGTGCACCCACACGCACGCCGGGCCTGCCGCCAGCCGGGTGCTCAAGCGCGCTGGGTGGTCCGTGCCCGAGGGCTACCTCGACGTGGTGGTCGCCGGCTGCGTGACCGCAGCGACCCGCGCCCATCAGGCACTGGCGCCCGCGTCCTTGTCCTACGCGCGCGGGCCGCTGCCGGAGGACCTGTCGGCGAACCGGCGCGGCCTGCCCTACGACCCCCGCTTCGCGGTGCTCGACGTCAGCAGCGCGGAGGGACGCCGCCTCGGCAGCATCGGCAACGTGGGGATCCACCCGGTCGCGCTGGGCATCACCGCCCGGGCGGTGTCGAGCGACTGGGTCGGGCCCTACCGCGAGGCGGTCCGCGCCGCCACCGGCGCGCCGGCGGTGCTGCTGCCCGGCGCGCTCGGGGACGTGAACCCGACGCGCGACCCGCACACCCATCCCGACGAGAAGGGCAACTGGGAGACCGCCCGGGTGCTCGGCGCGGAGGTGGCCGACGCCGTGGTCGACCTGCTGGGCAGCGCGCAGCGGCTGCCCGACGAGGTGGCGGTGCTCGCCCGCCGTACCGTCCGGGCACGCGGCGGCGTGACGCTCGCGACGGCGATCTCCGGACTCGTGGGCCGACGGCTCGAAGCCGAGCTGCTCGAGTGGTCGCTCGGCGGCATCCGCCTCGTGTCGGTCCCCGGCGAGGCCTTCCACGCGCTGGGCCGCGCCGTCGAGCAGGCCCGCGACGACCGCACGCTGCTCGCCGGGCTGGCGCCGACCTGGCAGGGCTACCTGCCGGCGCCGTTCGGCCGGGGCTACGAGGAGAAGATGAGCTACGGCAAGGGCTTCGTGGCCGGGGTCAGCGAGCTGCTGACTCGTCCCCCGGCTGCTGGTTAGCTAACCGCGCGGCACCAGGATGATGAGCAGGCTCACGAAAGCCAAGAACAGCAGTACGCCGACCAGGCCCAGCAGCCAGGTGAAGCTGCTCCGCTTCTCCTCGAACGCGCCCTCGCCGAGCAGCCCGGGCAGGGTCGGGCCGCCGCGGTAGCGGTCCGGGTCGGCGGCCGGGTCGAGCGGACCGCTCGGCACCTCGTCCTCGCGGGCGGGGTCGTAGCGGTCCGGGTCTCCGGCCGGGTCGAG
>JBKOVB010000140.1:0-3047 GCA_046723735.1 Actinomycetota bacterium | reverse complement strand
TTCGGCTACCTGGAGCTCGGCCGGCCGCTCGGGGGCGGCGCCCTGGTGGTCGCGCGGTTCGCCGAGAAGCCCCAGCGGCCGCGCGCGGAGCAGCTCATCGAGCAGGGTGCGCTGTGGAACTCCGGCATGTTCGTCTGGCGCGCCGCCACGTTCCTCCGGGCGGCGAGGGCCTTCGCGCCGGAGACCGTCTCGCTCGTCGAGGAGGTCCGCACCGGTGACTCCACCGCCTGGGAGCGCGTGCCCAAGACCTCCGTCGACTACGGCGTGATGGAGCCCGCCTCCACGTCACCCGACTTCACGGTCGCCGCACTGCCGCTCGCGGCCCGCTGGCTCGACGTGGGTTCCTGGCCGCAGTACGGCGAGGCGCTGGGCCGTGACGAGCACGGCAACGCGGTCGGTGCCGCGACCACCACGCTGCTCGACAGCCGCGACTGCGTCGTGGCCTCGTCGGACCCGGCGCACCTCGTGGCCCTCGTCGGGTGCGACGGCCTCGTCGTCGTGCACACCCCTCGTGCGACCCTTGTCGTCCCGGCGGAGCAGGCCCAGCGAGTGAAGGACTTGCACGCCCAAGTCCTGAAGGAGCACGAGGAGAGAGCATGACGAGCGCCCTGGTCACCGGCATCACCGGCCAGGACGGCCTGTACCTCGCGGAGCTGCTGCTCTCCAAGGGCTACGACGTCTACGGCTTGGTGCGCGGGCAGAACAACCCCAAGTACCAGCTCGTGCGCGAGACCGTCCCGGGCGTGCAGCTGCTCACCGGCGACCTCACGGACCTGTCCAGCCTGATGCGCGCCTTCGAGGCCGCGTCGCCGCAGGAGGTCTACAACCTCGGCGCGATCTCCTTCGTCGCCTACTCGTGGGAGAACGCCCACGTGACCACGGAGGTCACCGGCAAGGGCGTTCTCAACATCCTCGAGGCCACCCGGCTGTTCGCGGGCAAGGACCCGTCGTCGGTGCGCTTCTACCAGGCCTCGAGCTCGGAGATGTTCGGCAAGGTGCAGGAGGTGCCGCAGCGGGAGAGCACCCTGCTGTGGCCCCGGTCGCCGTACGGCGTGTCCAAGGTCTTCGGCCACTACATGACCATCAACTACCGCGAGTCCTACGGGATGCACGCCTCCAGCGGCATCCTGTTCAACCACGAGTCGCCGCGCCGGGGGCCCGAGTTCGTGACCCGCAAGGTGTCCCTCGCAGTGGCCAGGATCGCCCTGGGGCTGCAGGACAAGCTCGTCATGGGCAACCTCGACGCACGTCGCGACTGGGGTTTCGCCGGCGACTACGTCGAGGCGATGTGGCGGATGCTGCAGCAGGACGAGGCGGACGACTACGTCGTGGCCACCGGCGAGACCCACAGCATCCGGGACCTGCTCGATGTCGCGTTCGCGCGCGTGGGCATCGAGGACTGGACGCCGTACGTCGAGCAGGACGAGCGCTTCATGCGCCCTGCCGAGGTGGATGTGCTCATCGGCGACCCGACGAAGGCGTGCGAGAAGCTCGGCTGGAAGCCCACCGTCGACTTCACCGAGCTCGTGCACCTGATGGTCGACAGCGACCTCGCCGCTCTCCGATGAGATCGGCTCTCATCACCGGCATCACAGGGCAGGACGGCGGGTACCTCGCCGAGCAGCTGCTCGCGGAGGGATGCACGGTGCACGGGCTCGTGCACGACGGCGACGGGCACCTCGACGCCCTGCTCGCCCGCACGCCCGACGTGGTCGTGCACCGCGGCGACCTCGCCGATTCCTCGTCAATGGCCGCGGCCGTCGAGGCTGCCGATCCGGACGAGGTCTACAACCTCGCCGGGGTGAGCTCCGTCGCGCTGTCGTGGGAGCAGCCCGTGCTCACGGCCGAGGTGACCGCGCTCGGCGTCGCGCGGCTGCTGTCCGTCGTACTGGACCACCAGGAGCGCACCGGTAGGCGGGTGCGGTTCGTCCAGGCGTCGTCGGCGGAGGTCTTCGGCGACGCGGAGCAGGCGCCGCAGGACGAGCGGACGCCGCTGCGGCCCACCAACCCGTACGGCGTGGCCAAGGTCTTCGCGCACCACCTGGTCGGCGTGTACCGGACCAGGGGTTTGCACGCAGTGAGCGCGATCCTCTACAACCACGAGTCGCCGCGCCGGCCTCCGTCGTTCGTCACGCGGAAGATCACGAGCACCGTGGCGCGGATCGCGCGCGGGCTCGAGACCGAGCTGGTGCTCGGCAACGTCGACGCACGCCGCGACTGGGGCTGGGCGCCAGACTACGTCGACGCACTGGTCCGGGCGGCGCGCGTCGCCGAGCCGGACGACTTCGTCGTCGCCACGGGGGAGGCGCACTCGGTGCGCGACTTCGCGCTGGCGGCGTTCGCTCGCGTCGGGATCACGGACCCGCCTCTGCGCGTCGACCCCGCGTTGGTGCGGCCCGCCGACCCGGCGCTGCTGGTGGGAGACGCCTCCAAGGCACGCGCAGTGTTGGGCTGGAAGCCGACGGTGGGGTTTGACGAGCTGGTCGGCCGGATGGTCGACGCCGACCTCGCTGCGCTCTCCTGAACCTGCTCTCCTCAACACCTCTCCTGAACCCGGCGCCAGCCATCTGCCGACGGCGTCATGCCTTTGTTTGCAGGCACTTTCGTCCACACCAAGGGTTGCGCGTTGTGGTGGCTTCGCGTAGATTGGGAATCGAACACAAGAGCGATCCGGGAGGCGAGCGTGGCCCTGCTCACCGACGAGAACCTCATGCCGTGGTGGATCCGCGAGGGGTTCGACTGCCCGCCGTGGGAGGCCCAGACCGAGGTGCCGGAGATCCCTTCGTGGCTGATGGACGCTCCGGGATCGGTCGAGGAGCCGGGTTGCGACTGCGGGCACCCGAAGGCCGGAGTCGAGGAGCCGGTGCGCTGGGCGATTCCCGGGGTGTGGGGCGACGACCCGCCCGTGCCGGTCAGGCCCGTGCTGGGTCCGGCAGTGACGCGCCTGCAGGAGACCGTGGCTCGGCTGCGGGAGGTGGACCCGTCCGCGCTGCCTGCTTGGCAGGCGCTCGCTGAAGCCGAGGTGCTGCTCGGGGTGGAGCAGGAGC
>JBKOVB010000081.1:0-15340 GCA_046723735.1 Actinomycetota bacterium | reverse complement strand
GACGACAGCCGCACCGGGCTGCCGGTCGTGGGGGCGAGCTCGCGCTGCGCCATGCCGCGCATGACCTGGAGGGTGACCAGCCGTCGTCCGTCCCGCCAGGCGAAGGAGCCGCCCTCGCGCAGCAGGCGCCCGCTTCCGCCGTACACGTCGCGCTCGAGCAGCGCGGTGGCGCCGTCGGCGTGCAGCCCGGCGGGTCCGGACGGCACCGGGATGCCCAGCGCAGCGGCAAGCTCGCCGCTGCTCACGTCCTTGGTCAGGACGGGCAGCTGGCTGCTCGGCATGGGCGTCGGGGAGGCGCCGGCGAGCGGCTCGCCGGCGGGAGAGCCGATCGCGACCGCCGTACGGGTCCGGACGACCTTGCCGCCCAGCGTCCAGGCGTCGCGCAGCCAGCGTCCCTCGTCGTCCACGCAGGTCGTGGCGCTCTCCGACGCCGTGGGCAGCGCCATGGGGCCGGACTCGAGCGGCTCCCGGCTGGTCCACTCCGTGCAGCGCAGGCCCGCCACGGTGGCAGTGCCGGCCCGGCGTACCAGCCCGAGCCGTGCGGCCTCGGCCAGCGCGACGTCCAGGTGGGCGTCCGGCCCGGCGAAACCCGGTGCCACCAGCGCGACCTCGTGGGTGCTGCCGTCGGCATTCACGAGGTACTGGTGCCCGCGCACCCACGCGGCACCGCCGAGCGAGGGGCCCTTCGTGCCCTGGCCCTGGTACGTCATCGACGTGGCCGCATAGGGCGGCTGCACCTGGACCACCTGCGTGGTCAGGCGACGCGTCGGACCCGCGTCGTCCTGGACGCGGTACTCGATGCGCCAGCCGTCACGTGCTGCCGGGGCCACGGCGCCGTGGCTGCAGGCACTCAGCCCGAGCAGCCCGACGAGGGCGAGAGCGGGCAGGCGGGGGGCGGGCACCCGGGGCAGGCTAGTGGCCGACCTGGTAGCCCTTCCAGTAGTGCCGCAGGTCCTCGCCGCCCGACTTGCCGGGCCCGATGAGCTTCCAGTAGAGCGGGAAGTCGGGGAACTTGTAGGTCTTGCTGCTGCTGTCCCAGCGCACGATCGTCAGGTGCTCGAACCCCTTGGTCTGGAAGGGACCCTTCGGGCCCGGGAAGCTCCAGAAGACAGGCACTTTGGCGTCGTAGTAGAAGTTGCCCTTCACCGTGTCGGCGCCCAGCAGCAACGAGTCCGCGTTGAGCACGCCGGTTCGCTCCACCGCGCGACGCATGATCGTGCCGACCGACATGATCTGTGCACACGCCAACTGCACGGCGACGGAGCCGTCGTTGCCGTCGCCGCCGTAGTAGGTGTTGTAGACCTTCTTGCAGTTGCCCTCCGCGGGGTGGCCGACGCCCGCCGGTACGCGGGCGGACAGACCGATGGCGTTCTTCCACTGCTGCTGGTCCATCAGGCCGCCGGCGAGGTCTTCATCGGCCAGCACGGTGTACGACGTGAACGTCCAGAGCGGGAAGGTGGCCGCCTGCGTCATGGCCTGGGTGAAGAAGATCCAGGCGATCGGGTTCGTGCTCGCGACGTAGACCTGGTCGCAGCCCTTGGTCTTGACCCGGGTCGCCATGGCCGCGGCCTGCTGCTGCGCCGTGGCGACGTCGTTGTTGTAGGCGATCTCGTCGGTGAAGCGCATGCCGCGGGACGCCATCTCGTTGTCCATGATCTTCGCGTAGGCGTCCCAGTCGCCGCTGGAATCGCTGTGCGGGTGCACGAAGCAGGCCTTGTGGTGCGGCGTGTCGATGACGTTCTTGCCCAGGGTCGACCAGGCCGCGAACGTCGGCTGGACCGGCTCGGTGAGCATGATCCCGTTGGGGCCGGTCTTCTTCAGCGACGCCGGGTCGTCACGCCCGCCGAACACGGGGATCTTGTGCGTGATGAGGTAGTCGGACTCGGTGTAGAGCCCCGGGATCGTGATGAAGTCCTTCTTGTCGTCGGCCATCGCCTTGGCCGCCGCAACCGCCTGCTGGTCGCAGGCGCCGCCGCCACCACCGCCATCGTCGACGGTGTCGAGCACGATCTTGCGGCCGCCGATGCCCCCGCTGTCGTTGAAGTGGCGCACGAAGGCGTCGTACGCCTTCTTGGGGTCACCGGTCTGCGCCTGGTTGAACATCGCCGAGACCTGACCCGCTGCGCCGCAGCCGGAGACGTTGTAGCTGACGCCGACCCGCACCTCCTTGCTCGTCACGCCCTGCGTGCGCAGCCCGAAGTGCGGCAGGGACGCCGCCGGGACGCGTCCAGTGCCCGCCGACCGGCCAGGCTGGGGCAGGCCACCGGGCAGCGCCGAGGGCGCGCCTGCCGCGGGGACGGCGGAGGCCGACGGTACGGCGGAGGCGGAGGCCGCGGGCACCGGAGCGCCCGAGGCACCCGGCGAGGAGGGCGCGTCCGACGGCAGGCTCTCGAGCGACTGCCTGGCCTGGTGCTGGCGGAGCTGGTACTTGACCTGGCCGATCGAGGCGACGCTCGTGACCAGCACCGCTACCGAGGCCACGGCCACGGTGCGCTGCACCTTCTCGGCCGGCAGCCGGCTCCACCACTGCCCCAGTGACGTCATCGCGCGCCTCCCGTTCCTGCTGCCGCGCCCTCGAGGAACACCGAGCGCAGCAGGTCGCTGCGCCCGAGCAGCTCTGTCGTCGGACCGGAGAAGCGCACCTCGCCCTTCTCCATGAAGTACGCCCGGTCCGCGAGCGTCAGCGCCACGTTGACCGACTGCTCGACGAGCACGATCGCCGTGCCGCCCGCGTTGATCCCGCGCAGCGCCTCCAGCAGCTCCTGCACCACAGTGGGGGCGAGCCCCAGGGACAGCTCGTCGATGAGCAGCAGCTTGGGACGCAGCAGGAACGACTGGGCGAGCGTGAGCATCTGGCGCTCGCCGCCGGACAGCACGCCGGCCGGTTGCTTGTACCGCTCCGCAAGGCGCGGGAACAGCTCGAGCACCTCGGCGGTGCGCTGCTTCACGAGCGCCTTGTCCTTGCGGATCAGGAAGGCGCCCATCGCGAGGTTCTCCTCGACGGTCAGTCGTGGGAACACGCCCCGACCCCCAGGGACCTGCACGATGCCGCGGGCGACGGTGAGCTCCGGCGCCTCGCCGGTGATGGCCTCGCCCTCGAAGAACACGTTGCCGCCGTCGGGCTCGACGATCCCGGAGACCGCGTTGAGGATCGTCGACTTGCCCGCGCCGTTCGTGCCGAGCAGCGCGACGATCTCGCCGCGACGCACCTCGAGGTCCACGCCGAAGAGGACCTGCACCCCGCCGTACGAGACCGTGACGCCGCTGGTCTCCAGCAGCAGGTCGGAGTCGCCCGAGGCCGCGACCGCAAGACGGGCCGGGTCGAGCCGGGCGACGTCGGCGTCGATGTAGCGGGCGGCCACGAAGAACATGCGGACGCCGGCGACCATGAGCGCGCCGCAGTAGAAGAGCGCGAGCCGTGGGTGCTTGTCGCCGATGGCGACCGCGACCAGAGCGAGCGGCACGCCGGCCAGCATCACCAAGCTCTGCAGCGAGAACGCGGTGCTGCGGGTCTCCGGGGAGGCGATGATGGCCGTCACCGCCAGCGCGGCTGGGGCGAGCATCGCGAACAGGCCCACGATCGCCCAGATCAGGCCCACCACGAGCACGAGCGACGGGGACAGCGCGCACAGCGCCAGCGCGACGCCGGTGGCGACGCCGAACCACGACAGCACCCGCAGGCCGTGCGAGGGGCTCACGTTCAGGTGCCGCTGCACGAACGACGTGCCGGCCAGCGCGGTGAAGAAGGTCAGCACGGTCCCGACGCCGATGATCGCGCCCCGCCAGCCCGGGCCGACCCCGAACACGTCGCGCAGGAAGAACGGGATGATCTGTCGCGTCGGGATGAGACCAGCGACGATGACGGCGGCGCCGTACCACTGGTAGCGCAGCGACCGGAGGCGCCACAGCGCCCGCAGCGCCTGGCGGAACGGCGGGGTCTCCGGCACGTCGACGTTCTCGTGCGCCCCTCGCTCCGGCTCCTTGAGCCTCGTCGCCACGAGGATCATCACGAAGGTCGGCACGGCAAGCAGGATGAACGGCCACCGCCAGCCGAGCACCTGTCCGAGCCCGCCCGCCAGCACGGCGCCGATGGCGGCACCGACGGTCTGACCGACGCTGTAGATCCCGAACGCCTTCATCCTGGTGCCCGGCGTGTAGTAGTCCGACGTCAACGAGCTGTGCACCGGCGTGTTGACGATCTCGCCCGAGGTGGACACCACGCGCGCCGCGACCAGGAACCACAGCGCCGGCGCCAGACCCGTGAGCACCGAGAACACCGACCAGACGACGGCGCCCGCGATCGCGAGCGGGACCCGCTTCCAGCGGTCCGCGAAGTACGCCAGCGGGACGCCGAGCAGCGGCGCGACGATCAGCGTCAGGATGCCGATGGTGCCGACCACGCCGAGCCCGACGCCGAAGTGGTCGGCGATGTCGGGTCCGAGGACCTCGAACGTCCGGGTGTCGATCTGGTCGGCCATGGTGAGGCCGAACAGCACGAAGATCGGGAAGAGCGGCTCGCCGCCGAGATAGCTGGAGAACCGGTCCCGCACTCGGGTGATCACGCGGACACCTCCAGCGCCGCCGCGGAGACCGGGGGCGGCGTCGTCCGCACGGCCACGTCGTCCTTCGGGTCGACGCCCGTCACCAGCCGCGCGACCAGGTCGCGCGCCCGCACGATCGGCCGGATCAGGCCGCCGGGCAGGAACAGCACGAGCAGCAGCAGCCCGACGCCCGTGGACAGCAGGCTGATCGCGGCGGCCTGCTTCGGGAACAGCTCGGCGCCGAAGTACTGCACGGCGAAGATGTAGGCACCACCGACGAGCGCGCCGGGCACGGAGCCGAGCCCTCCGATGACCGCCGCGGCCAGCAGCGCGAGCGAGTTCACCGCCGGGAACGTCGACGGGTCGCCTGTACCGATGGCGTCGACGAACAGGAAGCCCGAGCCGGCCGCGATCATCCCCGAGATCCCGAACGCCGTGAGCTTGGTCCGGACCACCGAGATGCCCATGGACGAGGCCTGGACGGGGTTCTCCTTCACTGCGCGGATGGCGCGTCCCAGCCGCCCGCGGTCCACGAGCCGGGTCGCCACCAGGACCAGCCCCAGGTACAGGAACGCGGTGACGTACTGCATCCGCGAGCCCAGGTACGACGGGAGGTGCAGGTCCTGCCCCGGGTGCACCCAGGGCCGCGCGTACAGCCAGGACGTGCACAGCACCGCGAACGCCAGGGTGACCACGGCGAGCGTGACGCCCTGAAGCCGCAGCGCCGGCAGCCCCACCACGACGGCGACCAGTCCGCCGACGAGGATTGCCAGCACGAACGACAGCCAGAACGGCACGCCGAGGTCGGCGTAGAAGCGCATGCCCACCAGGCCGCCGAAGCCCGCGATCGCCCACTGCCCGATGGAGAGCTGGCCGCCCCAGCCGGTGAGCACGGTGACCGAGATGACCGCCGTGGACAGGAGCACGGTGGCGGCCACGAAGTAGGTGTCGTGCGAGGGCAGCACGAAGGGCAGCAGCACGACGAGGCCGAGCAGGCCGGTGCGAGTCGTGAACCGCAGGCTCGACCAGCGCGGGTGGGTCAGCACCGCACGCGGCAGAGGGCGCACCGGCTCGCCGGTGTCGGGCGCGGACTCCGCGGCGCTCGTCGTACGCCGGAAGACGTCCTTGCGGACCAGCAGGGCCGTGACGACGCCCACGAAGAGCACCAGGTCGGTGAGCCCGCTCTGGCCGGTCCACACGAAGATGAGCTGGTCCACGACGCCCAGCGCGATGCCGACGCCGAAGGCCGCACCTACCGACTCCAGGCCGGTGATGGTGGCCGCTGCGAGACCCCGGAACAGCAGCGACAGACCGACCGCCGGGTCGGAGGAGTAGCCGATCACGGGCGTCAGCAGGATGGCGCCGCAGGCCGAGAGCAGCGCGGCCAGCACCCACGCGAGGGTGGAGACCCGGCGTACCGGGATGCCGAGGAGGCGGGCGCGGGGGGCGTTCTCGGCCGCGGCCCGCAGCGCCACGCCGTACGGCGACCAGCGCAGGAACGCGAACAGCGCGAGGGCGAGCAGCGGGCCTGCGGTCAGCACCAGGACCTCGCCGGCGTGGAAGACCGCCCGGCCGAAGGTGATCGGCTCCATGTGGAAGGGCAGCGGGAAGGCGGACGCGCCGCCGAAGAGCAGGTCGCCGCCGCCCTGGGCCTTCGGCTTCGGCACGGCTGCGCGCGAGGCCGTGATGATCTGCGAGACGCCGATGGTGGCGATGAGCACGATCAGGCGCGGGCTGGTGAACAGCCGCCGGATGACGGTCTTCTCGATGAGCGCGCCGAGGGCGGCGGTGGCGGCGAGGGAGACGAGCAGCGCAGCCCAGTACGGCCAGTGCGCCCGGTTGGACAGCGCGAACATCACCGCGACGGCGAAGGCGCCGAGCTCGCCCTGCGCGAAGCTGATCGCGCGGTTGGACATGTAGATGAGCACGATGCCGGCGGCGAGCAGCCCGTTGGCGACGCCGAAGACGATTCCCTGCAGGACGATGTCCACCTCAGACCCCCGCGGAGACCGCGCCGGAGCGGTTGATGGCGGCGAGGTCGTCGCCGAGGTAGGAGCGCACGACGCGCGGGTGCTGGACGACGTCGGCCGGCGCGCCCTCGGCGATGACCGTGCCCGTCTCCAGCGCGTAGAGCCGGTCGGAGATCCCGAGCAGCAAGGGCATGTCGTGCTCGATGACCAGCAATGAGGCGCCCGTCTCGTCGCGGATGCGCCCGAGCAGAGGACCGAGCGCCTCGGCCTCGCGCTGCGCGATGCCCGACGACGGCTCGTCGAAGAGGACGACCGTGGGGCGCTGGATGAGCAGGCAGCCGAGGTCCACGACGCGCCGGGTGCCGGTCGACAGCTCGCGCACGAACTTGCCGGCGTAGGCGGCCAGGCCCATGAGGTCGACGACCTCGTCGGCGCGCTCGTCGGCCGCGCGCTCCGCGGTGCGGAAGGCGCGGGTGCCGGGGATGCGGGCGCCCAGCTCGCGGCTGCGCAGCTGCAGCGCGAAGGCGGTGCGCAGCGTGTCCCGGACGGTCATGGAGGGGTAGAGCCGGGCGTCCTGGTAGCTGCGGCCGAGGCCGACGGCGGCACGCCGATGGGGGGCGAGGCCGGAGATCACGGTGTCGCCGAGGCGGATGGTGCCCGTGCTGGGCAGGTGGCCGGAGATGCAGTCGAACAACGTGGTCTTGCCCGCGCCGTTCGGGCCGATGACCCCGACGATCTCGCCGCGGCCCACGGACAGGGACACGCGGCTGAGCGCACGGATCCCCCCGAAGGACACGCTCACGCCCTCGACGGCGAGCGCGGCGCTACCAGCAGACACGAACCAGCCCTTTCCCTGTATTTGTAGTAGAACACTACAAATACCACCCGTCAAGGCATCCGCACCGCCTGCAGGAGCATGCTGTGCAACGAACCGGCCGGGCCGAGGACACGCCGACCCCGAGAGGGCCCCGATGACCCACACCTCCCCTGCGCGCCGCTGGCTGGCCGCCATCGAGGGGTTCTACGGGCCGCCGTACGCGCACGAGGACCGGCTCGAGCTGCTGCGCTGGCTGCCGACCGCGGGGTTCACCGACTACGCCTACGGGCCCAAGGACGACCATTACCACCGCGAACGGTGGCGCGAGCCCTACCCGCCGGACGAGCTCGCGCGGCTGGCACAGACTCTCGCGGTCGCCCGAGAGGCGGGCGTCACGCTCACCCTGGCCGTCTCCCCGGGCCTCGACTGGCGTGACGAGGCCGACCACGCGCCGCTGGTCGCCAAGCTGCGCCAGCTCCACGACCTGGGCGTCCGCTCGCTGGGCGTCTACTGGGACGACGTGGCACCGGGCGGCGAGGAGCACGGCGCCAGCCACGGGCGCGGGGTCGCGGCTGCGGTTGCCGCCCTCCCCGACGACGTCCGCTGGCTCACTGTGGGCACCGACTACGCGATGAGCGAGGTCACGCCGTACCTCCGGGGCTTCGCGGCCGCCCTCCCGCCGGAGGTCGCCATCGCCTGGACCGGTCCGTCCGTGACGAGCCCGGAGGTGACCGCCGAGGACGCCGCGCGCCTGACGGCGGAGCTCGGGCACCCCCTGCTCTTCTGCGACAACTGGCCCGTCAACGACCTCGGCATGTCCTCGGTGGTGCACCTCGGGCCGATGCCGGCGCGCGACCCGGCGCTGCGCGAGGCCGTGGCCGGGGCGGGCTTCAACATGATGAGCCTGCCGCGCGCTACCCGCGTCGGCCTCGCGGTCGCCGCCCGGCACTGGCGCGACCCGCACGAGGACCGCGAGCAGGCGTGGCGGTCGGTGCTCGACGGGTTCCCCGGGCTGCTGCCGCTGGCCCGTGCCTGCCGGTCCTGGCTCACCTGCCCCGGCCCCGACCCGGAGCTCGCCTCGTGGGTCGACCCCGGACTGCTCGGCGACAGCCGGCTGCTGGACTACCTCGAGGCCGGCTGCCGCTCTGGTCTCGACCCCGCCTGGGAGCGTGAGCTCGAGCCCTGGCTCGCGGCGTGGGAGGCCGAGGCGCGGGTCGCGGGCGGGGTGCTGAGGGTGGTGCAGTCGCTGGCGACCGGCGTGGAGGTCCCGGACGCGCCCGACGTGACCAGCGACTGGCTCGCGCTGCACCGTCAGGCGCAGCAGGTCTTCGGCATCCGCCTGGCGATGTACGGCGTGACCTACCGCCTCGGGGACCGGCAGATGCCGCACCCCGCGTCGGTGGTGCGGGGCGAGAACCTCACCGACCTCGTGGTGCGCCGGGCGCTCGAGGGACTGCACGCCTTCGCGACGAACGGCAGTTCCCCGGCCGGGGCCGCGCGCGGTTGAGTGGACGGGAGCGAGGAGGGAGTCCTGATGACGACGACTCCCCTGCCCGACCCGCACGAACCGCTGCGCCTGCTGCTGCGCGACCTGCGCACGACCGACAGCTCGTCCACCCGCTCGCACTGCTGCTCTGGGTCGCCGCGCTGCTCGCCGCCGTCGTCGACGCGGTGCTGTCCTGCCCCTCGGCACGCTCCGGAGATCACCCGCTGGTGGCGGAGGAGGGCGACTTCCGCGTCGTACCAGGAGATCTGACCTTCGACCCTGGCGTCTTGTGGCTTAGGGGGGTTGTGTGGGTGGTGGGAGGAGGTGAAGACGATGGCGATGCTGACCAAGCGACCGTCGACGGGGATGGATGTCAGCGACTGGTTCTCCCAGCTGTTCGACGACCGGTGGTTCCCCGGCACCATGCTCCGCGAAGCGCTGCTCTCGAAGGAGAGCGTGCGGATCGAGGAGTTCGCAGAGGAGGACGCTCTGGTGGTCCGGGCCGAGATGCCCGGTATCGACCCTGGCAAGGACGTCGAGATCTCCATGCACGACGGGATGCTGCACATCCGGGCGGAGCGGCGTGAGAGCACCGAGCACAAGGAGAAGACGGCCTACCGGACCGAGTTCTCCTACGGCATGTTCGAGCGGACGCTGCCCCTGCCGGCGGGCGTGAGCGACAAGGACGTCTCGGCGACCTACAAGGACGGCATCCTCGAGATCCGGGTCCCGATGCCCAAGACCACGGAGGGGACCTCGAAGATCGAGGTGATCCGGCTGCCCTGACGCAGCGGCCCGACGAGCCGACCGGGTCCTTGCCCGGTCGGCTCCTCGCGGTCATCGCGGTGGCAGCACCAACCGTTGGTGTCGCACGTCGGCGTAGAGGATCGCGTTCAGGAGCTGCTCGTCGACCCGGTCGTACGTCGAGAAGTCCAGCGTCGCGGACAGCGCCGCCCCGACCGCGTCCGGCTGGTTGATGTCGAAGGGCACCTGCGCGGGGACCACGTCGAACGGCCTGAGGTCGGGCCGGCTCGACAGCGTGGGCAGGAACGCCTCGTGCATCGGCATCGCGAGCCGGTCGAAGAGGCTGATCGGGGTGACTCCGAAGACCTGCTCGATGGTGCGCAGGACCGCGGGCATCGAGCCCCACTGGTGGTTCGGGCCGGGCTTCGCCCAGGGGCTCGCGACCTGCAGGTAGTCGCGCAACGCGGAGATGTGATCGCCTGCCACCTGCGTGTCGTCCTCGGTCTGCAGCACTGCGGTGGAGGCCCAGAACGGCGAGTGCGACAGTGCGTCGACGAGCAGCCCGAGGGCGTGGTCGTTGTCGGCCACCATCGACTGCGGCGTCGGGTTGCCCACCGTCGTGGCCAGCGTGTGGTTCTGGGGCAGGGACATGTAGATGAAGCTGGGCATGATGTCGCGCCTAGTCCTGCGGTAGACATCCGCCCAGTGCTTGAGCGTGAAGGCGCTCGCGAGCTTCCGGCCGTTGCAGTCGTCGGTGGCGATGCCGGCCGGCGGGCTGCCCGCGGCGAACGCCGGCGAGGGACCGTCGGGCGCGACCCCGTCGCGGAAGGTCAGCACGCGGCAGCTGTCGGAGTAGGCGATGTCGCCGTCCTTCCAGCCCGGTGCCTGGTAGGCGTCCATGCTCCCGGACGCGCGTGCCGTGTGCTCGCCGTAGATCGCCATAGACAGCCGGCCGGGGTGGTCGCTCGGCGGCGTCGCCCCCGCCCGGCGGAACGCCTCGAAGACGTAGCCGCCCTCGGGGTCGTTCAGCTCGTCCTCGGCGTCCTGGATCGCCTTGCCCTGCGAGCCGGCGACCGAGCCCTTGAGCGGGTCGCCGTTGCCGTGCGAGCCGCGGATGCCCTGGTCGTAGTCGGCCTGCCAGGTCTTCTCGTTGTGATCCGTCGCGACGGCGCCGGAGGTCCAGGAGTGCCCGGTCACCGACACCTCGGCGTCGGAGAAGAAGTTGTCGCCCAGGCTGTAGCGCTCGGCCAGCGCGTGGTGGTTGGGCGTGACCTGCTGCCCGTAGAGGACGTACGTCGGGTCCGCCCGGTAGCCGTTGTCGCTCTGGGGCAGGTCGCCGAAGTACTGGTCGAAGGTCTTGTTCTCCGTCACCACGAACACCACGTGCCGCAGGGGTGACCGCTTGCCCTTCGGGGGGCACAGCACCTGCGAGATCCGCACGCCGCGGTCGCGTGAGCACGGGCTGACGTGCGCGTCGTCGAGGTGGTCGTTGCGCACGACCTGGTCGGTCCAGAGGTTCGCCGTCTTCGCCGGGACCGGCAGGTCCACCACCGAGAGGATCCCGTTGCTGCTGCTGCCGTTGAGCAGCACGCTGCCGTTGTAGCCGGCCCCCGGGCCGGTGCCCTTGGCGTTGGTGACCCACAGGCGGTAGTGCTTCGCCGTGCCCGTGACGGCCAGCGCCGACGGGTACCAGGCGGTGGGGATGTAGACCGGGTGGCCCGCGACGCGCGCACCGGTGCGGCCGTCACGGACCTCGACGGCGTTCATCCCGGCCAGCGCCACGAACAGCGTGCGGCCGTCGGGTGCGAGCGCCAATGCGTCCGGGTGGGCGCCCACAGGGAGTCCCTCGACCGGTCGCACCGACTCGGTGGCCACCACCCGCGGCGTGTGCGCGACGTCGAGCACCGACAGCGAGTCGTCGTTGGTGTTCGTCACGAAAAGCCGGGTGCGGTCCGCCGACAGCTGCACCGCCGAGGGGTGGTGCCCGACCCGGACGACCGCGACCTCGCGCGGGTGGAGGAGGTCGCGCAGGTCGACGACGGACACCGTGCCGACCCCCCGGCCGCGGCCCGCCTCGTCGGCCCAGTTGCTGACGTACAGCCGCTTGCGGACCGGGTCGACGGCGAGCCCGTAGGCGTCCAGCCCGACGGCGGCGCGGGACACGACCGCGTCGGTCGTGGTGTCGATGACGGTCACCCGGCCGCACACGGGCTGCCGGCTCGGGCAGGCGCCGTTGCTCGGCTCGCTCAGGGTGCCAGCGGCGAGCACGTACCGGCCGTAGCGCACGAGGTTGCCCGGGTACGCCGAGACCGGGATCCCGTCGACAGCCGGCACCCCCTGCGGAGTCCCCGCGACGCGGCTCGTCACGCCGTTCAGGGCGGCGCCGACCGGCACGGTGGCGTTCTCGGTGAGGTCCTCGCCGACGAGCGCGTCACCGGCCCACCGGTACCGGAACACCCGGTCGGCGTTGCCGCCCGAGGCGAGGACCCGGCCGTCCGCGGTCTCCGCGAGCCCCATGAACAGGTTGCCGGCCGGCAGCGGCGTCGCCTGCAGCGTCGCCTGGTCCACCACCGTGAGGCCCTGCACACCGCCGCTGTTGGAGGTCACCACGATCTTGCCGTTCGAGGTCGGCACGAGCCCGAGCGGGAAGCGCAGCACGCCGACGCTGCGCCCCGCAGGGCTCAGGCACCAGCCGTTGGGCGCCGTCGCGAGCGTGCTCGGACTGGCCGTGCACGGCTTCGCGGCCGCCGCCGCGCGGGTCGTCCCCTCCTCGTGCACCTCGGCCTCCGGCGTACCGGCTGGTCCGCCCGTCATCTGCAGGAAGCGGGCGTCGCCGGCAAGCCGCGCCTCGGGCTTGGGCGCGCCCGACGAGGAGGTGACCGCCCGGGCGAGCACGACACCTCCCGCGACGAGCGAGAGCGCGGTCAGGGCGGTGAGGGCGCGACGGGGGACGGGCACGGGGCGCTCCGGGAGGTCGGTCGGCGTTCATGAACGTTTCGTGAAGGATGCCCTAGATTCCTGCCTCTTCCGCCTCTCTCCTGCCGGAGGTTCAGTGGAGGCGTGACGAGGCTGCGCACCCGCGCCACGGTGCGGGAGGAGTCGGCGTACCGCTGGCGGATCGACCCCATCGGCGAGATGCGCGTTCCCGGGCTGGTGTTCGCCTCCCGCCGCCTGCTGCCTGCCGCCCAGGACGACCGGTCGCTCGACCAGGTCGCCGACGTGGCGACCCTGCCCGGCATCGTGACGGCGTCCCTCGCGATGCCCGACGTGCACTGGGGCTACGGCTTCCCGATCGGCGGGGTGGCCGCGACCGACGTGGCCGAGGGCGGCGTGGTCTCGCCGGGAGGTGTGGGGTTCGACATCTCGTGCGGCGTCCGACTGCTGCTCGCGCCGGTGCTTGCCGACGAGCTCGGCCGGCGCAAGGAGCACCTCATGGACGCCCTCGACCGGGCCACGCCACGGGGCATGGGCAAGGGTGGGGTGTGGCAGCTGTCGGGAACCGCCCAGCTGGACCGGCTGCTCGAAGGCGGCGCCCGCTACGCCGTCGGGGAGGGGCACGGCGTCCCGCAGGACCTGAAGCACTGCGAGGACCGCGGGGCCGTCACCGACGCCGACGTCGGCGCTGTGAGCGAGCGGGCCCGCGAGCGGGGCCTCGGCCAGGTGGGCAGCCTCGGGTCGGGCAACCACTTCCTCGAGGTGCAGGTCGTGGACCGGGTCGACGACCCGAGGACCGCCGAGGCCTGGGGTCTCGTACCGGGCCGCGTGTGCGTGATGATCCACTGCGGTTCAAGGGGTCTCGGCCACCAGATCTGCACCGACCACGTACGCCGGATGCTGGCCGCCATGCCGGCGTACGGCATCTCGGTGCCCGACGACCAGCTCGCCTGCGCGCCGGTCGACTCGCCCGAAGGACGGCGCTACCTCGGGGCGATGGCTGCCGCTGCGAACTTCGGCCGCGCGAACCGCCAGCTGCTCGGGGACGCGGCGCGCCACGCGTTCACGACGGTCCTCGGCTGCTCGCTCGAGCTGCTCTACGACGTGTCGCACAACCTCGCGAAGCTCGAGACGCACGAGGCGGACGGCCGGCAGCGCACGCTGTGCGTGCACCGCAAGGGCGCCACCCGGGCGCTGCCTCCCGGCCATCCGGAGCTGCCTGCGGACCTGGCCCCCCACGGGCAGCCGGTGCTCGTGCCGGGGTCGATGGGCACGGCGTCCTACGTCCTCGCGGGGGTCGACGGCAACGACGCGTTCGCCTCGGCCTGCCACGGTGCCGGGCGTGTTCTGAGCAGGCACGGCGCGACCCGGCAGGTGCGCGGCGCCGCGCTCCGGTCCGAGCTCGAGCAGCACGGCGTCGCCGTACGCGCCTCGTCGCTGCGCGGCCTGGCCGAGGAGGCACCGATGGCCTACAAGGACGTCGACGAGGTGGTCGACGTGTGCGACCGCGCAGGACTGGCCCGGCGGGTGGCGCGGCTGCGGCCGATCGGCGTGGTCAAGGGCTGATGCGCGGCCACCGCACCGTGCCGCACACCGCGGACGTCGCGCTGGAGGCCTGGGCGCCTACCCGGGAGGGCTGCCTGGAGGAGGCCGTCGCGGCCCTCGTGACGAGCGTGCTGGACGTCTCCGACGCCGCACCGGCGCGGCGGCACCCGGTGCACCTGGACGTCGCCTCCGACCGCGAGGCGCTGGCGCTGCTGCTCGACGAGGTGATCTTCCTCCTCGACGCCCGCGACGAGGCGCCGGTGGCCACGCACCTCGAGCTCGCCGACGGGCTGCACGGCTGGTTCGACGTGGTCGACGCGCGCACCGCCGAGCGGGTCGGCAGCGTGCCGAAGGCCGTAGCGCTGTCCGGCCTCGCGTTCGAGCCCGACGAGCAGGGGTGGCGCTGCTCCGTCACGGTCGACGTCTGAGCCGCAGCCGTGCGGGTACGGCGAGGCCGTGCCCCTCCGGATCGGGACCTGCGGGTGGCAGTACCGCGACTGGCGCGGCGTCGTCTACCCGCGCGACGTGCCCCAGCGCGCCTGGCTGTCGGCGTACGCCCAGGACTTCGACACGGTCGAGTGCGACAACGCCTTCTACCGGCTGCCGTCCCGGGAGACCTTCGAGCGCTGGCGGAGCTCGGTGCCCGACGGCTTCGTCATGGCGGTCAAGGCCAGCCGGTTCCTCACGCACCTCAAGCGACTCTCCGAGCCCGAGGAGCCGGTGGCGCGGCTGATGGAGGCAGCCGGTGGCCTCGGCGACGCGCTGGGACCGGTGCTCCTGCAGCTGCCGCCGAACCTGAAGGTCGACCCGGAGCGGCTCGCCACGTGCCTCGCCGCCTTCCCCCGCGACGTCCGGGTCGCGGTCGAGCCTCGGCACGCGTCCTGGTGGACCGACGAGGTGGCCTGCGTCCTGAGGGAGCACGGTGCTGCCCTGTGCTGGGCCGACCGCGACAGCCGTCCGGTCACGCCGCTGTGGCGCACCACGTCGTGGGGCTATGTCCGCCTGCACCACGGCCGCGCGCGCCCGGGGTGGTCCTACGGCCGCTCCTCCCTGCGCTCCTGGCTGGGAAGGGTCGAGGCCGCCTTCTTGCCCGACGAGGAGGTGTTCGCCTACTTCAACAACGACGGGCAGGGCGTGGCGGTCCGCGACGCCCACCTCCTGCGCCGCCTCGCTGACCACTCCCTTTTGGCCACGATACCGGGCCTATCTGCCTAGAAGCGACGCACTGCCCGCCCGGATGCAGTGCCTCAGAACGGGACATCCGGGGGGCAAGCGATGAGAGCGTCGCTGAGCGAGCAGGAGC
>JBKOVB010000136.1:0-34321 GCA_046723735.1 Actinomycetota bacterium | reverse complement strand
GCGGGCGGAGACGGCGCGGCGCTGGGCGAGGGTGATCTCGTCCTTGACCGATTCCAGCGACACGATGGTGCCGGTCGGGTCGAGCAGCAGCCGGCTGATCCGGGCGTCGCACAGCACGGTCTCGAGCCGAGCCCGGGTCTGGGGTCCGGTCCAGGCCCCGGAGGCGGTGTGGTCGATCGCGGCACTCGGGTGCGTCGAGCAGCCCAGCTGCTCGAGCAACGGCAGCGGCGCCACCCCGGCGGCCCAGCGTTCGCTCATCACGTACGTCACCGAGGGCCGCTGCCCGCCGGCGGTGGGCAGGTCCATCCAGGTCGCGTACGTCGGAACCGGCCTGCTGCCCGGTCAGCACCGCGGTGTCACGCCACCAGGACCGCACATCGGTCAGCTCCAGCAACCCGGCGAGATCCGGGTCGCGGTCCGGGTTCACCGGCAGCAGCCCACCGCTGGTCGCCTGCAATTGGCCCAGGGCCAGGTCCCGCACCCCGGTCAGCCGCCCCACCGCCACGTTCGCCTGGCTGATCAGCTCCTGCAGCTCCCGCGCCGACAGCCCCGCAAGGTCCGTCGCGCACACCGCGTCGACGGCCTCGTCCAGAGCGGCAGCCGGGGTGGTCATGGCGTCACGATAGGGGGCGGGTCCGACAGAACGGACAGCCGTTTCTCCTTTGTTTGCAGGCAAAGTCGCCGTGGACAGCGGTGCCGGGCTGTCGGACCCGCGCGCTACCTGCACCCTTCCCGGCTCACCCGACGTTGACCGCCGTGCGCGATCACTCCTAGGTTCGTGAGACCGAACGCTCCCTGACCCCGGACGACCTGACAGTCACGAGTGGGGGTACGACGAGATGCCGCTCTTCATGGACGTGCACGAGCACGTGGACGGACTGACCAAGGAAGCTGTCGAGCAGGCCCACCAGGCCGACCTCGCGACCGAGGGGCAGTACGGCGTGCACTACCAGCAGTACTGGTACAACGAGGACTCCGGCAAGGTGTTCTGCCTCGTGGAGGCGCCTGACGCGGAGGCCGCGATCAAGGTGCACCGGGAGGCGCACGGCCTGGTAGCCGACTCCATCACGCCCGTCCAGGCGGGGATGTAGCTAGACCGGTTCCACCAGGTACGCCGCGTTGTTGCGGACGTTGCCCACGTCCTTGCTGACCGGCCAGGCGTCGAGCACACCCGGCGTGCCCGGGACGAGCAGCGCGTCGGGCGCTTCGACCTCGGGCGCGAGCCACAGGTCCCAGCCCTCCCGCGGCACCAGCAGCGGCGTGCGGTCGTGGATCTCCCCGAGGTCGTCCGGCGCGCTCGTCGTGAGAACGGCGCACGTCGACAGCCAGCTGCCGTCGGGCGCCTTCCAGTGCTCGTACAGGCCGGCCATGGCCAGCGGCTCGCCGGAGGGAAGGGTCAGGAAGTACGGCTGCTTCTCCCCGCCCTCCTGCTTCCACTCGTAGTAGCCGTCAGCCGGGAGCAGGCAGCGGCGCTTGGCGTAGGCCTTGCGGAACGCGGGCGTGGTCGCGACGGTCTCGCGCCGCGCGTTGATGTAGCGCGCCCCGACCTTGGGGTCCTTGGACCACGACGGCACCAGCCCCCACCGCACCACCCGCAGCTGACGGGTGTCGGGCTGCACCACGGCGTACACCGGGTCGGTCGGCGCGACGTTCCACGACGGCGGCACGGCGTCCTCAGGCGGGTCCTGGACCTCGAAGTAGCTGACGAGGTCGTCGGGCTTGCGCGAGGAGGCGTAGCGGCCGCACATCTACTGCGGGACCTCAGGGAGGTTGGTCGACAGCAGGTCGTCGTGGTTCGGGTGGAAGCGCATGTCGGTGAAGGTGGCGAAGTACATGTCGTCCGGGCTCACCCCTTCGCGGTCCTCGGGGCCGAAGCCACGCTCGTCCCCGTTGGCCCCGGTGATGGTCGTGTGCAGCAGCGCCTCGAACAGCCTGCCACGCTCCGTCGTACCCGCCTGGTCGATGGCCGCAACCATGAGCTTGACGGCGTCGTAGGGGTACATCGACCAGTCCGGCGGCATCACGACCTCGCGCCCGCCGGCCATCACGCCGATCTTGTCGGGGCCGTAGGCCTTCTCGTACGCCGCGCGGTACGCCGCGAACGGCTCCCCACCCATCTCGCTGGTGATGCGGAACGACACGAAGGTCATCCCGTCCACCCAGGCCGGATGGTCGGCGAGGCGCTGCCGCACCAGCGGGTCCTCCCCGGTCGGGCCGGTGTAGACCTTGATGTCCCAGCCGCTGCTGCGGGCGGTGCGCAGGACGGAGGCGACGCCCGCGGGGCGGGCCCAGACGACGAGCACCTTCGCGCCGCTGCGCCGGGCGGCGAGCACCTGTGCGCTCACGTCCGCCGCGCTCTCGGGGACCGTCTGGTCGGAGACGACCCGGACCTCGTCGTGGAGCAGGTCGGCCCGGGTGCAGCGGATGCCCTCGCGGCCGTACGTCGAGTCGTCGGCGATCAGCGCCACCGACTTCCCGCGCTGGACGTCGGCGACGTAGTCGGCCAGCCGGCGGCACATCGCGTCGTTGGCGGGCGCCATCCGAAACAGCGACGGGTGCTTCACCGGGTCCACCAACGACTCGCCGCCTTCGAACGCGACGAACACCGGCAGCTTCACCGGGTCGGTCACGGCCGCGACCGCCTGCGCCCCGACGCCGTCGACGATCAGGGCGACCGCGCCCTCGTCGACGGCCTGCCGGGCGTTGGCCGCCGCAGTCTGCGCCGAGCCGCCGTTGTCGAGCACCTTGACGCGCACGTGCGGGCCCTTGCCGGCGTTCACCTGTTTCGCCGCCAGCTGGGCGCCCTTGCTGAGGAACTCTCCCACCCACGGCTGGGTGGAGACGGGCGCCGACACCACGACGAGCTCCTCGTCGTTCGGCCCCGCCGAGCCGGCCGACGCGCAGCCGGCTGCCAGCAGGGCGACGACCGCGGCCGCAGCCGAGCGCCTCACGCGTGCACCTCTTTCTCGACGGGCTCGTCGCCCAGGTACGCGCGCCGCACCGCGGGGTCTTCGCGCACCGCCTCCATGGTTCCTGTCGACAGCACCCGGCCGGCATCGAGCACGGTGACACGATCGGCCACGTCCCCTACCAGGCGCATGTCGTGCTCGACGAGCAGCACGCCCGTGCCGTTCCCGACAAGTCGGCGCAGCACAGTCCGCAGGCGCGTCCGCTCGGCGCTCGTCATGCCGGCGGCCGGCTCGTCGAGCAGCAGCACGGCAGCGCCGGTGGCGGCCGCGCGGGCCACCTGCAGCACGCGCTGGTCGCCGGCTGCCACCCGGCTCGTGTCCGCCTCACGCAGATGGGACAGCCCGGTGTCGCAGAGCGCTCCGTCCACCGCCGGACCGAGCGTGTCCGCGCGCGAGGACGGCGTCGCGAGCAGGTGCCGCAGCACCGCCCAGCGCTCACGCGAGCCGCCTCGGGCGCCCACGGCGACCTGCCCCTCCGCCGGCAGCCGCGCCAGCACCACCGTCTGCTGCGGCGTGCGGGCGATCCCGGCGCGCACCCGGTCCTGGGGTCCTCGCGCGCGGTGCGGGAGTCCGGCCACCTCGACCTCGCCGCCGGCGAGCTCACCGGCCAGCACCTTGAGCAGCGTTGACTTGCCGCTGCCGTTCGGGCCCACCAGCGCGTGCACCTCGCCGGCGCGCACGTCGAGGGCGACGTCGTCGAGGGCCAGCACCCCGTCGTACGCGACGGTCACGTGCTCCGCCCGCAGCAGCACGTCGCCCGGGTGGTGGGGTGCGCCGGGTGCGACGGCGGCGGCGGGTCCCGGCGCCTTGCCGGTACGACGGAAGCGGGCCGCCACGAGACGCCGGAGCAGCAGCACGCCGAGCAGGAGCGCCGCGGTCAGCACTCCGCGTGCCCGCTCGGCGTCCACGTCCGCGCCGTGGGCGATCCCGTCGGCGACGTGCGGCAGCGCCGTGAGCACCGCGACGCCGAGCACCGGGCCCCACCAGCGCGCGGTCCCGCCGAGCAGCACCGCCACCAGCAGCTCCAGCGAGAAGGTCGGGTCGACGTCCGACGGGCTGACGAGACCCAGCAGCACCAAGGTTCCGGCGCCACTGAGCGCACCGAGCGCGGCCGTGACGGTGAGGACGGTGCGCCGTCGGGCGGCCACCGGGATGCCGAGCCCGGCGGCCAGCGCGGGCCCCTCCCGCAGCGCGGCGAGGTCCAGCCCGCCGGGTCCCTGACCCAACCGGCGCAGGCCGAGCAGCAGCACCACGCACACGCCTCCGGCGAGCAGCACGTGCACCCGGGGGGTGAGCTCGACGTCGAGCCCGAGCACGGGCGAGACCAGGTGCGCGGGTGCCGGGCGGGTGAGCCCGTCCACGCCGCCGGTGCGATCGGGGTAGCTGAGCAGCGCGACCTGCACCAGCCAGGCGAGCGCCCACGTGGCGAGCGCCAACGGCGCACCCTCGAGCCGGCTGGCGGCACGCGCCACGAGGTGCCCGGTCACGGCCGCGACCGCGACCGCGGTGAGGACCGCGAGGCCGAGCGGCCAGCCGGCCCCGCCGGGACCGAGCAGGGCGGTGCCGTAGCCGCCGACGGCGACGAAGGCGCCCATGCCGAGCACCGGCATGGCGGCCCATGACACCGACAGCGACAGGCCGACGGCGGCAACGAGCAGCCACAGCGCCTGCGCGAGGTCGAGCGCGCTCACGTCCGCCGTCCAGCGGCGAGGAGCACCACGAGCAGCGCCAGAGGCACGAGGTCCTGCACGGCCGCGCCGAAGGCCCAGACCGCCACCGACTGCGTGAGACCGACGGCCAGTCCGCCGAGCAGCGCGCCGCGCAGCGAGCCCAGCCCGCCGAGCACCGCGGCCGCCATCCCGCCCAGCCCCAGCACCACGCCGTCGTCGACCGACACCGCGCGCCCGGGCGCGTCGAGCACGCCCGCGAGGCCCGCCAGCAGGCCGGCCGCGGCGAAGGCGACGAGCACCACCCGGCGTACGTCGACGCCGCAGAGCACGGCGCTGTCCGGGTCGTCGGCGACGGCGCGCAGCGCGTGCCCCAGGCGGGAGCGCTCGAGGTACTGCTCGGCGAGCAGGCCGACGACCAGACCGATCGCGAGCACGCCCAGCACCCGGGCTGGCAGCGTGCTGCCGCCGGGCAGGTGCAGCAGCCCGTCGCCGGTCAGCGACGAGAGCCGCAGGGGGTCCGGGACGGCGTAGCCCTGCTCGGGCAGCGCCAGACCCAGGCCGGCGCGCAGGAGCAGCCCGACCGCGACGCCGCCCGCGACCCAGCCCATGACGTCCCCGGCCCGCCCACGGACCGGGTCGGGAAGCATCGGGAGGATCACCACGACGGCGACACCGAGCGAGAGCAGCGCGCCGGCCGCGAGGGCCACCACGAGGAACGTGACGGAGGGGAACGGGCCGAGAACGGTGGCGACCGGCGTACGGCCCACCACGACGAGCACGGCGGTCAGGACAGCGGCGACCACCACGTCGCCGTGCGCGAGGTGCAGCACCCGGACGGTGCCGGCCACCAGGGTGAACCCGAGGGCGACCAGGCCGAGGACGGCGCCGGTCGACAACCCGGCCAGCACGACCTGGAGCAGCACCCCGGCGTCCATGGCGCTAGCCGAAGGGCAGCGGGTGGGAGCTGGGGCCGTGCGAGGGGGTCGGCAGCAGCGGGCTGGTGCCGTTGGGCCGCACCTTGGTGGTCGCGACGAGCCAGTCCGTGACGCAGCTCTCCCGGACCAGCATCTTGTAGACGCCGCGCAGGTCGTCCTTCCCGAAAGGCGCGTCGGCCTCGGCGGGCTCGGCGTCGCCGCGACCCAGCGTGTAGCCGGCCTGCTGCACGGAGCGCACGACGAAGATCACGCTCTCCTGCAGCGAGCTCGGCGTGCTGAAGCGGGCGATGGTCAGCCCGTTGGCGCGGCTCACGTTCACGAGCTGCGCGTGCGGCGGCTGCGGCAGGTCGGACGGCATGTCCTTCGGCCACGCGAAACCCCCGCCCTTGGCCTTCGGGCAGGCGGAGATGCTCGGGGTGGGCTGCAGCTGCGGGCTCTGCTGCGCGGCGGGCGAGGCATTCGAGCCACCGCACCCCGCGAGCGAGAGACCGACGAGCAGCGTCGCGAGGACGGGGGCGAGGCGCTTCATCGTGAGGTCGAGGATACGGGGCGTAGGCGGCCTGCGAGGATGAGCGACGTGTCGCACAGCACGCCCTGGTCTGCGCCGCGCGCAGCGTCGCCGCTGCGGGCGGTCGTGTCGCTGCCCGGCTCGAAGTCCCAGACCAACCGGGCGCTCGTGCTCGCCGCCCTCGCGGGCGGTCGTTCCGTCGTACGGCGGCCTCTGCGCAGCCGGGACACCGAGCTCATGGCCCAGGCGCTGCGGGTGCTGGGTGTGGACGTCACGGACGACGGCGACGACTGGGTGGTGGACGGCGTCGTCGGACCGCTGTCGCCAAGGGGTACGGCGGTCGACGTCGGCAACGCGGGCACGGTGGCTCGCTTCCTCCCACCTGTCGCGGCGCTCGCAGTGGGCGACGTGGCCTTCGACGGCGACCCGCGCGTGCGGGAGCGGCCGCTCGGCCCCTTGCTCGTGGCACTGCGGGAGCTGGGCGCCGACCTGTCCACGACGTCCGGCTTGCCCCTGACCGTGCGCGGCCACGGCAGCCTGCGGGGCGGAGCGGTGACCGTCGACGCGACCCAGAGCTCGCAGTTCGTCAGTGGGCTGCTGCTCGCCGCGCCCCGCTTCGAGGAGGGCGTGCTCGTGACGCACGCCGGCGGCCGGCTGCCGAGCGCCCCGCACCTGGCGATGACGGTGGACGCCCTGCGCGCGAGCGGGGCGGACGTCGACGACAGCACGCCCGGCACCTGGCGGGTCTCCCCCGGGTCGCTACGCCCCCGTGACGCCGCGGTGGAGCCGGACCTGTCGACCGCGGCGGCGTACCTCGCGGCGCCCCTGGTCGCAGGTGGATCGGTGACCGTGACGGACTGGCCGGCCGACACCCGTCAGCCGGGCGCTGTGCTGCCGGACCTGCTCGAGGCGATGGGCGGGGTCGTCTCCCGGACCGACACCTCGGTCACGGTGTCCGAGGGCTCGGGACTGCACGGGATCGAGGCCGACCTGGGCGACGCGCCGGAGCTGACGATGGTGCTGACCGCGCTGGCCGCGCTGGCCGACTCGCCCTCGCGCTTCACCGGGGTGGCGCACATCCGCGTGCAGGAGACGGATCGCCTGGCAGCGCTGGCGAAGGAGCTCACCCGTTGCGGGGGCGACGTCACCGAGCTCCCCGACGGGATCGAGGTGCGGCCGCGGCCGTTGTCGGGGGCGTTGCTCTCGTCGTACGACGACCACCGGATCGCCATGGCATGGGCCGTGCTCGGACTCGGCGTCGACGGCATCGAGGTCGACGACATCGCGACCACCCGCAAGACGGTGCCCGACTTCGTCGGGTCCTGGAACGGGCTGCTGGGAGCCTGACGGATGCCGCGCGAGCTCGACGAGGACGACGTCCGCGTCCGGCCGCCGCGCAGCACCCGCCCCCGCACCAAGTCCCGGCCGGGACACCATGACGCCGCGGCCGGCTCGGTCGTCACGGTGGACCGGGGGCGGTACCGCGTCCGGGTGCACGACCACGTCATCAACGCCGTGCGTGCCCGCGAGCTGGGTCGCCGGGCAGTGGTCGTTGGTGACCGGGTGGCGGTCGTAGGTGATCTCTCGGGCGGCCCCGACACCCTGGCCCGAATCGTCCGGGTGGAGCCGAGGACGTCGCTGCTCCGCCGTACCGCTGACGACGTCGAGACCACCGAGCGTCCCGTGGTGGCCAACGCCGACCTGCTGGTCGTCGTGATGTCACTGGCCGAGCCTGATCCTCGCCCGCGGCTCATCGACAGGTGCCTCGTCGCGGCGTACGACGGAGGGCTGGTGCCCCTGCTCTGCCTGACCAAGGCGGACCTGGCCTTGCCCGGCGAGCTGCTGGCGCTCTACGAACCCCTGGGCGTCGAGGTGATGGTGACGTCACGCGACTCGGGCGTTGACGAGCTCCGAGAACGCCTGCAGGACAAGGTGTCTGTGCTCTTCGGTCAGTCCGGCGTGGGCAAGTCGACGCTGGTGAACCAGCTCGTCCCCCACGCGCGCCGGGCCGTCGGCGAGGTGACAGGCGTGGGCAAGGGACGGCACACGTCCTCGTCGGTGATCGCGCTGCCCCTGCCCGGCGGCGGCGTCGTCATCGACACCCCGGGCGTGCGGTCGTTCGGGCTCGGGGCGCTGGAGCCTTCCCGCGTGCTGGCCGCGTTTCCCGACCTCGCGCACGGGGCCGAGGAGTGCGAGGTCGGGTGCGACCACCTGGGGACGTCGTGCCGGCTCGACCAGTGGGTGGTCGAGGAGGGCGCGAACCCGTTGCGGCTGGAGTCGCTGCGGCGGCTGCTGCGCGCCCGCGAGGGCGAGGACTAGCGGCTCAGACGACCGGCGTGGCGCGGTCCCAGAGCGCCTGCGGGACGACGGCGCAGGTGAAGGTGGCGTCCGGCAACGAGATCAGGATGACGTCGCCCCGACCCTGGGCGGCGAGGATCGCGTCGTCGGTGAGCAGGTGCTCGTTTGCCGCCGCCTTGCTGGTGAACAGCACCACGACCGGCTCCCACGCGATGTTGAAGTCGTCCCCGCCGGGGAAGTCGAAAACGTGGTCGTGCCCGACCACGCCGTCCGCGTAGACCCCGGGCATGACCGCCTGCGCCGCGCCAGCGATGGCGTTGCCGTGGCTGGGGCAGTTCTCGACCGGCACGTGCATGCACAGGTAGGTCTCGGCGGCGGTCGACCCGGTGGGGTACACCGGGAGGTAGATCGGCGCCCAGGCGACGGGTGGCGCGTTCATCGGCGCCTTGCCGGGCTCGAGCAGGTAGCCGATCCGGCCTGCGTGCGCCGCGTCGTACACCGGTTCCAGCGTCGACTGGTGGAAGGTCCTCTCCCCAGTCGGGATCGTCGCGGCCGAGGCCGTGGGTCCGTAGGCCACGAGGGCCAGAAGCATGAGCAGAGTGGACAGCGATCGACGAACCATCCGTTCCCCCTTGTGATGGTGGTTCGACTTCCTGGCCACCCGACGGTGCCCGCGTTCCGTCAAAGCAGCAAGAGCTGCGTCGAGGACACGACAGGGAGTGCGTCCCGTTCAGCACGTGACGCGCGGGTTCGTCCGGGGGTGACTCACCTCAGCGGACCCCCCGATCAGGAGGTGTACATCAGCGAACCCGGCGTGGTGAGGAGCTCGCCCGTCTCGAGCCACGTCTTGAGCCCGGACAGGATCATCGGCCAGCCGCCGTACAGCTCGCCGTGCGCGCCCTCGCGCAGCTGGTCGTGCGTCACGACGAGCCGACACGAGTCGCCCACCGGCTCAATCTCCCAGGTGACCCGGGAGGTGCCCTCCGCCTTGACCTCGTCGCTCCAGAGCGCCGTCATCGTCTGGACGAGCCGTCGCGGCGGGTCGACCTCGAGGTTGACGCCCTCACCCAGCAGCGTGGGGGCGTTGGGGGCGCTCATCTCGAAGCGCGAGCCGGGCGTCCAGTCGCTCTTCTGGCGAGCACCGAAGTTGTACTTGGCCCGCTGCTCCGGGTCGGTGATCGCCTCCCAGAGGCGCTCCGGCGTCGTGCGGATGTAGATCTCGAAGACCTTCTCCATCGCTGTCTCCAGGTCCGTCTTGAGGTCGCTGAGTCCTGCGGCCCAGGGCTCGGCGTACTTGCTGACCCACCGGTCGTGGACGAGCCGGATCGGAACCGGGTTGAGGAAGTGCAGCTTCTCCCGGCCTCGCTTCCGACTCAGCACCAGCCCCGCCTCCTCGAGGATCCGCAAGTGCTTCATGACCCCGAAGCGCGACATCGCGAACAGCTCTTCGAGGGCGTGGAGGCTCTGCCCGTCCTGCCGGAAGAGGGCGTCGAGGATGGCTCGCCGGGTGGGGTCGGCCAGCGCCTTGAACACCTCGTCCACCCCCTCAGAATGCGTGACCATTTGGTCACCTGTCAACCCCTAGGCTGCGGCCATGGGGTCGAACAGCCGGTGGTCCGGGATGTCCCGGGAGGAAGGCAGGGCGGACCGGTACGCCGAGCACTTCGCGTCCGCGGCCGCCGCGGGGCAGGACGTGCACGGCGAGGCCAACCTGGTGGACAGCCTGCTGGGGGCTCCCTCCCGGATCCTCGACGCCGGGTGCGGAACGGGCCGGGTCGCGGTACGCCTGGCCGAGCTCGGCCACGAGGTGGTGGGTGTCGACCTCGACGCGGCCATGCTCGGGCGCGCTCGCCACGACGCACCCGGACTGACGTGGGTGCTCGCGGATCTCGCCTCACTGGACCTGGGCGGGCCGCCGTTCGACCTGGTCGTGGCCGCAGGCAACGTGATCCCGCTCGTCGCCCCCGGCACCGAGGTCGCCGTCGTCAGGTCGCTGGCCCAGCACGTACGACCTGGCGGCCTGCTGGTCGCGGGGTTCGGCCTGCACCAGGACCACCTGCCACTGCCCGAGGCGCCCGTCGACCTGCCGTCGTACGACATCTGGTGCGCGGCCGCCGGCCTCGCGCTGGTGGACCGCTTCGCGACGTGGGACCGCGCCCCGTTCGAGGACGGCGGGCACTACGCCGTGAGCGTGCACCGCCGGGAGTGAAATCAGTTGGTGCGCTTCCAGCGCGTCCGGCGCAGTCGCGACCCCCAGCGCCCGCGCGTCGCGGTTCCGCTGACGTCGGCCTTGTAGACCGGGGCGCCGCCGGAGGGTTCGGGCAGCGCCACTACCTGCTCGTCGGTGAGCAGACAGCTCACCCGGGCGGTGGTGATCTCGTCGACCTGGTCACGCTCGACGAAGCGCGACCCGTCCTGGGTCGCCACGACGATCCCGTCGAAGAGGTCCTGCTCCGGAATCTGGAGCACCTGCTCCACCGTGCCGAAGACCCGCCCCGAGCTCGAGACCACAGGCACGCCCGGAGGCAGACCGGTGTAGGCGATGGGCGTGCCCTCATCCGTCATGCTGACCTCCACGGGTCATAACCCCATGGTGGCCGCGAGGCTCGCGGAAGAGAAGTCTCAGCGGCGCAGGGTCGCGTACCGCTCCACGAAGCTCCGGTAGACCGCGACGATCGCGGGGTCGAGCCGCAGGTCGTTGTGGTAGGTGTGCGGGAACTCCCGGTTCACCGCACCGGCCAGCCGCGGGGACTGTGCGTAGGTCGGGCCCGCGTACGCCGGGTCGCCCTCCCCGGACCCGTCGTACACGGTCATCCAGCGGGCCGGTCCGTAGGTCTCGCCGCCGGCGTTCAGCTGCGCCAGCCACGCCGTGCCCGCGGCGATCTCGTCGCACGACACGACGTTGCCCTCGGAGCCCGGCGGGCACAGGGACGTGCCGTGGTTGGCGCCCGCGATACCGACGAAGGCGACCAGGTCCCGGCGCAGCTCCCGGTGCACCAGCAAGGTCTTGCGCGCCAGCGTGTCCCCGAGCGAGTGCGTCACGAGCACGAAGCGCCGCGACCCCGTGTAGGCCTGCACCATCCGGATGAACCGGTAGAGGTCCGGGACGTTGACGTCGTCCTCCGTGACGTACGTCGTGTGGTTGTCGCCCATCTGCTTGTGCTCGGCGTCGCGCTCCGGGTTGGGGGTGAACAGCGCCGTCCCGTTCGAGCCGCCGAGCCCGCCGTACGAGACGCCCCAAAGCTCTTGGCGCGTCCATCCGGCGCGCAGGAAGTCGTCGCGCACCGGGTACCAGTCCGCGGCGTCGACGTTGTTGCCGTGCACGAAGACGACCGGCACGTGGCGGAGCGGGTAGTGCCGACGGATGCCGCCGAAACCACCGAGCTTCCAGTGCCACTCGCTGTCGAGCAGGACCGGGACGTCGCGCGCGAACCGCCACGCCGCAGGCCCCTGCGGCCGCGTCCGGGCCGGTTTCCCCGGACCTGCGTACGACGGGAGGCCGGCCGCCACGAGCAGCCCGAGCGCAACCGCGACAACCCCCCGCGTCCTCAGCCACACGATCCGTTGCAGCGCTCGCTGCCGTGGGCAGCTCGCCTCCCCGCTCACGGCAGCACCAGATCAGCGAGCTGCGCCCTCAGCACCTTCTTGTCGTACTTGCCGACGCTCGTCTTGGCCACGTCCTCGACGAGCACCAGGTCGTCGGGCAGCCACCACTTCGCGACCCGACCGGTGAGGAAGGCCCGCAGCTCCTGCAGAGACAGCGTCGCGCCCGGCACGAGCGACGCCACCACGACCGGTCGCTCGTCCCACTTCTGCGACCGGACGCCGACGACCGCCGCCTCCCGCACCGCAGGGTGCGCGAGGCACGCCCCCTCGAGCTCGACCGAGCTGATCCACTCGCCGCCCGACTTCACCAGGTCCTTGGACCGGTCCACGATCTTGAAGTAGCCGTCGTGCTCCATGACGCACATGTCGCCGGTGCGCAGCCAGCCGTCGCGGAACTTCTCCGGCGCCCCACCCCAGTAGTCGGTGGCGACCCAGGGTCCGCGGCACTCGAGCTCGCCGACCGTCTCGCCGTCCCAGGGCAGTTCGGCCCCGTCCGGACCGACGACGCGGGCCTCGAGGCCCGCGAAGATGGTCCCGGTCTTGGCCCGCACGTCACGCAGCTCCGCCGCGGACAGGCCGCGGTGCCTCCGCCGCGGGCGCGACGCGGCCGCCACCGGCGAGGTCTCGGTCATGCCCCACAGCTGCAGGATCTCGATGCCGAGCGCGTCGTACGCCTCGAGCAGCGCCAGCGGCGTCGCACTGCCACCGATGCCGATGGTGCGCAACGACGGCACTCCGTGCGCCTGCACCAGGGGCAGCAGGCCGGTCCAGATCGTGGGCACCCCCGCCGCCCAGGTCACCTGCTCCTCGCCGATGACCCGCGCCAGGTGCTCGGGCGACGTGTCCGAGCCCGCCATGACGAGGTCCGCACCGGTGAGCGGTGCGGCGTACGGGAGGCCCCAGCCGCAGGCGTGGAACAGCGGTACGACAGGCAGGACCCGCTCGGCCTCTGACAGGCGCATGCCATCCGTCATGCAGCACGCCATGGCGTGCAGGAACGTGGACCGGTGCCCGTACACGACCGCCTTCGGCATGCCGGTCGTCCCACTGGTGTGGCACATCCCGCACGCCTGCTCCTCCGACAGCGCAGGCAGGTCCTCGACCGGCGTGGGCACGGCGGCGGCGACGAGCTCCTCTCCCTCGAGCAGCCCCGGGAGCCCCTCGCTGACGCCCTTGCCGAGCCGCACGAAGCTGCGGACCGAGGGCAGCGACAGCCCGGCGAGGCGCGGCACGAGGTCGTCGTCGACGAACAGCACGGTGTCGCCGGCGTCGGCCACGACGAACTCGAGCTGCTCCTCGTGCAGCCGGATGTTGACCATGTGCAGCACCGCACCGACGAGCGGGACGGCGTAGTAGAGCTCGAGGTGCCGGCTCGTGTTGTGCGCGAACGACCCCACACGGTCGCCGGGCCGGACGCCCAGGTCGCGGAGCACGGTGGCCAGCCGCAGGATCCGGTCCGCCAGCTCGCCGTACGTCGTCGTGGTCGTGCCGTCGGCGAGCGCGTCGACGACGACACTTCCCGCGTGCACGGTGCGCATCCGGTCGAAGATCGTGCGCACCGTGAGAGGCATCGTGCCCATGAGGCCGTTCACAGCTACTCCTCCGCAGGCAGGCCGAGGCCCAGCACGAGCAAGGCGCTCTGCTCGGGCACCCTCGGGTCGAGGCCGGTGATGTCGCGCACCCGGCCGAGCCGGTAGCCGACGGTGTTGGCGTGCACAAGCTCGCGCCGCGCGGTCTCCGGGACCGAGCCGGTCGCGAGGTAGGTCCGCAGCGTCTGGACGACCACGCCGCCGGTGTCGCGCGCCTCGAGCAGCGCGAGGACGCGCCGCCGCAGGGCGCCGGCCACGCGTTCGTTGCCGAGCAACAGCTGCTCCACCAACAGGTCGTCCGGGCCGAACGCGCCTTCGCGCCTGCCCTCTGCCAGTGCCGTGAGCATCAACCTCTCGACGTGCTGCACCTCGTCGAGGAGCGCTCGGCCGCACGAGGCCGGTCGGCCCCAGCACGTGAGCACGTCACGGCGGGTACGCAGCCCCTCGACGCGGTGCGGCACCAGCAGGAGCACGCGGTCGCCGCGATGCCCGCCGAGGGTGCCGACCGGTGCGTCGGCCAGCAGCGCGTCGATGCCGGCCGCCGCGCCGACCCCCGCGACCAGCACCGGCACGTACTGGCTCGCGAGCACCGTGCTGAACCGCAGCGACACCGCCGCGACCTCGCTCGGGTCGGTCGCCGACAGCAGCCCCTCGAGCAGCTCCCGCCGCCGGGCGTCGACGTGCCGGAGCCGCTCGTGGGACGCGGCGAGGTAGGCCTGCGCGAGCACCGACGAGGTGCGGTCGACGATGTCGATCCAGCGCGACCCCAGGTCGGCGAGCAGCGCGGTCTCCCCTGCCGGGACGGCGGCGCACATCGCCGCCCACGCCTCCCGCCCGCAGATGCGGTAGGCGTGCAGTACCGACTCGAGCGGCATGCCCATCGCGAGGCGCTGCCGCCCGGACTGCTGGAAGACCTCCAGCTCACGGGGCGTCGGCGACCGTCCCTCGACGACGCATGTCAGGAACGTGGTGACCAGCCGGCGCGACACCGGCAGCACCTCGACCGCGAACTGGCCGGGCGAGAGGGACGCGTACTCCGGGATCTCCTCGACGTACGCAGCGCCCAGGTGCTCGACCAGCCCGTCGAGGTCGGCCAGCACCCGCTCGGCGAGCGCACCCACGCCGTCGCTGCGGACCGCCCGGAGCCGCGTCACGCGCTCATCCCTCGTGGTCGGCGAACCACTGCAGCAGCAGCGCGTTCACCTCGGCGGTGCGGTCGGTGGTGAGGATGTGGTTGGCGCCCTCCAGCAGCACCAGCTTGGCGTCCGGGATCGCCGCCGCGATCTTCTCCCCGTTGGCGGGCACCAGCAGCCGGTCCTGCGCGCCGTGCACGACTAGGGTCGGCACCGCCATCGAGGGCAGCCGCGCGAACCCGGACCAGAGCGCCGTGCCGCCCTGCGCGGCGTAGCCCTCGGGACCGGCCGTGCCGGCCTCGCGGGCCGCCCAGTCCTCCTCGATGAGGGCACGCGGCGTGTCGGGGTGGTAGTTGAACGGGATCGAGAACTCTCCGCGCTCGGCCGCCTCCATGCCGGCCCGCGCGGTGAGGAACTCCACGACCTCGGCCGGCACGACCGCGTCGGCCATCCCCGGGTGCGTGGTCAGCAGCGTCAGCGACCGCACCCGGTCCGGGTGCGACAGCCCGAGCTCCTGCGCCATGAGCCCGCCCATGGAGATGCCGACCACATGGGCCTTGTCGACACCGGCGGCGTCGAGGACGGCCAGGCAGTCGTCGGTCATCGTCTCGACCGTGTACGGCGCACCCGCGACCAGCCCGGTCGCCCCCGCCCCCCGGTTGTCGAGCGTCAGGACGCGATGGTGCCGAGCCAGCACGGGCACCTGCCGGAACCAGGCGGCGGCGGGGTAGGCGAGCCCCATGACCAGCAGGACCGGGGAGCCTGATCCTTCCTCGTACCAGGCGATCTGGGCACCGTCGGGTCGGGTCAGTCTGTTCATCAGGCTCCCTTGCGAGCGTGGAGGGCGGAGCCGGTCGCGCCCGCGAGGACGCGTCCGATGCCGAGGTGCGTGGCCAGCGTCTCGTCGTCGAGCTCGGCAACCGGGGCGGTGTGCACCACGACGCCGGTCTGCAGCAGGTGGGCGGTGTCGACGAGGGAGAGGCCGAACGCGACGTTCTGCTCGACGAGCACCATCGTCACGCCGCTGTCCTTGACGACCTGCAGCACGTCGCGCAGCTCGAGCTGCATCTTCGGCGACAGCCCGGCGGAAGGCTCGTCGACGAGCACCAGCCGTGGCTCGTTGATGAGCGCCCGGGCCACCGACAAGGAGGCCTGCTGACCGCCGGACAGGGTTCCGGCGAGCTGGGTCCGCCGGTCGAGCAGGACGGGGAACCGGTCGTAGACGCCGTCGAGTGCCGCCCGGTAGCGGCTGCGGGCTCGACGGCGCAGCGTGTAGGCGCCTAGCCGCAGGTTCTCCTCCACGGTGAGGTGGGGGAAGACCTGGCGTCCCTGCGGCACGTGCCCCATGCCCCTCGCAACGCGCTTCTCCGGGGGGAGCGACGTGACGTCCTCGCCCTCGAAGAGGATCCGGCCGGTGCGGACGGGCACCACGCCGGCGATGGTCTTCATCGTCACGGACTTGCCGGCGCCGTTGAGCCCGAAGACGCCGGCGATGGTGCCTTCGGGAACTGCGAGGTCCACCCCGTGCAGGACGGTGACCGCCCCGAAGCCGGCGGTGACCTGCTGCAGCTCGAGCATCGGGGTCATGCCACGACCTCCCCGAGGTAGGCCCGCACCACGTCTGGCCGTCCCACCACCTCGGCGGGCTCCCCGTCCGCGATGACCCGGCCGGTGTCCATGACGTAGAGCTCGTCGGCCGTACCGAGCACGAGCGGCACGTTGTGCTCGATGAGCAGCACCGTGCGGCCCAGCCGGTCGCGGATGTCCAGCAGGGTCTGGGCCAGGTCCTCGGCAGCGGCCGGGCTCATGCCGGCGCTCGGTTCGTCGAGCATCACGAGCTCGGGGCTGGTGACCAGCGCGCACCCGATCTCGACGATCCGCTGCTGCCCGTGGGACAGGCGCCCCACCGGGGTGTCCCGGAACCGGTGGAAGCCCAGGCCGTCCAGAACGGCGTCGGCCCGCTCGCGCACGTCGTTCTCGAGCCAGCGCGACCCGATGGTCGTCAGAGCCGACAGCACGCCGTAGGGCGCGGCGAGGTGCTGCGCGATGAGCAGGTTCTCGTGGACCGACTGGTCCTTGGCCAGCCCGATGAGCTGGAACGTGCGGCCCATCCCCCGTGCCGCCCGGGCATGCGGCGGCAGCGCCGAGACGTCCTCGCCCAGGAACCGGACGCTGCCGCTGTCCGGCGTGAGCGCGCCGCTGATCGCGTTGAACAGCGTCGTCTTGCCCGCGCCGTTGGGGCCCATGAGCCCGACGATCGTGCCCCGGTCGACGACGAGGCTCGCCCCGTCGACGGCCTGCAGCCCGCCGAACCTGACGCTCACGTCGCGCACCTCGAGCACCGGCGTGCCGGGCCGGACGCGGCGCGGCGCGGGCATCCCGGCCGGTCGTGGCAGGTCCGGCAGGTGCGGCCGGGTCGGGGGTAACGGAGGCTCGCCTCCCTTGCGCAGCCGGTGCCGCTCGCGTGCGTCGGCGATCGCCCCGGCGTACCCGCGCGGCTGGAAGGCGACGACGAGCAGCAGCACCAGGCCGTTGAACACCTGGTCGTAGCCACGCACGCCGTCGCCGAGCACGCTCGTCAGCACCTCGGGGTAGACCGACATGAGCAACGCAGCAGACACCACCCCGCCGCGGCTGCCGATCCCGCCGACCACGACGACCACGAGCAGCGCGAGCGACTCGGAGTAGGTGAAGGCCTGCCCGGTCACCGTGCCGAACGCGGTGCCGTAGACGCACCCGGCCACACCTGCGATCGCCCCAGAGATGGCGAAGGCCGTGAGCTTGGCGCGCGCGACGTCGATCCCGAAGGAGGCCGCAACCGCCTCGTCGGCCTTGAGGGCCCGGAACGACCTGCCCAGGCGGGAACGCGTCAGGTTCACGTCGACCTGCCAGAGCAGCACCAGCAGCACCAGGGCGATGGCCAGGTGCTGGACGCTGGTCGAGAGGGCGGACGTCCCGACGTACGGCGGGGGGATGACCTTGCCGGCAGAACCGCCGCCGATCCCTCCGACCCGGAACAACGACTCGGAGCAGGCGTAGGAGACCGAGATGGTGACCACGGCGAGGTAGAGACCGCGTAGCCGCAGCGCGGGCAGGCCGACCAGGAAGGCCAGACCGGCGCCGACGGCGGCGGAGGCGGCCAGGCCCGCCAGCCACGGCAGGCGCAGGTCGTTGACGCCGGTGACCAGACCGGTGGTGAAGGCGCCGATGCCGACGAACGCGTACTGGCCCAGGGAGATCTGCCCGGCGTAGCCGAGCAGCACGTTGAGCGACAGACCGGCCAGCGCCAGGACGACCCCCTTGACGAGGATGAGCGCGTGCGGCTGGGACAGCAGCGACGTCTGCCCCGCAAGCAGCGGCGCCACGACGGCGACCGCCAATGCGATCACGAGGCGGGGCACGGGCAGGCGCGGCGCAGAGAGGCGCCCGGCCAGGGTCGTGGTGGTCATGCGCTCACCGGGCCCGCGTCGAGCCGGCGACGAAGCTCGGGCAGGTAGGCCCGGTAGAGGAGCACGCCGAGCAGCAGCAGCAGAACCACGTCAAAACTCGTGCCGGGGATCTCGTACTGGTGCAGGTAGCGGGCCGAGGCGGCCTCGCCGACGCCGATCGCCACCGCGCCCGCAACGGCACCGGGCAAGCTCTCGAGCCGGCCGATGACCGCCGCGGCAAGGCCCCCGAGGTAGAGCGTGCTCGCGTAGCCCGGGGACACCGTGCCGACCGTCGGCTCGACGAGCAACGCGGCGACCGCCGCCAGCCCGAACGACGCCGCCCACAGCACGACACGCACCAGCGGCACGGGGATGCCCACCAGCCGGGCCGCTGCCGGGTCGTCGGCCGCGGCGAGGATGCCGAGCCCGAAGTCGGTCAGCCGCAGGAACCGCTGCAGCCCGAAGCCCAGCGCAACCGCGACGACCAGAGCCAGCACCTGCGTCCAGGAGACGTGGACGCCGACCAGCTCGACGCCACCGCGGACCGGGCCCGCAAGCGCCTTGGGACTCTGCCCGAACGCGACCATCTCGACCGCGAAGAGCGTGACCGCGAGACCGACCGTGAGGATGGAGTGCACGACCGGGTCAGCGTCCACGGCGTGGCGCAGCAGGGTCGAGAACGCCACCGCCAGCAGCACCGACAGCACGACCGCGGCGGTCGCACCGACGACCCAGGGAGCGCCCTGGTCGGTGACCAGCCAGGCCGCGAGGTAGAGGCCGATCGTGCCGACCTCGCCGCCGGCGAAGGTGAGCACCCTGGTGCCGCGGTGGACCAGGACGATGCCAACCGCGAACAGCGCGTAGATCCCGGCGGAGATGAGGCCGAGCACGACGACTTGGAGGAAGCCGGTCACCGGTCGCTCCCCACACAGGCGCTGGTGTTGCGCCAGTTGACCTTGCCCGTCACGGCGTTGCCGGACTGGTAGGTCTCCAGGAAGTTCACGAAGTCGGAGCCGTGGTGCCCGTCGCCACGGAAGTCGAAGGGGCATCCGGAGCTGACGGCCCTTTGGGTGTAGTGGGTCATGGTCCGGACGAACGCGTCACGGGTGCAGTCCTTGCCGCAGGCCAGGAGCAGCTTGTACAGCGCCTTCTGCCCGACCCAGTTGAGGAAGATGAGGTCCCCACCGATGCCGGAGATGTCGGCGTTCGGGTCGTACTTGGCGTACTGCGCCTCGAACTGCTTCATGTCGTCGGCGTAGCTCGCGAACGGCCCGCTGTAGTCCCCGAAGGAGTACGCCGGGTACATGGCGACCCCGGCCATCACCGGGTTGAGGGCCTGCTGCCCGAGCGTCTGGCTGGTCAGGTTGAACGGGAACACCATGACGTCCGGGGTCCAGTTCATCGCGTGCATCTGCTGGACCACGTTGGTGGTCTCCAGGGCGTTGAGCCAGATCCAGACGACCTGCGCGCCTTCGTTCTTGAGGTTCTGAAGCTGCGAGGAGTAGTTGCCGGCGTTCTGCGGCACGGCCTCGTCGGGCTTCACCAGCTTGAGGCCGTAGGCCTTGGCCTTGGCCTTGAAGGCCACGACGCCCGGCTCCCAGTTGGCGCTGTCGCGCTTGAGGATGCCGATCTTCTTGCCGGCGAAGCGCCGCTGCGCCAGCTGGGCGAAGCCCTCGCCCATCCGCTCGGTGGTGGGGACAAGGCTGAACGAGTAGCGCTGGCCCTTCGTGCCGTTGAGGGTCGCCGTGTGGTGCACGTAGAGCAGGTGGTGCTGCTCGGCGTAGTTGCGGACCGAGGGGATCTGGTCGAACCCGATACCCCCGAGCAGCATGAAGATGCCCTTCTGCTCGCAGGTCTGCGCGGCGATGACGGCCTGGTCGGGCTTGTAGGCGTCGTCCTCGTAGGTCTGCACCACCTTGCGGCCGTAGATGCCGCCCTTCTCCGCGTTCAGCGCGGTCCAGAAGACGTTGAGGTCGTCCGGCGAGGTGTTGAACGCGGCCGCGTAGGTGAGGGCGGCGTGCGCGCACAGCGTGATCTGGGTCGGGCTGATCCCGACCCGCTCCTGCGCCGCGGTGAACAGGTTTCCGGCGACAGGGCCACCGGCGCCGGTCCCGCCGACGCTGCCCGACGTGCCGCCGGTCGTCCCGCCGGTGCCGACCTGACCGGACGTCCCCGGCGCCGCTCCCCCGGTGGTCCCGGGCGCCCCGCCCGTCGCACCCCCTGAGGTGCCGGTGGCAGCGGTCGCCGGCGTCGAGCCGCCCGGCGCCGTGGTGACGCCCGGGGTCCCGCCGGGACCCTGGTTCAGCGCGACCGGGGCCGGGGCCGAGGAGCACGCGGCGAGGGCGCCGGAGAGGACGAGCGCCGCCGCGACGCGGGTCCGGGTACTGACCATGCAGGGCTCCTGGGCGGAAACGGGTGCGAGACGCTGACGTGAAGTACGCCACACCCGGGCCTGTCACCTGCACAGCGAGCCGGTGAATCTCACAAGCAGATGTTGTGAGATCCCCAACCGCCTACCCGAGCCAGCTCACGATCTGCGACGACTCCGGCTCGCCCCAGCCGAGCTGGAGGTGGTTGTCGCTGAGCACGGTGGTCACGCCGCCGACCGCGGCGATGCCGGTCGTGCTCTCACAGGAAGCCCGGAAGACCAGCCCGTCCGAGGGCCCGGTGTTCTCGTTGTAGACGTACGGCAGCGACGGGTTGCCACCGCAGAGCAGGTACGTCGTCACCGCGCTCGGCACGCCGGCGCTGCGGATCGTGTCGACCAGCGAGCCCTGGTTGATGGCCGTCTGGATGCCCGGGCTGTAGGACGTGTAGCCCCAGCCGCCGTAGTAGACCGTGTACCAGTCCTGTGTGGCGGTGTCCAAGCCGTACGTGCCGTCCCACCGCTTGAGCATCTGCCGCTGGCCCGGGAACGTGTTGTTCGCCCCCGTGCCGGTATAGCTCAGCTCCGGGTGGTCGTAGAGGAACCCGTAGCACATGTACGTGCTCACGGCGGCGGGGCCGTTCAGCGCGCCGCCGCACTCCGGGTAGATGAGGATGGCGCCGGGGGCGCCGTGCCGCCAGGCGTAGTCGATGCCGTTGTTGGCGTTGCCGATGAGCACCAGCTTGCGGACGTCGCCCTGGTAGACCCGCCCCCACGTCGGCTTCACCGAGGAGACGTAGGAGCGGCACGGGAAGCCGCCCTTGCTCCAGCAGACCAGGTCGACCTTGGTGACGCCGAGCTTGCTCTTGATGGTGCCGATCGCGTCGGCGACGAGCTGCGCCTGCACCAGGTTGTCACCCTGCTTGTGCGGGAAGCCGATCGCGAACACCTTGTAGCCGCGGGCGTCGAGGTACTGCATGAGCCCGGTGCTCGGGCAGGAGGTCTGCCCGCAGCCGCTCGGCGTCTCGTTCGGGTTGGCCCACTCCCGGTCGGCGTTGTCGTTGGCGCCGTGGACGAGCAGCACGGGGGTGGCCTTGGTGCCGGTCTGCCAGTGCGGCGCCGAGTAGAGCAGGAACTGGTTGCTCCGGGGACGCAGCACGTTGCCGAAGTACGTCAGCCGCAGGCCTTCCTGGTCACCGCGGCCGTCCGGCGGGTACGCCTCCTGCGGGAAGGAGGCGTCGGTGTCGTGGTACCGCTCGACCTTGGCCCAGCCGTTGGCAGGGCTGGAGAACGTCGCGTCCAAGACGACGGTGCCGGCAGCCCGCGCCGGGTGAGCGGGTACGGCGAGCAGCCCGGCGACGAGGACGATCGGGACGAGCAGTCTGCGCATGGGTGGCTCCGTCCAGGGAGAGCCCGGAGGGGGCTCGACGGACGGGAGGCTGCCCTCCTTGCCGCGCAGGCGGAACAGTGACGCGCACCTGCTTCCCGGCGTACGGCTGTGCCCCTCACAACGAAGGCCCGCCCGAGGTGACGGGCGGGCCTTCCTGCAAGAGCGCTCAGTAGCGGTAGTGGTCCGCCTTGTAGGGACCCTCGACCGCGACCCCGATGTACTCGGCCTGGTCCTTGCGCAGCTCGGTGAGACGCACGCCCAGGGCGTCGAGGTGCAGCCGGGCGACCTTCTCGTCGAGGTGCTTGGGCAGGACGTAGACGCCGAGCGGGTACTGGTCGAGCTTCGTGTACAGCTCGATCTGCGCGATGGTCTGGTTCGTGAAGGAGTTGCTCATCACGAAGCTGGGGTGACCCGTGGCGTTGCCGAGGTTCAGCAGCCGGCCCTCGGACAGCACGATGATCGAGTGGCCGTCGGGGAAGACCCACTCGTCGACCTGCGGCTTGATGGTGACGCGCCGGATGCCCGGCACCTTGGCCAGGCCCGCCATGTCGATCTCGTTGTCGAAGTGGCCGATGTTCCCGACGATCGCCTGGTGCTTCATCTTGGCCATGTCGGCGGCCATGATGATGTCCTTGTTGCCGGTCGCGGTGATGAACACGTCGGCGGTCTCGATCACGTCCTCGAGGCGCACGACCTGGTAGCCCTGCATCGCGGCCTGCAGTGCGCAGATGGGGTCGATCTCGGTGACGACCACGCGAGCGCCCTGGGCGCGCAGCGACTCGGCCGAGCCCTTGCCGACATCCCCGAAGCCGCAGACGACCGCGGTCTTGCCCGCGAGCATCACGTCGGTCGCCCGGTTGATGCCGTCGACGAGCGAGTGGCGACAGCCGTAGAGGTTGTCGAACTTCGACTTCGTCACCGAGTCGTTGACGTTGATGGCGGGGAAGAGCAGCTGTCCGTTCTTCTCGAACTCGTACAGCCGGTGGACGCCGGTGGTGGTCTCCTCCGTGACGCCCTTGATGTCGGCAGCCATCCGCGTGAAGCGCTGCGGGTCGGCGGCCAGCGACCGGCGCAGGGTGTCGAGGACGACGCCCCACTCCTCCGAGTCGGTCTCACCCGTCGACGGGACGGCCCCGACCTTCTCGTACTCCACGCCCTTGTGCACCAGCAGCGTCACGTCGCCGCCGTCGTCGAGGATCATGTTCGGTCCGCCCTCCGACCAGGCCAGCGCCTGCTCGGTGCACCACCAGTACTCCTCGAGCGTCTCGCCCTTCCAGGCGAACACCGGCACGCCGGCCGGCTGCTCGACGGTGCCCGTCGGACCGACGGCAACAGCCGCGGCGGCGTGGTCCTGGGTGCTGAAGATGTTGCAGGAGGCCCAGCGCACCTTGGCGCCCAGCTCGACGAGCGTCTCGATGAGGACCGCGGTCTGCACCGTCATGTGCAGCGAGCCCGTGATGCGCGCGCCGGCGAGCGGCTTGCTCTCGCCGTACTCGGCACGCATCGCCATCAGGCCGGGCATCTCGTGCTCGGCGAGGCGGATCTCCTTGCGGCCGAAGTCGGCGAGGGACAGGTCGGCGACCTTGAAGTCCATGGTGTTCCCATCATCAGTACGGCGGGCACGTCGATTGTGTCAGAGGCGCGGCTCGCGGAGCCTGGCGACCGACGCCCGCAGCGTCAGGCGCCTCGGTCGAGGTCGGGCTCGAGGTACATCTGCCGGGCGATCGGCTCGACGGCCCGCACCCGGGCCTCCGCGGCGTCGATGGCCCGAGCCACCTCGGGCAGACCGAGCGTCGGGGACACCGCGATCTTGGCGGCGACCAACAGCTCCTCCGGACCCAGGTGCATCGTCTTCAGGTGGATGACCCGGGTCACGTCCGAGCCGTCCACGAGCGCCTGCTTGATCGCGTCCACCGCCGCCCGGGTCGCCGACTCGCCCACGAGCAGGCTCTTCGTCTCGATGCCGAGGATCACGGCCACGGCGACGAGCAGCACTCCGATGGCGAGCGACCCGACGCCGTCCCAGACGGGGTCGTCGGTGACCACGGACAGGCCCACGCCGGCCAGGGCGAGCACGAGGCCGACCAGCGCCGCGAGGTCCTCCAGGAGCACGACTGGCAGCTCCGGGGTCTTGGCGTGCCGGATGAAGCCCCACCACGACTCGTCGCCCTTGATCGGCCGGGTCTCGTGGATCGCCGTCCGGAACGAGAACGACTCCGCCACGATGGCGAAGACCAGGATCCCGACCGCGACGCCTGCCGACTCCAGGTGGTGCGGGTGCCTGATCTTCTCGATGCCCTCGACGATCGCGAAGACGCCGCCGAGCGAGAACAGCACCAGGGCCACGACGAACGCGTAGAAGTACCGGTCCCGGCCGTGGCCGAACGGGTGCCGCTCGTCGGCGTCACGCCTGGCTCTCCGGCCGCCCACGAGCAACAGCACCTGATTGCCGGAGTCGGCCACCGAGTGCACCGCCTCCGCAGCCATGGCGGAGGACCCGGTCACCGCGAAGCCCACGAACTTCGCCGCGGCGATCGCGAGGTTCGCCCCGAGCGCAGCGACGACGGCCTTGGTCCCGCCGCCGGCGCTCACCGCCTGACCCGGCTCTTGAGCTCGTCGATCATCTGCACGGGCGTCGGGTCCACGCCCTCGGCCAGGGCAAGGTAGGCGGACGTCCAGTCGCCCAGCGCCACCAGCGACGCCAGTCGCTGGAACGGCGAGGACCCTTCCGCGGTCAGCTGGGCGACGCCCAGGCCGCGCTCACGGGCGAGCTCGGCGACCACGTCGGCACGGCGCGCCACCTTCGGGTGCTCCTCTGTGTCGCGCAGCAGCACCAGGTGCATCCGGGTCCACGTCTGCTCCTCGTCCTCCACGCGGTCCCGGAACAGGTCCGCGTCAGAGGCCCGCGCGAAGGGCCCGTCGAAGGCCACGACCTGGTTGTGGCCCGCCTCCGGCAGGGTGCCCCAGACCGCCGGCGTCTTCGCGTTCTCGTTGAGCTGACAGGCGAACCGGTACGACGCCACCCCTGTCAGCGGCGAGGTACCCCACACCACGGGCAGTCGTCCGGTCAGCTCGAGGGCCAGGCCCTTCGCCGGGTTCATCACGGTCTCCGAGGTCGGCGCGTGCCGGACGGCGAGCTGCTCCAGGAGCACCGCCGTGGCCTCGACCTCCTCCTGGCTGCACGAGAACAGCCCCAGCGCGTCGCCGGCCATCGCGAGCGGGGTGGTCAGCGAGAAGAACGCCGCGCGCGGCTGGCCGCCCTGGGTCACCGGGACGACCACGCCGCGCCCGCGCTGCCCCAGGTCGGCGAGGGGCGACCCCTCCGCGCCCACCACGAGGAGCCGGCAGCCTCGACGTACCGCTTCCTCGAGGGCCACCAGCGTCTCTTCCGTCGTCCCGGAGAAGGAGACCGCGACGACCAGGTCGGCAGCTCCCACCCAGGTGGGCAGCACGTGCCCTCGGACGCTGATGACCGGGATGTGGCAGGTCGGGCCGGCCAGCGCGGCGAGCGCGTCCCCGGCGATCCCGGAGCCCCCCATGCCGAGCGTGACGACGGCCCGCGGCAGGTCCTCCGCCGCCAGCCGGGCGACTTCCGCCTCGACCGAGAACGTCGCCGCCTCCCGCACCTGCGCGGCCGCCGAGGCCACCAGGCGCAGCATCCCGTCGGGGTCGCCTACCTCCAGCTGGGAGGGGCTGTCGAACAGCTCCTCCGCGCTCACGACGGCCGACGCGCCTCGTCGACGAGCAGCACCGGGATGTCGTCGCGCACGGGGTAGGCGAGGCCGCACCCGGTGCAGACCAGCTCCTCCGCGGCCTCGTCGGCCCGCAACGGCGCCTTGCAGTCGGGGCAGGCCAGGATCTCGAGCAGCGCGGGGTCCAGCTTCATGGCGGTCACCTTATCCGGCGCGCACCAGGGCCAGGACCTCGTCCCGGACCCGCGTCATCGTCTGCTCGTCCGGTGCCTCGACGTTGAGCCGCAGCAGCGGCTCGGTGTTCGAGGGGCGGACGTTGAACCACGTGCCCCCGCCGAGGTCCACGGTGAGCCCGTCGGTCTCGTCCTGCGGGTTCCCGTCGTACTGCTCCCTGACGCGCTGCAGCGTCCCGGCCTGGTCCGCGACGGTGGAGTTGATCTCGCCTGACGCGATGTACCGGTCGTACGACGCGAGCAGCGCGGACAGGGGACGGTCCTGGGTCCCCAGCGCCGCCAGGGTGTGCAGCGCTGCGAGCATCCCGGAGTCGGCGTTCCAGAAGTCGCGGAAGTAGAAGTGGCCCGAGTGCTCGCCGCCGAACACCGCGCCGTGCTCGGCCATCTCGGCCTTGATGAACGAGTGGCCGACGCGGGTGCTCACCGCCGTGCCGCCGTGTTCGCCGATGACCTCGGGCACCGCGCGCGAGGTCAGCACGGAGTGGATGACCGTGGACCCGGGGACGCGCTCCAGCTCCCGCGCCGCGATGAGCGCGGTGAGCGCCGAGGGGCTCACCAGGCCGCCCTTCTCGTCGACGACGAAGCACCGGTCGGCGTCACCGTCGAAGGCGAGCCCGAGATCCGCGCCGCTCCGGCGTACGGCCGCCTGCAGGTCGCGCAGGTTCTCCGGATCGATCGGGTTGGCCTCGTGGTGGGGGAAGCTCCCGTCCAGCTCGAAGTACAGCGGCACCAGCTCGAGCGGCAACGAGCCCAGGACCGCAGGCACGGTGAGCCCGCCCATCCCGTTGCCGGCGTCGACGGCCACGGTGAGCGGCCGGAGGGCGTCGAGCCCGGGCACGAGGCTGCGCAGGTGCTCCGCGTACGCCGGGAGCATGTCCTCGCGGGTCACCGTGCCCCGACCGGGGCCTGCAGGGACGCCCTCCTCCAGGAAGCGCTCCGCCTCGGCGCGGATCTCCACGAGGCCGGTCTGCTGCCCGACCGGCCGGGCACCGGCGAGGCAGAGCTTGATGCCGTTGTACCGGGCCGGGTTGTGCGAGGCGGTGAACATCGCACCCGGGATGTCCAGCGTGCCGGCCGCGAAGTACAGCAGGTCGGTGGAGCCCAGGCCGGCGTCGACCACGTCCACGCCCTGGGCCGTCACGCCGTCCGCGAACGCCTCGCCGAGGGCCACCCCGGACTCGCGCATGTCGCGCGCCATGACGACACGGTCCGCGCGGACGAAGCGGGCGAAGGCGGCCCCGAGGGCGCGCGCGACACCGGCGTCGAGCTCGTCGGGGACCACCCCGCGGACGTCGTAGGCCTTGACGATGCGTGAGAGGTCAGCCACCTGCTGACCCTATCGGGACCGGTGCTACGGCCCCGATGGGCGGCGGCGGTGGCTACCTGCCGGGCTTCTGGGCCTTGCGCAGCACGTCCGAGACGTCGAGGCCGGTGCCCGCCTCGGTCCAGCTCTTGTGCTCGCACGTGTGGCAGGAGGAGAACTCGACGACCGAGCCGTCCGTGAGCGTCATCGTGAGGTGCGTGACCCGCCGGCTGGCGCAGGCGGCGCAGGTGACGAGCTCACGGGCGGGCGTGGTGACGAGCGACATCGACGGGCTCCAGAGGGGAAGGGGCTGGCGTTGATCACCCTTTCGGCCCAACTCACCGGGTTCTTGAGGAAACGGCGTGTCGGGCACGAACCGGACAGTGCGCTACAGCGGCGTCGGGAGAGCCCGCAGGTGCCCGCGGCGCCCGCTGGTCTCGGCGAGCGGGCCGGACGGACGAGGCCGCTCCGGCCGGGCGGCCTCCCGCACCGCGTCGGCCAGCGCCTCCAGGTCGTCGCTGCTGCGGATCCGGGTCTGCGCCGGGTCCGGGTCGTGCCGCACGACCTCCCAGCCGCGCGGCGCGGTCAGGCGCTGGGCGTGCTCGTCGCACAGGTCGTAGGTGTGCGGCTCGGCGTACGTAGCGAGCGGCCCGACGACGGCGGTGGAGTCGGCGTACACGTAGGTGAGCGTCGCGACGGCCGGCAGCGCGCAGGCGGTGCGGGAGCAGCGTCGGACGGGACTCACGGACCGGGACGCTAGCGGGCCACCGGCCCGCCGGGAAGCAGGTGGCCCGTGTCGCGGCCGCCCGTCACTCGACCGGCTCGTGCCAGGCTGGTCGGATGGTGCAGGCGGGAGCAGGTCGCGGGCGGCGCGACCGGCACGGGCGCGGGCTGCGCGGGCGGCTGCTTCCCCCTGTGGCGCAACCCGTCCCGGGCGGCCCCTCGATCCGGCTGCCGGGCTGGCGCAGCCGCCGGGACCGGTTCGACGACCTGGTGCGCGACGCGCTGGACGCCCTCGCGCCGCGGTGGGGGCACGCGCTGGCCACGGTCGACGTCGTCGTGGAGGAGGTGCCCGACACCAGGCTGGGTCGGTTGCCGCTGCACGGCGTCGTGAGCGACGACACCGAGGGCGGCCCTGTTCCGCTGGGGCTCGTGCTCCCGTCCACCCGTGAGCGCAGCGGCCGGCTCGTGGTGTTCCGCCGCCCGCTGGAGGCACGCGGCGAGGACGCGGGCGACCTGGCCGTCCTCGTCCACGAGGTCGTGGTGGACCTGGTGGCCGAGCTGCTGGGGCTCAGCCCCGACCAGGTGGACCCCCCTCCGGACCGCTAGCGGTAGCCGGCCTCGACGTCCTGCACGACCGGGGGACGCTGGACGCGCTGGGCGGGACCCTGCAGGTCGAGCAGCGTGCTCAGCGGGCCGTGCGCCCCGCGGGCCCGCAGGTAGCGGGCTGCGTACACAGGCCCTGACCCGGGCACCGGCTGCACCTCGACCGCCAATCGGGTCGAGGTCCCTGCCGGGTAGAAGGTCGAGAGCCGGAAGGTCACCGTACGGCCGCCCGGGATGGCCACGGTGCGTGGGGCCGGCGGGGCGCCGGCGGTGCCGACGACCTTGATCGGCCGCACCACCACGCGAGCCGGGCCCTCGGGGGCGGTGAGGATCAGCGTGCTCTCGGTCGGCCGGTCGATCACCACGTCGGTGAGCAGCGCGTCCCCGCTGAGGGGGGCGCTCCCCGCGGTGTAGCCGAAGTCCTGTACGGGCGAGCCCTGCGTGTCGATCACCATCCCCGCCGCCAGCACGGGACCGGTGCTGCTCTCGACCTCCGCGGACAGCGGGCCGCGGTTCGTCAGGGAGATCAGCGAGGCCACCGTGGTCTGGCCCGCGGGGACCGGCACCTCGTCGAGACCGACCGGCACGAACTGGCCGTCCGTCGTGGTCACGCGCACGCGCACCGTCGTGTCGTCCTGCGTGGGGTTGGCCAGCAGCAGGACGCGGTAGCCAGGACCGCTGGGGAAGCCCGGCACGGTGACCACCTTCGCGGGCGGCAAGGTCTGCGGGACGTAGTCGATGCCCAGCGAGGTGGGGTAGCCGTAACGGCTGTGGCGCAGCGCCATGCCGAGGCGACCGCGGCGGCTGACGACGTGCACGGCCACGAGCCGCTGGTCGGGTGCCAGGGTGTCGACGGGGATCTCGACCCTGCCGCGCGGCGGCACGGTGACGCCCTGACCCGGCCGCGGGTCGGCAGGCCCCTCCGGAGTCAGCACGGACACGTCGACGGTGGCGGGGGTGTCCTCGACGTTGACCAGCACGAGCGTGCTGACGTCGCGCTCCTTGGTCGCGCCGCCGAGGAACCAGGCCTCGCGCGTCGGCGGTGCGCAGCGCACCCCGGCCAAGCCCCGGGCCCGCGACGCGGTGGTCTCGCCCCGGGTGATCTGCTCGGCCTCCAGGCCGACCGCGAGTGCACCCGTGGCCCGCACGTCGAGCGCGTTGCGGTCGACACCCGCACCGAGCCCGGTCACCACCTGGCCGGGGGCCTGCACCGGGAGCGGCAGCGGGACGCGACGCCCCACCACGTTGCTGACGGTCACGGCGCCGCCGTCCGCCGAGCGACCCGCCGGCAGCGGCGCTGACCCGACGCTGATCCGGGTCGAAAGACCTGCGGACTGCCTGAGGTCGGGGCACACCGCGGTCGCACCGACGACCTCGACCGACGAACCCTCGGCCCGACGGGTGGCGGGCGCGTCCACGGCGGCAGCGACCGCCGTACCCAGTGCCAGGAAGGCCACGGTCAGGGTCAGCCCCCACGACGGTCGCCTCACGGTGCCACCGCCACCCGGGTGCTGCGCACCATGTCGACCTCCAGCAGGTCCTCGTCGTCCTCGTCCTCCAGGCCGTGCCGGCGCCGGCCCGCAGGGGCCGACAGCACGGCGACGGCCAGCACCAGCACGCCCTGCACCAGCAGCGCCGTGTGCCTGCCGGCCTGGGCATGGGTAAGCACGAGCTCGCCGCCCTCGGGAGGCAGCACGAACGCCTGGGCCCAGCCCCATGCCTTCCGGGGCACGAGCTCCTCCCCGTCGACCGTGGCGCGCCACCCGCCCTCGTGGGCGTCGGCGAGTACCACCAGCCGGCCAGACGGTCCCGGCGCCACCTCCGCGTGCGCCGCCTCACGACCCGCCGGCAGCGGCAGCGGCGGCGTACGGCGGAGCAGCTCCACGGACGGCGCCCGCTCCCCGGCGACCGCCTCCTGGGACAGCGCGGGCGGGAGCACGAGGAGCCGGCTCGTGGGCGCCGCGACGCGCCACAGGTCCACCGACCCCGAGGTGCGCCGCACGAGACCGGCTTGGCTGTCGAGCGCTGCCGCGAGCTCGTCACGCCCCGGGCCGGACTCGAGCACCACGAACCGCACGGCTCGCGTCGAGAGCGCCTCGGCCGCGTCCGAGCCGCGGGGCGAGGCGAGGTCGGCCACGATGCGGTCCAGCGCCGTGCGCTGCTCGGCGTCCGGCCGCAGGCCGGCCTCCTGCAGCTCGCGGCCGTCGCCGTCGAGCACGTCGTAGCCGAGCCGGCCGTCGCGGCGCGGCGCCAGCGCCAGGGCACGCAGGCCAGGATTGGCCGCAAGCTCGGCCCGGGCGAAGGCGGGCAGCAGGTGCCGGTCGTCGCGCCGCAGCGGGTCGTCCGCGCCCCGGACCACCCAGCCGACCGCAGCGAGCACCGGCACCGCCACGGCCATGGCGGCGACGAGCACGGCGACCGGCTGACGCCAGCCGAGGCTGTGCTGCGCCAGGCGCTCCTGGGCTCCGCTGGCCGCGACGAGAGCCGACACGAGCATCGCGAGACCGGCCACCTGCAGCGCCAGCCCCGGCCACACGCCCTGGCCGTCGACCTGGGTGCGCGCAAGCACCGCGGCGGCGACGAGCGCCAGCAGTGCCACGGCCCAGCAGACGTGGGCCAGCCGCCGGTAGGCCTGCCGCACGAGACCGCCGAGCGCGGCGAGCAGCACGCCCACCGTCACCAGGGCCGTGGGCACGCCGGGACCCCCTGGGTTCAGGACGAGCAGGTGCCACGCAGGCAGGTCCGCAGCGGCGGGTTGCTGACCCGCGACGAAACGGCTCGGGTTCATGAGCGCCAGGACCGACCAGGGGAAGAGCACGAGCAGCGGGACCACGGCCACGAGGGCCGCGGCGAGGGCGCGCCCGCGATGGCCGGTGAGCAGGTTGGCGATCGCGCCGGACAGCAGCACGAGCGCTGCCAACGGCCACAGCAGCGGGGCGAAGGCGCAGGTGACGCCGAGCGCGAGGCCCAGGCCCCACACGCGCCACCAGCCCCTGCTGCCGGGATCGGTCGTCAGGACGCGGCCGGCGCCGACCACCAGCGGGGGCAGCACGACCTGCACCACGGCGGCGTCGAGCCGGCCACCGGCTACCGCGCCGGTGGCCACAGGGAGCAGGGCCCAGGTCGCGGTCACCCACAGCCGCAGGTAGAGGTGCCGGACGACGTTGCCCGCGGCGACGTACGCCGTGATCCCGGCCAGCGGCACGCTGAGCAGCAGCAACGGCGTGACGACGAGCCACGGCTTGCCGAAGGCCAGCGTCGACAGCAGGGCGAGCACCGCGGTGGAGACCGGAGCGGCCTCACGGGTGCCGACGGAGACGTCGTGCCAGGCGCCGACGTACGACGACCAGAGCGTCGAGGCGCCGTCCGGCGGTGCGAGCAGAGCCCCGCCGTACACGGTGCCGTGGATGCCGAGGAGCGAGCGCTCCGCGAGCAGCGCTACCAGCGTGAGCCCCAGGGCGAGCAGCACGCCGGGGCGCAGCAGCAGGCTGCGGACAAGGCCGGGTCCGGCTTCCATCTCCATGGCGTCGACGCCTTCGAGCCCCGGGTCGCCGAGCGCGCCGAGGCTGGACGTGACGGGGGCGCCACCGGACAGCCAGTCGCCCACGGCGCCGAGCCGGGCCCGGATGCGCAAGGTACGAGGCGCGAACAGCGCGCGCAGCCGGTGCTGCGACACCACCCGGGTCGCCGCGCGGGCCTTGCGTGCCGCGTGCAGCTGGCCCGGTGACCCGAGCACGCCGAGCAGCGCTGCGGCCTCGTCACGGGCCGCCCGTCCCTGACGCGTCAGCAGCAGGGCCAGCGCGCGCACCGCAGTCGCGACGAGCAGGCGCGGCACCAGGCCGAGCAGCCGCAAGGCTCCGGCATGGGCGAGCAGCACGTACAGCGCGTGCCGTCGGTCGATGCCGCTCGCGGTGCCCGGAGCAGCGTCCGTCTGCCGGCGGCCGGTGGTCGCGGCCCGCACGTGCCGAACCACCGCGTTGGGTACGACGACCACGCGGTGCCCGGCAGCGTTGACCTTCCAGCCGAGATCCAGGTCGTCGCGGAAGACCGGCAGGTGGGGGTCCAGACCGCCCACGGCGTCCCAGACCTCGCGCCGCACCAGAGCGCCGGCGGTGCCGACCGCGAGGACGTCGCGCACGGCGTCGTGCTGGCCCTGGTCATACTCGTGTCGCTCGAGCCCGGTCTCGCGGTGCCCGGCGGCGTCGGTCGTGAGGCCCACCTCGACGAGCTGCCGAGGGTCGTGCCAGTCGCGCACCTTGGGCCCCAGAAGCGCCGCCGACGGGCTGGACGCGGCATGCTCGAGCAACGCCTCGAGGGTGCCCGGCTCGACGGCCACGTCGTCGTGGAGCAGCCACACCCACTCGGTGGCGGGAACGGCCGCGAGGGCGGCGGCGACGGCGGCGGGGTAGCCGGTGTCACGCGGGAGGTGGAGCACCTCGTCGTACGCCTCGGCCATGAGCAGCGCGCTGCCGTCGGTGCTGCCCGTGTCGACACAGATCACCTGCGCCGGTACGACGGACGAGGCCGCCAGGGCGGCCAGCGCCTCGGGCAGCCAGGCCGCACCGTCGTGAGCCACGAGCACCGCGGTGACGTCGACCCGGGGCCGCTCGGCGACGCGGCGTTCGGGCGTGCGGCGAGTGCGCGGCGACCGGCGACGGTCGGCGAGCGGGTCGATGCTGGACTGCTTGGAACGGGGAGGCATGCGAAGGCGACCATCGCGTCGGCGGAGCGGGGGCCGGCCGGTCTCGCGGGCGCACCCGACTTCGGGGGAGCCCCCAGCGTAACCGCCCGAGCACGCGGCGCGAGATCGGCGGGGCGACCTGCCCCGGTTCAGCCCGCCTTGCGCTTCAGGCGCCGCCGCTCGCGCTCGGACAGACCGCCCCAGATGCCGAACCGCTCGTCCTGCATGAGCGCGTACTCGAGGCACTCCTGCTTGACCTCGCAGCTCACGCAGATGCGCTTGGCCTCGCGGGTCGAGCCGCCCTTCTCGGGGAAGAAGGCCTCCGGGTCGGTCTGGGCGCACAGCGCCTTGTCCTGCCAGGCGAGCAACGAGTCGTCCGCTGCCGCTGCGGTGCCGGTGAGCACTGCCAGCTCGATCATCACGCCTCCTGCGGAGTGGTGCCGCTACGGGTGCAGCGAGCTGTGTCGCAGACGGCTGGCGGGCTGGGCCCGTCCTCCGTGCCGGGGGAACGACACGCAGAGAATTACACGCGTGTCGTCCCCCCGCGTCAAGCCCGGTTCGTGCTACGGCCGGCGCTCGGGGTCAGGGACGCCGGCGCCGGAACAGGCCGGCGCGTCCTTCCTCCTTGGGCGGAGTCGTCGGGCGCAGCCCCTCGACGGGGCTGGGCGCGGGGGGCTGCGGGGCCGGCCGCGCCGGCGGCGATGCAGGCGGTGCAGGGGCCGTCGCCTTCTCCGGGGCCGCCGGCTTCTGCGGTGCAGAGCCCGCCGGCGCGGCGGCCTCGAGCGCCGTCGCCGGGCTCGGGACCTCCGGCATGCGTGCCACCGTGGCCCGACGCGCGGCGGGCGTCTTGGCCGGCGCAGCGGCCTTCGGCGGGACCGGGGCCTTCGCCGGAGCCGGGGCCTTCACCGGAGCCTTCGTCGCAGCGGACGCCTTCGCCGGTGCCAGCGGCTTCACCGGTGCCGCCGTCGTGGTGGCCGATGACGCGGTCTTCGCCGGAGCCTTCACAGCCTTCGCCGGAGCCTTCGTGGCCTTCGCCGGAGCCTTGGTGGCCTTGGCGTGCGTCGCCTTCGGCGTGACCCGAGCGGTCGGCTCGGCCTGCCTGACGGGGGCACCTGCCGCCGCACCGGATGCGGCCCGCACCGCTTCCTCGACCGCAGCCGACCGTGCCAGCTCGACCTGCTCGGCGACCTGGTCG